>CBFHJX010000110.1:0-4805 GCA_965656285.1 Luminiphilus sp. | reverse complement strand
CTGGTGGCTTCTTAAAAATGGTGGGTCGTGCTGGGTTCGAACCAGCGACCAATTGGTTAAAAGCCAACTGCTCTACCGACTGAGCTAACGACCCAAAAGTACTGTAAGAGGGCGCGTATCGTACGGTTTACGAAAGAAAAAGCAACCCCTGAAATTAACGATATCGTGTCGGGTCTGGCACACCCGCTTGCTCAAAGCCCACAGCTCTCAGGCGACAGCTGTCACACTCGCCACATGCACGCCCCATTTCGTCGGCCTGATAGCAGGACACAGTCATCGAGTAGTCGACCCCAAGGCGAAGACCCGCTTCAATAATGGCGCCCTTACTCAGATCGATCAGCGGCGTCTCCAAGCTGATCGACGCACCTTCAACGCCTGCTTTAGTGGCGACGCCAATCAGCTGTTGATAGGCCGCAATGAACTCCGGGCGACAGTCCGGGTAGCCCGAGTAGTCCACCGCGTTGACACCAATGTAAATCTCACTCGCCCCTAAAACCTCTGCCCACCCCAGTGCCAGCGACAAAAACACCGTGTTTCTGGCAGGAACGTAGGTAATGGGAATACCCTCCTGAGGCGTCGTCGGAACAGGAATATCCATGTCGGTGAGCGCCGATCCACCGATCGCTGATAAATCGAGTGACATAACACGATGAACAACGTCGCCATAACCCTCGGCAAGCCCTCGCGCGGCATTAAGCTCCGCACGATGCCGCTGACCATAATCGAAGCTTAGGCTGTAACACTCACGGCCATTATTGTGCGCCATGGCCAGCAACGTTGCTGAGTCCAAACCTCCTGAGGTGAGTATTACGGCTTTAGTTTTCATATTCGTCATTAACGTCCAGGTTCATCGTTCCACAGCACTTTGTGCAGCTGCATTTGAAAGCGCACCGGCAAACGGTCTTCAACAATCCAGTCGGCCAAGTCCGTTGCTCTCAAGTCATGGTGTGAGGGAGAAAACAACACATCAGTAACCCTACTCTTGAGCGAAAACTCGTCGAGCTTAAAGCGCGCCCATTCGTAGTCGTCACGACTACAGATGACGAATTTCAACTGATCATGCTTCGTAAGGAATTCAATATTGCCCCACAGATTGCGATGCGACTCCGCAGAGTCCGGTGTCTTTATATCGACGACTCGGCTGACGGCCGTCGGTGTGTGCTCAATTGACATCGCACCACTGGTCTCAAGCGACACACGAAACCCCTCATCACAGAGACGCTGCAACAAAGCGTTACAGCCGGACTGTGCAAGCGGCTCACCTCCAGTAACACACACGTATTCGCAGTTGAACGCGCGAATTTGCGCCAAGATACTGTCCAGCGCCATCAGCTCGCCGCCCGAAAAGGCATATTCTGTATCGCAGTACTGACAGCGCAAAGGGCACCCAGTCAGGCGAACAAACACGGTGGGAATACCCACCGAGCGGGCCTCACCTTGGAGCGAGTGGAATATTTCAGTAATACGTAACTGCGACACAAATGACGACTCAAAAAAAGTGGGGACGCTAAAGCTGACTGTCGAGAAAATCTTGCGCTAACTGCGCCGCAGGATGTTGATCAGCGCCATATTCGTCGATAACACGCGTTAAATACTCGCGCGAACGATCCTCGTTACCCTTTAGTGCATGGACACGGCCCAGCTTATAAAGCGCGTCTGGGACCTTCCGATCAGCGGGGTATTGATCAAGCAGGAGTTGAAAATTCTGCCGCGCCGACTCGGGATCAACAGGCTCCACTACCAGATAAAGCTCCCCCAACCAATAGTGTGCATTTGGAGAGTATCGGCCGTAGGGATATGCCGCTAGAAACGCATTATACGCGATCAACGCTTGATCAAATTGGCGCTCTCTAACGAAACCATACGCAGACTGATAGGCCTCTTGCTCACCCGGCTGCGCCTCCGGAACCTGAGCCTGTGCGTTATTGGTGCTCACATCTTGCGGTTCAACAACGACGACACCTTCAGTTGCAGCGACTGCCGAAAAAGTATCCTCAGCAGCACCCAATACCGCCAATCGCCGATCCATCTCAACGTAGCGCTCGAGAGCCTGATCCTGAAGACGCGCGAGCAAACTTGCCTGCTCCTCTACCAAACCATTCAGACGACGAATCTCCTCTTCAAGCTGCTGGACGCGAATCGCCACTGTGCGCGAATCAGTCGCCGCAGCGGATAAAGGCCGAACAGTCACGGTGTTGACCGCAGTGTCTGCAGACCGATAAGGGAGCACCCCTGCGGGCTCCGCTGCGGGTCGAAACACCTCGGTTTGAGCAAACGCTGCGCTGGACAGAATAAAAAAGCCGGCGACAAGCGCCGGCTCTAAAAATCGCTGCAAGATCATGACGTCTTACTTGATCTCCACTCGACGATTCTTACTCCAACTGGACTCGTCTGAACCGTAAGCCACTGGATTTTCCTCGCCGTAACTAATGGTCTCTAACCGATAAGCGGGGACACCACTGGCTACCATGTAGTCGCGTACAGCGTTGGCTCGACGCTCGCCCAGTGCGAGATTGTATTCACGAGTACCACGCTCGTCGGTGTGTCCCTCAAGGCGAGCGTTGGCGCTCCCGGACATCAACAGCGCGACGTGTGCGTCTAACGCCGCACGAGCGTCATCACTGAGTGTTGAACTGTCATAGTCAAAAAGAAATACCGTGCCAGCAGCCGACGCGGCATCCATCAACCGACGCTTCGCTTCACGTTGCTCCTGCATGACCATCGCTTTCTCTTTTTCGATCGCACGCTCCTCTGCAGCAACAGCCTCTGCTGCAGCGGCTTGCTCAGCAGCGACACGCTCGGCTGTCGCCTGAGCCGCGGCTTCTTCTTTCGCCGCATTGCTGGAACATGCGCTCACTAATGTAGCCAGCAGAACAACAACCGCGGCTTTTCCCAAAGTATTTTTCGTTGTCATGACGTGTTTCCTACGCAGAGTTTTGAGGACTAGACATAATGTATCGCATATAGGTCCGTTTGTTGAACCACGAAATGTTTTTTTGTCACTGTTCGACCAACATGGGTGACCAAGCGGGCTCTTGAACGCTACCCGATCGTGCGGGCAAGCTAAATTTAACTCCTCCGTCCACGGCGACAGCACCCAAAACACTCCGTTCACCACGCTTGGTCGCGTAGATTACCAACGACCCATTAGGTGCGATGCTCGGACTTTCATCCAGCGACGTCTCGGTTAACACAGTCAGTCGTTCGGTTACCAAATCAAAAACAGCAATATGGAACCGCCCCTTTCGCTGGTGAACCAGAGCGACGTTTCGACCGTCCTCCGCAACGCGCGCACGCGCGTTGTAACGCCCCTCAAACGTGACCCGCTCAATCTTACCGGTCGCGAGTTCATAACGATAAATTTGGGGTCGCCCTCCACGGTCGGAGGTGAACAGCAGTGATTGCCCGTCGGGCATCCAAGTCGGCTCGGTGTCAATGCCGTAATGTCGCGTCAAACGCTGAAATTGCTTTGTTTGAAGGTCAAGCAAATAAATATCCGGGCTACCGTCCTTGGATAAAACCAACGCCATTGACTTGCCGTCGGGCGACCAAACCGGGGAATTATTGAGCCCCTGAAAATAGGTCAGCTGCTCCCGCTCTCCAGTGGCAAGTACCTGACGGTAAATCGCCGGTCGAGAGGATTCGAAAGAGACATAAGCCACCTCTTTCCCATCCGGGGACCAACTCGGGGCAAGAATGGGGTCGCGACCCTCTAGCAAAACAATGGGCCTACGACCGTCAGCGTCCGCCACCGTCAATCGATAAAAGTCCTTACCGTCCGGGTTACGCGTCACCGATACGTAAATAAGTCGTGTGGCAAATGCGCCAGGAATACCAGTCAGTTTTTCATAGATCAAGTCAGCAACACGGTGCGCTGCCATGCGGGCCTCAGATTCGGCGCTCACCACCTGACCCGAGAATAACTCCACACCTCGCTCAACATCGTGCAATGAAAAGTCAACGCGAAGTTGGGTCCCTTGACTCACCCGACCGATAACCAAATAGCGGGTCGAAATAGCACGCCAATCGCGATAAAAAATCTCCTCTCTTGCTGAGGGCAAGCTCAACATATCTCGTCGGCTGACCGGGCTAAACTGTCCACTTCGTGCCAGATCAGAGTCCACAATTTGCGCAAAGTCAGTGGGCGCAGAGCCCAAGCCATCCCAGGCGAACGGTGCAATGGCAATGGCAGTAGGGTTATCAATGCCACGCGTCACCTGAATCTCCAGCTGCGCCGCGGCGGTGGTGGTAAGAAACAACCCAAAAACAAACACACACGAGCGTAACAACATCACTAGTACCTCAGATCCTCAGGCTTAAAACGCAGTGGAAACCGGCGAAAGTATCGCTCGAAATCTGAAATAGGCAAAACCGCCACTTCGGAAAACTGAGCCACACGCTCCACAGCGGCAATCGCACTTCGATCGAACGCAATACTTCCACTGCTGCTTAAAACAGAAATACCGACGACATCGCCGGTCGGTACGAGACTGATCTCTAACAAAATTTCCATACCGTTGCGCGCCGAAGGTGGACGTCGCCAGTTTTGGGTGATGCGGGCTTGCATGAGCGTCGCGACACGCTGCACCTCGCTCACCTCGTCAGCCCGTGCCTGCCCCTCAGCCTCGGGTAAATCCATCAGTCCATCCAACAGCTCCTTTTGAAGCCGTGCTAACTGATTCTCGGTAGAGGTCCTATTGTCATCAGCCGAGACCGGTTCAGGAACAATAGGGTCAGGCCTTGGAATCGGTTTTGGCTCAAGTACTTTCACCGAGTTAAGCTTTGGTTTTGGTTTTGGTTTTGGT
>CBFHJX010000109.1:0-4827 GCA_965656285.1 Luminiphilus sp. | reverse complement strand
CGGAAGGTGTCTATACAGTGAGTTGCTCTGATCACAGCGACTTGGTGTCTGTCGGTATTAGCGGTTGGCGAACGCCCGGCGACATCTATCTCATTGAGTTGGGCAGCGGCGTAAGCCGTCGACTGATCAGTTCGAATCTTGCCGGAGTTGCAGCCCAATCACTTGTTAAGCCGGTCAGTGTGATTATGCCCGCACGCGATGGAGTCGAGCTTCAAGGGCTTTTATATCTGCCCGTATCCGGTGGAGAGACTTCAGCGCCCCCTGTGATTTTCGAGGTTCATGGCGGGCCTACCGCGCAGGCCAGAGCGGGCTTTGACGCGGTGTCTCAGTATCACGTTGCCCGCGGAGTCGCTGTGTTTAAACCCAACGTGCGTGGCTCGACCGGTTTCGGACGAACCTATGTCAGACTCGACGATCAACGCAAGCGCTTGAACAGTGTCCGAGACCTTGTGGATATGCTGGCTTTTTTTGAGAAAGACGGTCGAGTGGATACCTCCAGAGCAGCCGTTTCGGGGGGCTCTTATGGCGGATACATGGTCAATGCCGTACTTGCCGCTTATCCTTCAGCATTCAGAGTCGGCGTCTCGCGCTACGGCGTTGCCGACTGGGTCACGGCACTGGAAGTGGCTTCGCCGGCACTTCAGGCGTCAGATCGGCTTGAGTATGGGGATATTCGTGAGTCTCAGTGGCGAGAGTTTTACACCGTCAATTCGCCGATTCGTCAGGCACATCAAATCCGTGTGCCTGTTTTGTACTCGCACGGAGAGATGGATCCCCGTATTGATATTTACGAAACCGAAGTCATGGTGAGGACGCTTCGCGCGAACGGTATTGACGCACCTTACATCAAAATACCCGACGAGGGTCACGGCTGGCGAAAACGATCGAACCAGCTGTTTTACTACCGTCGTCAGGCAGAATTTATCGAATCGCACCTATTGACTCAGTAGGTCGCGCCTTAAGCAGGTGCTATATCCCGTCTCTGAACCAATGGATTGTGGTTTGGGGGTAACGAAGGCTATAGCGCACGTGGCAATCTGATGTGTCGAGCTAGAACATGGTGTTCAGTGGCTTTGCGTCCGGCGAGATTGACTCAGTACAGGCGAGTCAATTGTTGCTATATTGCGGCGCCCAAACGATCAAACTAAAGGTCCTACTATGTCTACTCTCGGATTTGCTGAGCTCATTGGATTAGAGGTGCTGAGAAGTGATACCGAGGCAGCACAAGGCCGGCTTGCGATTAGTGATATGCACTTAAACCCTAACGGCGTCGTTCACGGGGGGGCGCTCTTTACTTTAGTCGATAATTTAATGGGTGCCGCCGTGATGCAGCACCTCGACGAGGGTGAGATGTGTGCGACGGTTCAGATCACCATGAACTTTCTGAAGCCAGTTCGAGAAGGGCCTGTCGAGTGCGTGGCCTCGGTGGTCAATCGGGGTAGACGGATCGTTAATGTGCGTGGCGAGCTCTACTCAAAGACCACGCTCATAGGGACTGCTGATGGCAACTTCGCTATCATGAAGCCTGCCATCAGCGGGTCTAATTAGGCTTGAGCCACGACCAAGATTCCCGGATGTAGGGCGACAACGCAAACACGATCGCCCGAGGCCAGGGACTTATCACCTTCTTCACGGGCAAGATCTACGCGCCAAGTCACGCCAGAGAACTGGTGTGTCGAGTGAGTTTCCCGATCTAATAACGTTGAGAGTTCAAATTCGTGTCCGATAAAGTCAGAGCTTTGTCCTGAGCGAGGAGGTTCGGCCGTTTGATATTTTTTGAGCGGTCTCCACAAAGCGACGCCCAGTATGAAAGAGGTTATGCCCATGACGGCAAAGCCTGCGAGCCATCCGCTGGGGACAATACCCAGGTAAACCAATAGCCCGGTGACCAAGGCGCCCAGCCCGATGAGAAAGAGAATGATGGTGCTCATTCCGAGCACCGCTAACTCTATGACAAGCGCTAAAGCCCCCAGCGCGAACCAAAAGCTGGCTTGGTTTTCATTAAAATATTCAAGAAGTCCCATCAGTCTTCCCTTGCACCGCGTTCAGCCGATTCACAATGGTCATCGCCTCGGCGACGACATTTGAGGGACTCGTTTGGGAGTCGCTCAGCAGTACCACCGAAGACTCGCGCGCAATAGCCTCTTTGGCGGTGATGGCCTGTTCAGCAAGATCTAACTGCACGGCCTTTTGACCGTCTTCTGTGTTGGCCGCGGCGCCGACTTTTTCAAGCGCCTCAGCCTTCGCGTTTGCGACCGCAATGATCGCATTCGCCTCACCCTCGGCTTTCAAGATTTGCTCTGCTTTCTCAGCCTCGGCAGCGAGAACGCGCGATCGCTTTTCACCTTCAGCGACATTGATTGATGACTGTCGTTCGCCTTCCGACTCAAGAATAGACGCGCGCTTTTCTCGCTCAGCCTTCATTTGCCGCTCCATGGCATCGAGAACGGTTCGTGGTGGCTCAATATCCTTAATTTCGTAACGAAGCACCATGACACCCCAGGGGCCAGCTGCCTCATTAATTTGAGAAACGATGTTGTTATTGAGCGCCTCCCGCTCCTCAAACGTTTTATCAAGTTCGATCTTACCAATCTCACTCCGCATGGTCGTTTGCGCGAGCTGTGTGACCGCCCAAACGTAGTCGTCAACACCGTAAGAGGCTTTATACGGGTCTAAAACTTTCAGGTAGAGCACCCCATCAACGACCAGCGAAATGTTGTCGCGCGTAATCGCCGATTGGCTGGGGACGTCAAACGCCTGCTCTTTCAATGTTCGGTTGTAAGAGACTCGATCGAAGAAGGGGTTGAGAAAGTTAAGTCCTGCCTCTAGGGTGCGGGTGTACTTTCCGAAACGCTCTACAACAAAGGCGCGATTTTGTGGCACGAATTTAACGGCCTTGGCTAAGATAACAATCAAAAGAATTGCTATTGCGACGGAGCTTATAAGACCAAACGATAAAAACTGCATAATGTCCCCAAGGTTTTATGTGTTGATTAAGATTTGGGGCTGCTGGCCCCACTTTTCAAGTCTAGACGTCCCCAGGGATAGGGCAAAAAAAATTCTCGCAGCTATTCCATTGAGCGAAACATCATAGCCAAGCGCTTGCCGCGACTCAGATTCTCAAGAAAGTCTTTCGCATTGTCCTCGCGGGATAAAAAGTCGGAATAACCCTTCAGTGTCTCTGGGTTTAAGCCGTCCAGATTTAAAAATCCCATTTGCCAGTCAGCGAACTCGCGTTGTTCAACATGGCCCTCGAATAACACATCAATGGCCTTGTGACGCTTATCTTTTCCTATTCCCTCAAAGGTTCGCTTCACTTCAGACTCTTCGCCCTCAAGCACCTGATAAAAGGAGTGGTCTCGGTGGAGAAGAATGCCAGTGAGGTTACGTTCCGCATTGATCCGCCTCGCTTCGTCTAGAAGGCTCACCATTCCTTCTGACCCCAGGTCGCTCGTTTCAACGCTGACATAACCGAGATGGAAAAGTTTCTCGCCGCTCGTGCTGGACATGATTTGAGGTCTCTGATGAAGTGGGAATGGACTACTAACTTGATTGAATGGCCAAGGTAAAATAAAGTTTACACTTTAATAGGCTAAAAATCTGTACATTATGGTGTTAGCTTTGGAATGCCCTAATGAGTACATGGAGGAAACATGGCACAAGATTCGACGGCGATGAACGAAAGCACCAAGCAAGCCTTAGAGAGTCGTGCGCTGGCGCCTAGATTTTATACGACCAATTGTCAGGAGATTGGTCAGTACGACATTGAAGCCGTCCGAGGCGAGTGGGACGTCATGATGGCCGCCTTCAAACGGGATAAGAACCGCGAGCACTTTAAGCAAAATTATGAGTTTGATCCCGCAGAGCTCGACGCTGACCCTGAGCTCAAAGCAGAATTCTTGGACTTATTGGTGAGCTCGATTACGGCCGAGTATTCAGGTTGTGTGCTGTACCAAGAAATCGAGCGAAAGGTTGATAATCCAGAGATTGCACAGCTATTCCGGTACATGGCACGTGACGAGTCGCGTCATGCCGGCTTTATTAATCGTGCCCTGAATAAGTTGGGTGTGGCGGTCGACCTCAGTGTGTTGAAGCAGGCCAAGGAATACACTTACTTTCGTCCGAAGTTTATTTTTTATGCCACATATCTGTCTGAAAAGATTGGCTATGCGCGCTACATCACCATCTATCGTCACCTTGAGCGAAATCCAGAGCGTCGATTCCATCCTATTTTTAATTGGTTTTACGAGTGGTGTAACGACGAGTTCTCTCACGGGGAGGCGTTTGCTTTGCTGATGCGTGCAAATCCGGAGCTGCTGACTGGTTTTAATAAGCTGTACATCCGCATGTTCTTGGTCTTGGTTTACACCACCATGTACGTTCGCGACCACTCACGACCAAAGCTCTACGAAGCGTTTGGAATGGATGTCACCGAGTTTGACCATACGGTGTTTGATATTACGACCGAGATCTCAAAGCAGGTCTTTCCAATGACCTTGAATACGCGTGATCCAAAGTTTCAGCGCGGTTTGGAGCGCTTGTTGGATCTCAATGTGCGTGCGGATGCCCTCGAAAATGCACCGGGGTTAGGCGCTAAACTGCGACGAATGTCGCTGCAGGTGGGAATTGGCGCGACTATTTTGCGTTTGTTCTTCTTGCCCACGATTCCGAACGAAATGCCCGAGCAGGTGTCGATGCGGCCCGCGTGGTGAGTGTGCTACGAGCCTGACCCTCGCCGCCAGCTCTTACGAAATTCTACGAGGTGGCAAAGACCGGCGAGTGTTAGGCAGATGAGAAGGGCGGTGGTCGAGGTGTCCCATACGGCAA
>CBFHJX010000108.1:0-4841 GCA_965656285.1 Luminiphilus sp. | reverse complement strand
TAAGCCCCAACTCCTTAGCCTCACGGGTCACTGTGAGGGCGGGAGTGTTCCGTGGAAAGAAGGCAATTCAGGCCGTTTGGTAGTGTCAGTGCGCTGACGCTTGGCGGCGGTGGTTTGGGTCAGATTTGGGGCGACACCACCCGAGAGGAGGCTGTAGCAACGGCACGACTCGCCGCTGATAAAGGCATTACTCATTTCGATATGGCGCCTATGTACGGCCGCGGTGAGGCCGAAACAGTCATTGGTGAGGCATTTCGAGGTGCTGACAAATCGAACTTTCGCTTCACCACGAAGTACCGCTTAGGGCGGGTTGCGCCGGAGGCGGTCTACGACAAGCTCAACGCGTCCTTGACGCGCTCGCTTCAAACGATGGGCATTGAGCGAGCCGACTTGTTTTTCCTGCACTCGCAACTCATTGAAGACCACCATGTGTTGCCGCATCACGATGAGCTGCGCGACCGCATCGCCACACCGTTGAGCTACTTTCTCGAGTCGGTTATTCCGGCCTTTGAACGCTTGCAACGTGAGGGCAAAATTGGAGGTTGGGGATTCGCACTCGGTCAGGAGTCGGCACTGGAAAAAGCGATTGCGCATCATAAGCCACCAACGGCAGTCCAATGCGTTGTGAACCCACTCAATTCTGCGGGAAATATTGGCTATGTGACTGACGGGTTTGATGGTCGACGTGTGTTAGAGGCGTGCCGGCAATATGAAGTGCCCGCACTCGCTATTCGGGCGGTTCAGGCTGGGGCGTTGACGTCAGCAATGGACAGAGTGCTACCGGCTGACGATGCAGATCAAATGGATTTTGAGCGGGCAGCGGATTTCCGAGCACTGGCGTCAGACTGGGGACAAACACCGGCGCGCTTGGCGCATCGTTACGCATTGTCAATCCAAGACATTGGGTCCGTGGTATTAGGGGTTAAGAATCGTCATGAGTTACTGGAGTGCATCGACGCGGCCGACGACCCGATATTAGATCCAGACGAACGTGCGCTATTGGAAAATGCCTGCGCGTTTGCTCGGTAACCACACGATAAGACGAACTCGGTGGCACTTGACCCCTCTGTAAGGGCAACGTAGCGTGAACCGGCATTGAAATGGACGAACGAGCCATAATGACAAAAAAGCGCGCGATGAAACGCGCTGAACACTCACTCTAAGGAGATTGACTATGGGCAACGCATACATTGTAGACGCATGTCGGACACCACGAGGTGTCGGTAAAGTCGGTAAGGGTGCGCTTGCACACCTTCACCCCTCATACCTCGGGTCGACGGTGCTCAGTGCGCTGGCTGAACGCAATGCGCTCAACACGGCCGACGTCGATGACATTATATGGGGGACGTCGTCGCAAAGTGGAAAGCAGGGCGGCGATTTAGGCCGTATGGCTGCGCTGAACGCGGGTTATGATGTACGGTCATCGGGTGTGACGCTCGATCGCTTCTGCGGCTCCGGTATTACCACGGTCAACTTAGCGGCGGCACAAATCATGTCCGGTATGGAAGATCTGGTTGTGGCCGGCGGTACTGAAATGATGAGTTACCACGGGCAAACGGGCGACCCGACGAAGCCGCCCATGATTGATTCGGGCAATCTCGAATTGCGAGCCCTGCATCCTCAGTCGCAGCAAGGAGTCTGTGCGGACGCCATTGCAACGCTTGAGGGGATCGATCGCGATGCTGTCGACAATCTTGCAATGGTCAGTCAGGCGCGCGCGGCACGTGCGATTGCAGAAGGACGCTTTGATAAGTCGTTAATCACGGTAAAAAATCCTGATGGCACTGTGGCGCTCGATCACGAAGAGTTTCCGCGTCCGCAGACGACGAGAGAGGGCCTCTCCGAGCTCAAGACTGTGTTCAGTGTTGTGCGTGATGTGCCGATCGACGAGCAGGGGACCACCTATGGCGCATTGATTCAGCAAAAGTACCCTGAGATCACAGCGTTCAATCACATTCACCACGCGGGCAATTCATCCGGCGTCGTTGACGGTGCCGCGGCACTTTTGCTGGCGTCAGAGTCCTACATGAAGAAGACTGGAATGACGCCACGTGCGCGCATTGTTGCAACAGCGAATATGGGAGATTGCCCAACGCTGATGCTGAACGCGCCGGTACCTGCCGCGGAGAAAGTACTCATGAAAGCGGGTCTCACCAAAGACGACATTGACGTCTGGGAAATTAACGAAGCGTTCGCCGTGGTGGCGGAACGGTTCATTCGCAGACTAGACCTTGACCGTGAGAAGGTGAATATCAACGGTGGTGCTATGGCCTTGGGCCACCCCATTGGCGCAACAGGATCGATTCTTGTGGGCACTGCGCTTGATGAGCTCGAGCGTCAGCAGAAGCGCTTCGCATTGATTACCATGTGCGCAGCAGGCGGAATGGCCCCCGCTATAATCATCGAGCGCGTCTAAGCCTTAAGTAAGAGTGATAAAAAGCCCGGTGATGACCGGGCTTTTTTTTACAAACGTTCAGCGGTTTGCGTCCAACCACGCGGTGGCCAGTGCCGCGGTTGACGCATCAAGGTCGTCCATTCCCGTCGCGTTCTCAAGCGTCGTGCGAATTTGCTTGCCAATGGCTTTACCCAGCTCAACGCCCCATTGATCGAACGCATTGAGGCCCATTAGAGCCGATAAAAAGTAGGTTTTGTGTTCGTAGGTGGCGATCATGGCGCCCACGGTTTCTGCACTGACCGCCGTCATAACAAGCGTGTTGTGCGGGTGATTGCCCGGCATCTGAAAATGCGGCGCGAGCTCAGGTGGCAGTCCTTTGGCTCGGGCGAGTTCGGTAGACTCATCCGTCGTTCGTCCGATCAAAAACGCACGGCTCTGCGCCAGAGCATTAGCGGCGAGCTTACGGTGTGCGTCTAAATCGACATCGCCATTGGTCAGTGGCAAAACAATGTCTGCGGTAAAGCGACGATTGCCTTGGTGCAGCAGTTGGTAGTAAGAGTGCTGCCCTATGGTACCGGCTGATCCCCACAGGACCGGGGCAGTGGCTTCGGTAATTTCCTCGCCCGTGAGGGTTACGCGCTTGCCGTTACTTTCCATGGTGAGCTGCTGTAAAAAGTCAGACAGATGCTCAAGACGCTGCGAATAGGGGAGCACAACATGAGTCTCAACGCCTAAATAGCGAGTATTCCAGAACTCCAGCAGTGCCATCAGCATGGGCAGGTTTTTTAGTGGGTCGATTTCTCGCGCATGCTCGTCCAGCGTGTTTGCGCCGGCCAGTAGCCCGGTAAATGCAGACCAACCATAGCCCAGCGCGATGACGAGGCCGATGGCCGACCACACAGAGTAACGACCGCCGACCCAGTCCCACATAGGGAAGCAGGCATCTGCAGAGATGCCAAACGCCCCCGCGGCGGTGAGATTGGTGGTCACGGCAAACACATGCTGTCCAATGCGTGCTTCGGGTACGCCCCCGCTGAGCAGCCATTGCTTCGCACGTTGCGCGTTGGTCAGTGTTTCTTCGGTGGTAAAGGTTTTAGAGCAGACGATCAGCAGGGTGGTCTCAGGGTTTAGCCCTCGAGTCACGACATCGAGATCGTGCGGATCGACGTTTGAAATAAAGTGTGTGTGCAGATTTGGCGTTGCACTATCGAGCGCGCGGCACACCATTCTGGGGCCCAAGTCCGAACCACCAATGCCAATATTAATAACGTCGGTGAAGGGTTTGCCCGTGGCTCCCGTGTGCGCACCGGAATGAACCGAATGGGTTGCATCCGCCATGCGTTGAAGCGTGTCGTTGACCGCTTGAGTGAGTTCGGGCAGTTCTCCTGCTGCTGTCCCCCGTAAAAGCGTGTGCAGTGCGGCACGCTCTTCGGTGATATTGACCTGAGCGCCGCTGATCAATTGCGAGTACTTGCCCTGCAGATCCGCACCGGTTGCGGCGCTGGCCAGTACCCGCATTGTGGAGCGGTCAATCAGCTGCTTTGAGGCATCGAGCTGCAAACCTGCAGCAGACAGGCTCAGCGCATCAACACGGCCAGGGTCTTGCTCAAAAAGGCTGGCGATCGAGACGGTTTTGAGGCGATCCGCCTCGGCCTTGAGGGCGGCGTGATCACTGCTTAGCAGCATGGGTTAACTCTCCCGAGCGATGGAAAATTCAGCTAATTTTTTGAGGCTGGCTCTGGCGGCCGTTGCCGGTAAGTCGGCAAGTGCAGTGCTCACACGCCCACAGTGTTCAACGGCCGCACGACGAGTCTCGTCAATGCCGCCGGTGGTCTTGGCGAGCGCCACAACGGCGTCCAGGTTTTCAACTGACTTGTGACGAATAGAATTGGCGATCAAGGCGGCGCCCTCAGGTGACGCATGGTTCATCGCATGAATGAGTGGGAGTGTGGGCTTGCCCTCGTTCAGATCGTCACCGACATTTTTACCCGTGGTCTCGGGGTCGCCTTCGTAGTCCAAAACGTCATCGATCAACTGGAACGCAATCCCTAAGTTCAGTCCAACACTGCGCATTCGGGCGAGTACGTCGTCGCTTTCGCCACTTAACATGACCGCACCTTCACAGGCGGCCGCAAACAAAATGGCGGTCTTGCGGGTGATGACGTCGAAGTATTGCTCACGAGACGTCTCGGGATCCCCCGCACGTACGAGTTGTAATACCTCACCCTCGGCAATCTGGTTGGTCACATCCGCCATTAAAGCCAGTATTCGCATATCATCCAGTTGCACCATGAGCTGAAAGGCGCGCGTGTAGAGGAAATCTCCCACAAGCACACTTGGCGCGTTGCCAAATTCACTGTTGACCGTGGGCCTTCCTCGGCGAAGTGTGGAAATATCAACGACGTCATCATGCAGCAGGGTGGCCGTGTGTATAAACTCGATAATT
>CBFHJX010000107.1:0-4866 GCA_965656285.1 Luminiphilus sp. | reverse complement strand
TATGGACTTTCTTCCGATTTTCGTGGCGACAAAGGGACGTAAGGTGGTCGTCGTCGGTGACGGACAAATGGCCGATGCCAAGTGCCGTGGCGTGCTTAAGACACAGGCCGATATCACTGTGTTTGCCAACAGCCCGAGTGACGAGATGCAGTCGTGGGCCAAAAAAGGCGTCATAAAACTGAATGCGGGGTTGCCCCGCGAGGCCGATTTTGCCGGTGTGACACTTGTCTACACTGCGCATTATGACGATGCCGTAAACGATACAGTGGCTGCTCGTGCCCGCGCCGAGGGCGCAATCGTCAACGTTTTAGACCGAACCGACGCCTGCGATTTTATAACCCCTGCAATTGTCGATCGCGACCCAGTCGTCGTGGCCATAGGCACGGAGGGCACTGCACCGGTTTTGGCAAGACAGCTTAAGTCAGATATCGAGTCGCAGTTACCCACACGTCTTGGGGAGATTGCCCGATTCGCGCAGGCGTTTCGTTCAAAGGTGCGTGTCTTACCTGAGGGGCTGGCACGACGGCAGTTTTGGAAGGCATTTTTCAGTACCGATCGGCTCACTAGTGTGAGCAGTGCTGAGGAGGTCAGACAAGGTCTTGAGAGGCTGCTTGAGAGCCATTTGGAGAGGGATCGAGAGCCGGGCTCGGTGGCGTTTGTTGGCGCAGGCCCCGGGGATCCAGAGCTGTTAACACTTAAGGCGCGACGACTGCTTCACGAGGCGGAGGTGGTTGTTTATGACCGTCTGGTTGGCGGCGGCGTCTTAGAGTTGGCTCGCCGTGAGGCAAAATTCATTAATGTCGGTAAAAAAGGATTTGGCGAACACGTGACCCAAGCCGACATCAACGAAGTCCTGCTTACAGAGGCGAGTAGCGGCGCAAAAGTGGTGCGCTTAAAAGGTGGTGATCCCTCAATTTTCGGCCGGCTCGACGAGGAGTTGTCCGTGTTACACAACGCGGGTATTGAAACCTCAGTGGTACCCGGTGTGACCTCGGCGTCAGCGGCCGCCGCCAGCCTCAAGTACTCCTTAACACGACGCAATCGTAACTCGAGCGTCACGTTAATGACCGCTCATGACGCGAAGGGTTATGCGGATCACGATTGGCGCCAGCTCGTGCAATCAGAGCAGGCGCTGGCAATTTACATGGGACGACGGGCCTCTGCGTTTCTGCAAGGTCGCCTGATGATGGCGGGCGCTGACAGAAACCTAGTGATTACGTGTATCGAAAATATTTCACGCGATAATGAGCGACGTTTCGTATCGACACTCGCAGAATTTGCCCAAACATTGGAACACAATGAATGGAATGGCCCGTTGATTATTTTAGTTGGAATCGGTGATCAAGACGCGGTACAGCCCCTTAGCGTTCTCGATAACCTTATGGAGGCATCTGATGGCCGCTATTAAGTTGCCCGTGGTCATTACTGCGAATGATCTACTGTCGGGCGAGGCTGTTTACTGGCACAAGTCGGGAGTTTGGAGTACCGATCTGACCGGGTCAAAAGTGTTCGCGTCGCTAGACCAGGCTCAGGCATCACTTCAGCGGGTGGTGAGCGATGCAGTGGTTATCGGAGCTTACCTTACGGAGGTTTTGGAAGAGGGCAATCGACTGGTTTCCAGACACTATCGAGAGCGCTTCAGGGAGCGCGGACCGAGTAACTACTGTCATGGCAAACAAGAATCCCTACCTCAAAAGGTGGCCGTCTAATGTACGCCTATACTGAATTTGACCGCGCCTTTGTTAGAGATCGTGTGTTGCAGTATCGGGATCAAGTGAAGCGCCGTTTAAACGGTTCTCTCACGGAAGATGAGTTTAAGCCGCTTCGCTTGATGAACGGCGTATATCTTCAGCTTCACGCTTACATGCTTCGTGTTGCTATTCCTTATGGCTCGCTGACACCGAGGCAAATGCGGCAGCTCGCGGATGTTGCCGACAGATGGGACAAGGGGTACGGACACTTTACAACGCGGCAAAATATTCAATTTAACTGGCCACGACTGATCGATACACCCGATATTCTAGAGGCATTGGCCGACGTCGACATGCACGCAATACAGACGAGTGGTAACACCATTCGCAATGTGACCACTGACCAGTTTGCCGGTGCGGCTCTGGATGAGGTGGCTGACCCAAGACCGTATGCTGAACTGATCAGACAGTGGTCCACCGACCACCCCGAGTTTCAGTTTCTTCCCCGTAAATTCAAAATTGCGATTACCGGTGGTTCCGACGATCGGGCTGTGATTCGAGCCCATGACATCGGCCTTCAGTTGATCGATGTCAAAGGTCGTATCGGATTTAAAGTGTTTGTGGGCGGCGGGTTAGGGCGGACACCGATTATCGGTCAGCAATTGCATGACGCACTGCCCGCCGAAGATCTGCTGCCGTATCTCGAGGCTGTTTTGTCGGTATATAACCTCGCTGGGCGCAGAGACAATAAGTACAAGGCACGGATCAAGATTACCGTTGGTGAGATGGGCATTGACCGATTTAGAGAGCGTGTTGACGCCGAGTTTGAGCGACTGCGACCGGCGTTTACTGGACAGGACCTGAGCGTTCTTGGCGAGATTCAAGCTGACTTCGAACCACCTCGTTTTTTGGAGAAGTCACAAGATGGTTACTTCAGTGCGCTCGATAGCGATACGCACTTTAGGACTTGGGTTGAGCGTAATGTGAGCCCACATAAACATCCTTCTTATGCCAGTGTCACGATCAGTTTGAAAGGCCACGGAAATACGCCGGGGGATGCTAGTGCTTCGCAGATGCGGGTGATGGCCAACCTCGCTGAGCGGTTTGGTCACGAAGAGCTGCGCGTGAGTCATGAGCAGAATATCGTGCTACCTCATGTTGCGCAGGCTGACTTGCCTGAAATTTATCAACAGCTGGGCAAGCACGGTCTGGCGACGGCAAACATTGGGCTTGTCTCGGATATCATCGCCTGTCCCGGCATGGACTACTGCGCCTTAGCGACGGCCAGGTCGATCCCAATCGCGCAGGACATTGCGCTTCGTTACGAGCGTCGCGAATCAGAGATTGGCGATCTTAAAATCAAAATTTCCGGTTGTATTAATGCGTGTGGGCACCATCACGTGGGTCATATTGGCATCCTGGGGCTGGATAAGGCCGGGGTAGAGAACTACCAGGTTACCGTTGGCGGAAGCGCAGGTAATCACGCAGCTATAGGACAGAAGATGGGGAGGGGCTTCAGTTTTGAGGAGTTGATGCCAGCTCTCGATCGATTAATAGATACTTACTTAGCCCTGCGGATAGATCAGTCGGAGGCCTTTGCATCGGCTGTTGAGCGACTGGGTACGATTCCTTTTCAGGAGGCGCTTTATGCCATCGATAAAACGGCCTAGCCCGATTGAGTTGACCCGGTTGGAAGCTGTGGCTCGGCGGCTTAACGGCGCGTGGTCGGATCTTACGGCAGTCGAGATACTTAGAAACACATTCACCGAAAGCGCCTTTATCAAGAACCCTGTCGTGGTGTCTAGTTTTGGAGCAGACAGCGCAGTGCTGTTGCATCTACTGTCCTTGGTCGAGAAGTCGGCAGAGGTGGTGTTCTTGGATACGGGTTTTCATTTTGATGAAACACTGACTTACCGGCGCGAATTGACCCGAGCCTTGGGGCTCACAAAGGTCCGAGTCGCGAGGGTTGACCCACTTGCCGCCAAACGTCATGACGCACTCGGACGTCTTCATCGTGATCAGCCCGATGCCTGCTGTCAGTTGCGAAAGGTCAATACGCTCGACAGGCACCTTCGCATGAACGACGCGTGGATATCGGGTCAGCGACAGGCGCAGGCATCGACCCGGTTGGAACTTCAGTGCGTTGAGGTTGACCGGTTGCGGGGAAAGCTCAAAATTAACCCCCTAGCTCAATGGTCTGAGAGCGAAATTGCGACTTATAAAGTGGTCAATAACTTGCTCGAGCATCCGTTGGAAAGTGAGGGCTTTTTATCAGTGGGATGCGCACCGTGTACGAGCCGGGTCATTGCAGGAGAGGACTCGCGCGCTGGTCGATGGCGTGGATCTGCGAAACTTGAGTGCGGTTTGCATGACCGTACTCACATCATTACCAGCTCGGAGAACGTTGCGTGACTATTTCGATCGATCGTACAGGGCACTTTGCAGATGATTTGAACGTAGAGTTTACTGAGGTTCACGTGTCGATAGATCCCGACAAGCTCGGCGACGTCCTTGAGTCGGCAGGTATTCGTATTTCGTTTGACGGATTTTCGGATGGTCGATTTCTTACGATTGCACGACAATTGAGGCTGCGTGGCTATAAAGGACATATTCGTGCTGCTGGAGAGATCGTGCCTGATCAGTTTCCCATGGCACTGAAAGTGGGTGTTGATTCGATCGAGATCAGTGAGTCGTTGGCGCGTCGATGTCCGCAAGACCAATGGGTCTTAATGGGGCAGCGTATTCAAGGAAACTATCAGGCACGTTTGACGGGGTAATATCCCTCAGATCTCGGATGACAAACCATCCGAAGTCTGTATACTTCGCGCTTCTTCGGAGCAGGTGCTCCTTTATGGCTCGGTGGCAGAGTGGTGATGCAGCGGATTGCAAATCCGTCTACGCCGGTTCGATTCCGACCCGAGCCTCCATTTTTTTAGGGTTCAAGCAGAAGCGGTGGATGACTTCGCCACTTGGCCGAATGCAGCCCGCAATTGCGGACAATCCTGCTTTATCAAAAACCACCTGATGCGAGCGCGAGTGGGGCACCTCCTAAGCCTATCAAGGTCGGGATTAAAGGGATGCGGCTCACCTTACCGGTCTCTTCTGGCGCCGGCTCTGCGGTAGGTCGACACTCAAAATCTTCCATATCTTTTTGTATTGCTTGAGTGACTTAAAG
>CBFHJX010000106.1:0-4875 GCA_965656285.1 Luminiphilus sp. | reverse complement strand
AAAAATACTGAGACTCTTTCGCAAAACCGATTGAATGACTGCTAATTGCGTCGTCAACCTTATCGACAATTCCAGTGTGCCTATTTTTGAGCGCGAGAATATCAGGGTGGGCGTTGGTCACAATGGTTGAACGAATCCCCGTTCTCCTGAGTGCAGTAAGAAAGTCTTCGGCGTATGGCAGAAATCGTATGCCTTCGGAGAAGGTCCTCGAATACTCAATAATATTGTAGCCGTATTGATCGCTCCAGAAGTCTGTCGAGTACCAGTCAAGCGTACCGGCAACCGAGCGAAAAATAGGTGTGAATTTTTCGACGGTTGCCTGAAGGCTGATGTCATTAAGTCGTGCGTAGTGCTCATGTATGCGTTGACCCCAAAAATTGTTGTCAAACTCCAAATCGAGCAAGGTACCGTCCATGTCGAGTAGAACGTGGTCAACTTTTGTCCAATCTACTGTTGGAAGAATGCTGTCTTGTCGGCTTTGAACGATCATCTGATGATAGGCTTCCGTAATGTGGTGGCACCAAACAAACAGAAATGAACGTCTGCAGCCGATTTTGTCTCAATCGGGTTTTTCACTGGCGGATCTCCTCACTCACTTACTGGCCATTGCCGATGAGGCGTCGGACCTTGCTCGTGCATTCTATCGTAAATCACACGAGCTGGAGGTTGTTCAAAAAGGTGATTCGACGCCACTGACGGACGCAGATACGGGACTCCATCACCTGATCTGCGAGCGCCTTGAAACGCTTTTTCCCAAACTGCCCATACTGTCGGAGGAGTCTGAGGTCACGCAGCTGGAGGATCGCCTCAAATGGCCGGCGTGTTGGGTCGTTGATCCGCTGGACGGCACCAAAGAGTTCTTGGAGAAAACAGATCAGTTCACCATCAACATTGCACTTGTTATCGATGGGAAAGCGGAGCTTGGCTTAATTTCTATACCGTGCCGCTGCGAGCATTGGCTAGGTGTCGTGGAAAATGGAGCCGCTGTTTTTTCTGAGCATGAGGGTCTCAAAGGGCAAGTCATCCAAACATCGGCGCGGGATTTATCGAGACCCTTGGTGATGCTGGCTAGTCACCGTCACTCTGTAAAACGAGTTGAGTTGTTACTCAGCAGCCTTGCTGATCAGTTTGGTCACACTGAACGGATCAATTCAGGCAGCGCCGTCAAATTCTGTGACCTCCTCAGCGGTGTTGCGGATGTGTACCCAAGGACCTCGCTCTGCAGTGAATGGGATGTGGCAGCGGGCGATGCACTGGTTCGGGCGGCCGGAGGGCGCGTGACCGACATGAGTGGACGGCAGATTCACTACAACCGTCGGCCCACGTTGCTGGCCGAACCCTTTGTGGCCAGTGCTGACCCGGTTATCGACTACGCAGCGGTTATTTCCAAATCTTTATAACGGGTACTTGCCTGTAAGCCTCCAAAATGAGTTATAACCTTTGTAATGCTTGGGGGAGCATGCGCATGATTTCGAATACCGAACTACCGGCTGCTAATGAACCGATGACGCCTCAAATGCGGCTGTCCGTCATGCAAAATCGGCATCGGTCTATTGATCAGCAGCTCCACGAACTGCAAGCCCATCCTTGGGGTGACCGGATACTCATTCAACGCATGAAAAAAGAAAAACTGCGATTGCGGGACGCTATCGAGCGTCTGCGTGATGAGCTCGTTCCAGATATCGACGCTTAACGGAAGCTCAGTCCTTGCTGACGGCTCTCGATGAGCAGCAGTTGGCGTTTGATCGTAAGACCCCCTGCAAACCCTGTAAGCGACCCGTTGCTGCCGATAACGCGATGACAAGGGATTATGAGCGGCAATGGGTTGCGGCCTATGGCTGCGCCTACGGCTCGAGACGCAGAGGGCTTTTCGAGGCTGGTAGCAATGTCTTGATAGGACCGAGTTTCACCCCACGGGATGTTTCGCAACTCACGCCAGACAGACGCTTGAAAAGCAGTTCCTCTTGGTTCACTCGGCACGGTAAAGCTGCGTTGCTCGCCCTTGAGAAAGTGAGTGACTTCTGCCGCTGCGAGCGCCAGTAACTCACCGTCCTCGCGCGTGCCCTCGGCAGCCGTGCGATAGTTGTTCTCCCAGTTGATCTCGATTAAGACGCCTTGCTCGCAGACCAGTTGGAGGGTGCCAATCGGCGTGGCAATGAGTTGGTCGCTCATCACAACACCGTCGCGCGCTCGCGCTTAGTTTGCGTAAAAAGTAGTACCAAGCTTGCCGTCAGTAGGGCGTACTGTGCCGACACGACCCAGGGCGTAAGGCCCGTCAGTGGGGTGCTAACAACGGTCGGCAGACAGATTAGCGCGCTGAGCGCGAGGCCCAGGCGTTGTTTTCCAATGAGTCCCAGTGCGACCAGTAGGAACAGCACGCCACGCCCAGCGTCAATAAGGCTCGCAGTGTCGAGCGAGACCATCCACAATTGCCCAATCAACAACGTGCCAATAGCAACGGACAAACACACGGTGATAAATCGTAGAAATCGGACCATATCGAGGCTCATGCGGCAACGTGATAGCGTGACAGGGTACATCACATTCTCAAAGGACCTTGAGTGTCATCTCCACCACCAGTCATGAACGCCAAACCTTTTGAGTGTGATGCGACGGTATTGCAAGACCAGCTCTACGAGTCGATCGGTCATCGGGTGCGCGTAGAGTGTGTCGAACGCCTGACGTCAACAAATGCGGTGCTCAAGCAAGACGCGTTCGTGTCCGATGGAAAATTTTTATTGGCGGGGCAGCAGAGTTTGGGTGTGGGTCGTCGCGGCAGCGTCTGGCAGAGCCCGCCTGAGGGTAATCTCTACTTGTCGTATTGCTTTCATACCGAAACGTCACTTGCTGATTTGAGTCTGCTGCCGCTCGCTTTTGCGCTTAAGATTGCCGACTGGGTTGAGTCGGAGTGGGCGGTAAACGTCAAAATAAAGTGGCCTAACGATCTTTTCGTCGGAGGCGAGAAGTGTGGTGGTATTTTGCTTGAGACGGTCAGTCTGTCCACCGATTCGGCTCATCAGCACACCGCAGTCATCGTCGGGATTGGAATCAATGTGGCGAGCCACCCGAGTTACCAGTCGATCGACAGGCCCGCAACGGCGCTGCAAGCGCACGTCGATTCTCCCGTGTCCCTTTCTCGTATTGCGCTGCTCGTCATGACCGCAATCGTCGAGGTTTGTCACTTGGAGACGGCTGAGGTGCGTAGACGATTAGCGCTGTACTGGCCGCGTCGCGACCTACTATTGAATCGGCCTGTGAGCGTTCCAATGTTGGGTGATGGTTTTGGCATTGCGCGCGGGTTGTCACTGGACGGTGGCTTGCATGTGGAATTTCGGGGTGCGCTTGAGACGGTGTACGCTGGCGAGGTGACTCTCGGACATGTTGAAAGTAAGGAAGGTGGTTCTGAATGAACATACTGGTTGACGTGGGCAATACCTCGATGAAATGGCAGTTCCGCGAGGGCCAACAGGTCATTCGTACTGAGGTAGGTAGCCTCAGCACCCTCGAGGCGCAGCTTGCGCAACGTGACGATTTGTCTACTGCCACGGCAGCAGTCTCCTGTGTGCGCGATCAGGCGTTTGAGCGCGAACTACAGACGCTATTCACAGAGGCGGGCTGTACATCAGTACATTTCGTTTGCAGTGTTGCGGAGTTTGCAGGGTTAAAAAATGCTTATTCGGTGCCCGATGCCCTTGGTGTGGATCGGTGGCTTGCTCTGTTGGCAACTCGTGCTCGCGGGCACACCATGTCGGTTGTGATCGATGCGGGAACGGCCTGTACGATCGACGTGATGTCACAGGGTAGTCATGTTGGCGGGTATATCTTGCCGGGGGTTTGCCTGGCGCGAGAATCACTCATCGCTAATACGGACAAAATCCGATTTGATGACGTTGCCCAGACCAGTCTAACGCCCGGTACGACTACAGCGGCGTGCGTCTCGTCGGGTGCATGGCTCATGACCTTTGGGGCGGTTAACGAGATTATCCGTCGATTTCCGGAGGCGGCCGTCTTTTTAACGGGCGGGTCTGCCGAAGAACTCGTGGCTTTGGGCGTCGAAGGAGAGTGGGTGACCGACCTCGTATTTGAGGGTTTGGATTTTTGGCTAAATGGGGCTTGACCTGAGCGCGCCGGTTGACGATCATGTGCGCCCTTCGTGATGGCCCGTCCATCCAACGTCTAGCTGGCGTAGCTCAGTAGGTAGAGCATCTGATTTGTAATCAGGCGGTCGGGGGTTCGATTCCTCTCGCCAGCTCCATTTTTCGTTTGTGTGGTCATTATCAGCGGCGGTGCTCGAAGGCTTCTATTGGGGCAGGCGACTTTCCGCACAACATTGCTTAATACCGTCAGTCCAGGCCGGGTCGCAAAAGACCCCGTGACTTCTCGCTTTTTAGGGCTGCTATGTTGGCTTTATTATCGGTGTTGCAAGGCCCCTGATCCGCTCGACAGTGCCGGCGTATTGACTGATCGTTGGTGCGCTGAAGTATCGCCAGCTGAGCGAGGAAAAGTGCACTCGGGTGCTGACAAATTTTTGAGCCCCGAGAAGGAAAGGAATCCGGCACTGTTTTGAGGGTAAAATTTGGTGTTGACACTCCCCCTTGACACCTAGAGAATGTGCGCCCTTCCGGAGGGGTTCCCGAGTGGCCAAAGGGATCAGACTGTAAATCTGACGCGCGAGCTTCGGTGGTTCGAATCCACCTCCCTCCACCAAGGATTTTGTAAGACACGGTGCGGTATGGGCCTTGTGAGTTAAAAAGAGGGGGCTGGACCGGACAAGCCCTGTCGCGAGAGCGACGAGCCGTCAGATGGCGGTAGGCTTAAGGTTTAGCCACCGTCGGCGGTTGAATGCTGCGGGCATAGTTCAATGGTAGAACCTCA
>CBFHJX010000105.1:0-4961 GCA_965656285.1 Luminiphilus sp. | reverse complement strand
CGATGCTGCATCATTTGACCCAATGAAGGAAAACATCCCATCCTTTATTGCCAGAGCCTCATGTGACGTGTTGTCGTCGCCACCCGTATAAATATTGGCATCAATTAGCAGCAGGTCTGACTCTGGACACCCCTCCTGCGCACCTGCAAGGGCGGCGCTGACACAAAAAACAGCCGCAAAGATACAACCGATGCTGGCAGGCCAGCGCTTGTCGGCGATGCACTTTAAGATCTTCAGCACTGCACATACTCCCATCGATAAAATAAGACGCCCCACTCGTTTCTCAGCCATCACGCTACGCCAAGGCTGAGAAGGCATGTCCAGTCCCTCATTACCCTACGACTGACGTTGCAATCCATGCCGAACCATGGCGTTGTGTGTCAGTATAGCCACAGTGAGGGAATCAGCGTGTTGCGCAAGAGGAGTTTTCCAAAGATGTTGTTCGGTCTCAAATTACAAGCACCTAACGCCAACCTGCGATCAGTGCGAGTGGTCTTCACTCCGGCTTTTGTTCTCCTCTCGCTCTGCACTGCGACGTCCTCTATCGCCGCACCTACCTTTGAGTCCCTCGATAAGGCGATGACGGCCGATGAGCGGGTAAAATCGGGGATCGATTCGCTCACTGCACAGCAACGCGAGTTTCTCAACAGTTGGCTCAAAGCGCGCTATGGCGAACCAGCACACATCGAAGCGAGTGAGTCTGACACCGCGATCCTGAGTAGACCCACGACAGCCGTGCCACAGACCGCAGCTCAGGCTATAGAAACCGAAGTCGAGCGGCGAGTCGCAGCAAAATTAGCAGCAACACAGACGGGTAAAGACAGTCCAAAGGACGATATTCCGCTTGAAGCACGGCTTGTAGGTGATTTCAAAGGCTGGACTGGAAAGACTGTGTTCAAGCTCGATAATGGTCAGGTGTGGCGTCAGCGCTCGGCTTCGACTTACCGCCATAAAGGTGCGGATACGCGGGTGAGATTCGAGCAGAACTGGATGGGCGGCTGGGAAATGGAAGTGCTGTCGACAGGCAAATCTGTCCTGGTTAAGAAACTGCGTTAGCCTGCTGGTCGCCAATGGCGACAGCATTACTGACAACCACCACACCCGACGTTATGCGCATTTCGTTGCGGTCAGTCGCTGCTATCAGTCACGGATAAGGCCGGGCCCTGCTCGACGTCGCTAGCGATGGGGAATGATGTCAAAGGCCACCGAAATCCGAGACTGGCTCGAGGTAAAGGGTATCGTGCCGTGCCACATGTAAGAGGGAAATAACACCAGCGAGCCAACCGCGGGTCGTATGGTGCGAACAGGTGGAAGATTCAAGCCCAGTTTTTCCTCCGGCGCACCAAACTGAATAAAGCCGGCCTCATCCGTGCCCTCTATCACCTCGTCAGGCACCGAAATATACAGTGCAGAACTGATCCAGCCTTTTGGATGTACGTGATTGGTATGATGGCCCTGAGTGCGAAGGCGTACCGACCACGCACCCGAAAACAGCACGTCACTGACTCCAGTACCGACCAAATGGCGACCCCAAAATGGATGACTCGGATCACGGGGAAATGTTGAGAGTACGTCACAGACGACCAACCGAATTTGCTGTTCCAGACTCTTCACAAGCGGGTCCGCGATACGGAACAAAAATCCGTTGGTTTGAGTCCCGCCGCGAACACTTTGATCAATAGGGTGCGAGTGTGTGTGATGAAGCGCCTCTAACGTCGTTGCCACCTCTTGAAAATACGCCGCCGAACTCCCGAAGCCGTTTGGTGCGGGCACCTCAACCTCAAAGATCATCTGCTCGTAATTAATCAGTGATGACAAGCGCTCGTCGTCCGCCGCACGCATCGCGGCGCAACGAAAGGCAAGCGCCAACTGATCCAGTGGATTGACCTTAAGCACATCGGCTAACAGTCGCCCGGCACGACTCGGATCTGCGGTTTTCAGAAGCTGAATCGCGAAATCAAACTTAATGCCAGGCTCGTTCGGATAATCCCTTAACAGTCTTTCATAAGAGCGGTTCATCTGCCCTACAAATCCTTGGTCTCCCAGTGCAATAGCCTCAAGACTCATTAGTCCTGACGTTTTGGGACACCCAGATAAAAGCGCCTCTCCCACCAAGCGATTAGCCTCATCGTGTCGATCGAGGTGCTTGAGGAACCCCACAGCCGCCTCCCACAACGCCGCGTTGGTTCGGTGCGCCCGCGCCGCAGTCATCAAATCGCCAACGGGGTCACCCGGCGCGTTGGTCTCTACGTGCAGTCGTGTCACGACCTGCTGCAAGGGAATATCAGCCGAATAATGCTCCAAACCACTTCGTGCAAAAGCGACTGCATCGAGCGCCTTGCCTGTCTCAAGCAACGCCTCCGCATTGTTGCGGTAAAGATCCGCAGAAGAAAAGCCAAGCGCCTGCGCTTGCAAGTACGACCTCGACGCCTCCTCAAAACCACCTTGCTCTCGATGCAACTGGCCCATTGCATAATTGAGTGAGGCCGATCGAGGTAAGTGCGTTAGGCCCCGAGCAATAAGCGTAGCCGCTTTTTCAAAGTCTCGAAGCTGTTGCGCCGCACCAGCGGCAAGCTCCCAGCCGGTTGCATCCTGAGGCGCCAGCCCAACTAATTTTTCGGCACTGACTAACGCCGCTTCAAAGCGATTCAGTTTAAACTGCGTGAGGGCGAGCGCCTTCCAAACCCCGGGCATCTGTGGCGCTAACACTGAGGCCTTCTCAAGCAAAGGTAAGGCCTTGAGCGGCTCCCCCGTCTCGCGAAGGAAATTTCCGAAATTAATGAGCAGATCGACGCGCTCAGGCGTGATTTGCCATGCTGCGTAAAACGCCTCTCGAGTTGTTGTCGCATCGCCCAATTGAGCCGCGCCCAGTCCAAGCAAGTAAAGTGCATTGGGATCACTCGGAGCGTAACTCAGGACCTCACGACACAGACTAATCCCCGCCGTAAAGCGACCGTTCCCTAAATGGGTCTGAATTTGCTGAAGATCTTGGCTCAAGTCGCGTTTCATAATGCAGTGATCGTTCTCGGTTGTGGATCATAGCTAGCGCACAGTGGCGCGCCGGAGCACAAGAATAGCAGGCGTGGTTATAAGAGTGCCAACGCAACGAGAATAGCCTGATAAGGCGCCTTCTGATCGTAAAAAAGCGACTACAAGCCGGCACTGAGACCGATTCTCGATCACGAGGCGACTCAGCGATGAAAAGCGCAAACCTCGCGTAATGCACCGCCTTGACGAAACCTTTAGCTGATGAACCCGAAAAGT
Organism: Luminiphilus sp.; assembly: GCA_965656285.1. Classification (GTDB taxonomy): domain Bacteria; phylum Pseudomonadota; class Gammaproteobacteria; order Pseudomonadales; family Halieaceae; genus Luminiphilus. The sequence goes on along the minus strand of CBFHJX010000105.1, from coordinate 1,697 downwards.
TCCTTAAAAAAACGTAAATAATCCGCAAACACATGGGGTTTCTGGCTACTTTGCACTTTGCAGGTATCGCGACGCAATGACTTATCAGCTATTGTCGACCGGTTAGTGTATTTCTGCACTGCATGGGGCGTGTCGGTAAGAGCGTGCCACAAGGAGTCCTTGAACTTTACTTAAAATAGGGAGGTTTCTGATGAAATCTTTTAAAAAACGCTACCTCAGTCATGCGGTAGCAGCAGCAGTTGCTGCAACACTTCCGACACTTGTTGTTGCGCAAGACGAAGAAGCCAATCTTGAAGAAGTTTTGGTAACGGGTTCACGCCTAACAAAATCTAACGTGACCTCATCAGTACCACTCGTTCAGATTGGTGCCGAAGAAATCAACAGCCGTGGCGTTGCCCGTATCGAAGATATGGTTAACATCCTTCCCAACGTATTCGTTTCCCAAACTGCGGAAGTTGCAAACGGCGCCACAGGTACATCGACTCTGAACCTACGTGGTCTCGGATCTTCACGTACTCTGGTATTGATTGATGGAAAGCGTCTGCCCTTTGGTAGCCCATTCTCATCATCAGCCAACGTCGATATGGTTCCTGCGCGCATGGTCGAGCGGGTTGACGTCGTTACAGCTGGCGCCTCTGCGGTATACGGCTCAGACGCGGTTGCTGGTGTTGTTAACTTCATTACTAAGAAAGATTTTGAAGGCTTCGAGTTCGACTACCAGTACGGTACGAACTACAACGCTAATGACAACGGCTACATGCAAGAAAAGCTAGCTGATGCGGACTTCTTTGACCCCGGTTCAACCACAACGGGTGCCGCGAGTCTCATGTCGGTCATGATGGGCGTCAACAGTGAAGACGGCCGTGGCAACATTACGCTCTTCGGTAGTTACGAAGACATGCAGTCAATGATTGGTAAAGACCGAGACACAGGTGCTTGTACTCTGTTTGGCTCCTCAGACCCCTTCTGCGGCGGCTCGTCTAACTTCCGTCGCTTCAACGGCACCATCGGTAACGGTGTTTCCGGAACAGTCTTCCAAGAACTCGACGGTACCTTGACGCCATTTGCTGGCCGATCTGACCAGTACTACAACTACGGTGCGGTAAACCATTACCAGCGTCCTGTTGAGCGTTGGAACTTGGGCGCAAGTGGTCACTACGAGATCACTGACAGTGTTGAGGCTTACTTCGATACGACCTACATGAACAACAAAACTGAAGCGCAGATTGCAGAATCGGCTTCGTTTAACCGTCCATTCGAAACCAACTGTGATAACCCACTGTTGACCGGCGGCGCAGGACCAAGCGGTGACGGCATCATGCTGGGTTCATTCACAGGTACGTTTGATGCGGATGACAACTTTGTCAGCTGCCTAGACTGGATGGCTGCGGGTAACGAGTCTGTCGATGTACAGTTCATTAACTCTCACCGAAACGTCGAAGGCGGACCTCGTGTCAGCACCTACGAGAACAGCTCATGGCGCGCCATCTTTGGCTTCCGTGGCGACATCAATGATGACTTTGCATTCGATATCTTCGGGCAGTTCTCTGCCACTGAAGGCACTCGTATTTCGCAAAATGATTTGAACTACGTGCGAGTTCAACAAGCACTCTTCATCGTTGACGATGGAAGCGGCAACCCTGTTTGTCGCGACTCAAGCGGCGGCTGTGTGCCTTGGAACATTTTTGAGCGAAATG
>CBFHJX010000104.1:0-4969 GCA_965656285.1 Luminiphilus sp. | reverse complement strand
GCAAACGAAGCTGCGGGGATGGGTGACTTATTCGGTGAGGTCGTCCCTAGCTCTGAGGGCGGCGATCCTTATCGTGATCATCGCAGAGCGCGCTCTTGGACCCTACGTGACGTGCTCGCTGGTGAGAAAGAGAGTCTTGGGAGTTTTCTCAGTGGACACCCAATGGATGAATTTCAGCAGGAGGTGCGTAAGTTCTCGCCACGCTGTATTCGTGAGCTCACTACGGGAAGTAAGCAGTGGGTTGCGGGACTCATCGTAGACGTTCGGCTGGTTAAAACGCAGCGCGGCACCATGGCTGTATTGCAACTTGACGATGGCACAGGGCAAATCGAGGCCACGGCCTACAGCGAGGTCTACGAGGCGCATCGAGAGCTTCTCATTAAGGATCAGATTGTCTTAGCGGATGGTCGACTCCAAGTAGATGATTTTCGAGGACAGCTGTCGCTGCGAGCCAAATCGTTTACCACACTCGAAATGGCACGAACTTCCCGCGTACGTGAGCTAAAGCTCGAACTGCATGCGGACGCTATACAAGGAGGGGTTAGCGCAGAGTTGAAGCGCGCATTTAGCGGGTCTAACGGCGAATGCCCCGTTGTAGTACAGTATAGACAGCCGGCAGGTTCGGCTATTGTAAGGCTTGGAGATTGCTGGCGAGTAACTCCAACAGATACGCTTCTCGACCAACTTAAAGAGATCATAGGTCACGAGGCGGTGGAGGTGATTTATGAACGTTAAATTGCTTGTGATCGCCGTGCTGGCTTTTTTGTTGCTGGGATGTTCGCAGCGCCCCGAGTGCTCGTCTTCTGTCGGTAATATGACGGCCCCTAGTGCTGGGTGTTTGGTGGTGAGTGATGGCGACTTGTTGCTGGTGAAGTCCATGGGCGGATTCTATGGCCCTCCCGGTGGCTCGGCTGACCAAGGCGAGTCCGCACAGTGTGCGGCGGAGCGAGAGACTTGGGAAGAAACGGGTGTTATTGCGAAGACGGGTGAGCTGGCGGCTGAGTTTGATAACGGATTTCACTTGTACTGGTGTGAGTCGTTGTCGGGCCGCGCGATCGATATTTCACGGCCGTTAGAGATACAACATGCTGATTGGTTCGATCCCGAGCTGTTCCAACATTTAAAGTGGCGATACCGAGGACAAGGAGAGACCATTGAGGAATTAATGGTCGATCGATAACCGATGACTGAAATAGAACTTCAAGCCGCGGCGTTTCGCCGCTTAGTCGCGCATCTTCAAGAGCGCACCGACGTGCAGAATATTGACTTGATGAATTTGGCGGGGTTCTGTCGAAACTGCCTGTCCAAGTGGTATGCGGAGGCGGCCAGTGACTCTGACCTGCAGTTGACCAAAGACGAGGCGCGAGAAATTGTCTACGGCATGCCCTACGACGCCTGGAAAGAACGCTTTCAGACGTCGCTTCCGGAAGATCGGTAGTCGAGAGTAACCGTTCTGCGCGTGGGCCATGCCCTCACGCGGGCTCAAGATAACTTTCGATGCTAGGGCAGCTGCAAATAAGGTTGCGGTCGCCGTAAACATTGTCGACTCGGTTTACGGGCGCCCAGTATTTATCCGTCCGAAGCGAACTGACTGGCCAGACAGCTTGTTCTCGCGAATAAGGCCGATTCCAATCCGATGCGGTGACATCGTCCAATGTGTGCGGCGCATTCTTGAGCGGATTGTTAATAGGGTCAAAGCGGCCATCCTCGACCGATCGAATCTCCTCTCGAATCGCCAGCATGGCATCGCAAAAACGATCGATCTCGTTCAACGACTCTGACTCTGTCGGCTCAATCATGAGGGTCCCCGCGACAGGGAACGACATTGTGGGCGCATGGAATCCGTAGTCGATCAAGCGCTTGGCAACATCCTCCTCGGTAATGCCGCTTCGCTCTTTTAGTGGTCGAATATCAATGATGCACTCGTGCGCCACGGTTCCCTGTCGCCCCGTGTACAACACCTCGAAGTGGCCCTTGAGGCGTTGAGCAATATAGTTGGCGTGGACGATTGCAGTGCGACTGGCTTCGGTTACGCCGTCGCTGCCCATCATGGCGATGTACATCCACGAAATCGGCAGGATGGAGGCGCTGCCAAAAGGCGTTGCAGAAATTACATTATTGTTTGCATCGAGGCCTTCCTGTGGCATTACGACTGACGACGGTAGATAAGGCGCGAGATGCGCGCCAACTCCTATTGGCCCCATGCCTGGGCCGCCGCCACCGTGGGGTATGCAAAACGTCTTGTGTAGATTGAGGTGCGACACATCGGCACCAAATTTTCCAGGCCCCGCTAGGCCGACCAGCGCGTTAAGGTTGGCACCGTCGACATAAACCTGTCCGCCGTGCTCGTGAATCAGGCGGCATAAGTCGACGATTGAGGTCTCGAAGACCCCGTGAGTGGAAGGGTAGGTCACCATAATGGCGGCCAAATATTCAGAATGTGATTCTGTCTTTTCCCTCAGGTCCTGCATGTCAACATTGCCATTATCGTCACAGGCGACGAGCACAACTTTCATTCCAGCCATAACGGCGCTTGCGGGATTGGTACCGTGCGCTGACGTTGGAATTAAGCAAATATTACGATGCGCTTCGCCCCGCGCGCGGTGGTAGCGTCTTATCGCCATGAGGCCGGCATATTCGCCTTGCGCGCCGGAGTTGGGTTGCAAGGACATTGCGTCGTAGCCTGTACACTCGGTCAGCCACTTCGACAACTCATTGAGCATTGCGGTGTAGCCTTTGACCTGCTCAGCAGGTGCAAAGGGGTGCATACGTGCAAACTCGGGCCAAGAAACCGGAATCATTTCTGCCGCCGCGTTAAGTTTCATGGTGCAACTGCCCAGTGGAATCATCGATCGGGTCAATGAAATGTCTTTATTTTCAAGCCGTTTGAGATATCGAAGCATCTCTGTTTCAGTCCGATAGTCCTGAAACAAGGGATGGCTGAGGTAATCCACCTGACGCCGCAAGTTTTCAGGAATTCCCGCCGCACCGGCGACGGGTTCGACACCGAAAATACGAGCAAGCATCGCCAGGTCTGTGCTCGTCGTGGTTTCGTCAAGCGATACACCCAGACACGAGGCACTGATACTCCGGCAGTTGTAGCCGTTGTCAGCCGCACGTTGAAGAACGGCTGGCGCGTCGCCGACCTCGACGCATAGCGTATCGAACCAGGAGTTGTTAAGCACCTTCAAGCCCCCACTGCGCAGTGATGCGGCGAGCGAAGAAGTCATTGCATGTACCCGCTCGCCAATCGCTCTGAGCCCGTCTGGACCGTGGTGCATGGCGTAGAGGCCGGCCATAATGGCCAAGAGTGCTTGAGCCGTACAAATGTTGCTGGTCGCTTTTTCCCGACGAATGTGCTGCTCACGCGTCTGCATGGCCATTCGCAGCGCTTGACGCCCTTTACTGTCTATGGAGACGCCGATAACCCGCCCAGGCAAAGAGCGCTTGAACTCCTCTCGGGTGGCAAAAAATGCAGCGTGTGGTCCGCCGTAACCCATGGGAACACCAAATCGTTGTGAGCTGCCAAGTACAACGTCGGCGCCCATGGCACCCGGTGGCTTTAAAACGGTGAGTGCCAATAGGTCGGTAGCGACGCCAAACAAGATATTTTTTTCATGGCAAGTTGAAATGGCGTCTGAAAGATCGCGAACGTCACCCAGGGTTCCTGGGTATTGCGCCAACACACCGAAGGCATTGTCGACGTCTGCAGCGCATTCTGGGGGAACGATTTCAACGTTGATGCTGAGGGGTTCCGCCCGCGTTTGAATCAGCGAGATGGTTTGTGGGTGACAATCGCTTGTCACGACAAAGGTGGAGGACTTGGACTTTCGATTCATGCGATGCATCAGCGTCATCGCCTCCGCTGCCGCCGTGGCTTCATCAAGCAGCGATGCATTGGCGAGCGGCATACCGGTGAGGTCAATCACCATCTGCTGGTAGGTCAATAGAGTCTCTAACCTACCCTGTGAAATTTCGGGCTGGTAGGGTGTGTAGGCTGTGTACCAGCCGGGATTTTCAAAGACATTCCTGAGTAATACGGGCGGCGTAATCGTGTCGTAATAGCCCATTCCAATGCAGCTGCGAACCACCTTGTTTTGGTCTGCATAGGCGCGCAGCTTGAGCAGCGCTTCGCTCTCAGTCAGCGCCGATGGCAGCGCTAGCGGCTGCTCCAGCTTAATATTGTCGGGCACGGCAGTGGCAATGAGCTCATCCACACTCTGAAATCCCACGCTCGTCGCCATCTCCGCCTGCTGTGCCGCCGTTGTCCCAATATGTCGGTTTTTAAAACGGTTTTCTGTATCGTCAAACATCGGCGTGCCCCCAGCAAGTGAAGCGGAGCATTTTAGCACTCTGGAGCCTCTAGTGACGGTCAGTCCTTGGTAATTGTGAGTTTGACAGGTCGTCAGTCGTCGCCTAAGCGTAGGTAATTGAGTGAATAAACCACTCGCGACTGCCGTCAGGATTGTTGACAACGATCGTTTCCCCGGGCGCTTTTCCGAGAAGCGCTTTTCCTAAGGGGGAGTCGCAGCTTAAAAGGCCCGAGCGCAGATCAAATTCATCGGGACCGACCAGTCGATATTGGTGAGACAGACCGGCGTCGTCTTCTAAGCGCACCCACCCGCCAAAATACACTTTGCCCGTATCGGTAGGCTTTGAGTCGACGACAGTGAGTTCATCCAACCTTTTTCGCAAAAAGCGTACGCGGCTGTCGATTTCTCTCAGACGTTTTTTTCCGTAAATGTAGTCGCCATTTTCGGACCGGTCACCATTTAGCGCAGCGGCGTGAACGACCGCCGTGACTTGAGGTCGCTCGATCTTCCACAGTTGATGTAACTCCTGGCGGAGCTGCGCGGCACCTTCGGGAGTGATATAGGGTGATCCTTTAATGCGTGGTGCTTGGTACCGAGACATCAACTCTCCAAACTGAGTCCTGCCAGAATATGGCTATGGATTCATACGCGCCCTT
>CBFHJX010000103.1:0-5001 GCA_965656285.1 Luminiphilus sp. | reverse complement strand
CTTCGACGAAGATATTGCCGAGGAGCTTAGGGCGAGGGCGAAAGACGCGTTGCTAACAATGGCGATTGCGTCTGAGGAAGAGATTGGTTCGAATGAGCCTGCTCAAGATCTGCTCGAGATGCGTGGCATGGAAAAACAGCTGGCGTACGTTCTTGCAAATGTGGGTGTGATTACCATGGAAGATCTCGCAGAGCAGAGTGTTGATGAGCTCATGGAGATCGAAGGAATGACCGAAGAGTGGGCTGCTGAGCTCATTATGACCGCTCGTGAGCCTTGGTTCGCGGAAGAGGGCGAATCTGCTTAGTGATCGTTCTTTTTCACTAAACAGATGACCAACGGCAGGATTAGAGAGAGAAAAAATGGCTGAAGTAACCGTAGAGCAGTTAGCAAAAACCGTGGGAACAGACGCGGAAAAGCTTCTGTCACAGATGAAAGATGCAGGGTTGCCTCATAAAGAGGCCAGTGAGGTCGTCTCCGACGATGACAAGCGCACACTGCTAGGCCATCTAAAGCGCAGTCACGGCAGCGATGAAGAGGCGCCACGCAAGATCACGCTAAAGCGGAAGTCTGTCAGCACACTAAAGACGGGTGGCAGTTCGGGTAAACGCACGGTCAACGTGGAGGTGCGTAAGAAGCGCACCTACATGAAGCGTCCGGACTCTGAGGAAACCTCGTTGGTCGAAACGCCAGACGTTGCCGCTGAAGCGCAACTGGATCCTGTTGAGGTTACCTTACCGGAGCCAGTGATTGAAGAGGTGGTTGCAGAGCCTGAAGTTGCGCCCGTTATTGAAGAGCCGGTCGCGGTCGAGGAGCCTTTAGAGGCGCCTGTTGAACCGCCTGCAGTTGAAGAAGATTTGCGTAATGTCGATCCAGAGGTGTTACGGCAACGTGCGGCTGCACGCCGTAAAGCCGAAGACCAAGCCCGGCAGCAAAAGCTCGATGAGGTGGTTGCTACACGACAGGCTGAAGAGGCACGCAAAAAAGCGGATCAAGAGACCGCTCAGAAAACAGCGGTAGCTGAAAAGGTCGCCGCGACTCAAGCGGATAAACGACCAAAGCGCTTGCATGACGCGCCCACAAAAGACAGCGGGAGAGACACAAATGATTCCCGTCGTAATAAGCCAGGTAGGGGGCGTCTAGATCGCTCTAATATGTCGGCGGGGCGAGGCAAGCAGCGCGGACATAATCTGTCGCTCAGTGCCATTGAGGCCGCTGAGTCGGGTGTTGGTCGTGCACGTGGTGGAAAGCGTCGACGCTCGGGCGATGAGCCTAATCAGCATGGATTTGAACAGCCGACTGAGAGGATCGTTTACGACGTCGAGCTGCCTGAAAATATCAGCGTTGGCGACCTCGCGCAGCAAATGGCGGTCAAAGCGGGGGTTGTCATTAAAGAGCTGATGAAGCTTGGCGTTATGGCCACGATTAATCAGATGATCGACCAGGATACAGCGAGTCTCGTTGTTGAAGAGCTGGGGCATCGAACCAAGCTGAGAAGTGATGATGTACTCGAAGAGCGACTCGAGGAGTCAATGGCGAGCTACGAAGGCACGCCCGAGCTTCGCGCGCCCGTTGTCACTGTGATGGGCCATGTTGATCATGGGAAAACCTCCTTGCTCGACTACATTCGAAACTCTCGCGTGGCCGTTGGCGAAGCGGGTGGTATCACGCAGCACATTGGTGCTTATCACGTAAAGACCGATCAGGGAATGATCACCTTCCTCGATACGCCCGGACACGCCGCATTTACTGCCATGCGAGCACGTGGAGCTAAATCGACCGACATCGTTATTTTAGTTGTGGCCGCCGATGACGGCGTGATGCCGCAGACTGAAGAGGCGGTGCAGCACGCGCGTGCGGCCGGTGTGCCGCTAGTCGTCGCCATTAATAAAATGGATAAAGAAGGTGCAGATCCTGACCGCGTGAAGAATGAACTTGCCGCGAAAGATGTTATTCCTGAAGACTGGGGTGGGGACACTCAGTTTGTGCCCGTTTCGGCGCACAGTGGTGAAGGTATCGATAGGTTGCTCGAGTCGCTGCTTCTGCAGTCAGAACTTCTGGAGCTTAAGGCGCCAGAGGATGTGCCTGCTAGTGGGCTTGTGATCGAATCACGTCTCGATAGGGGCCGTGGTCCTGTCGCCTCATTATTAGTACAGCAAGGTACATTGAACCAAGGTGATATCGTTCTCGCGGGTCTGCAGTATGGGCGTGTGCGAGCAATGCTTGACGAGAACGGCCAACCTATTGCCGTGGCAGGTCCAAGTATTCCTGTTGAGATACTGGGGCTCGACGGTACGCCCGATGCTGGCGATCCGTTTGTCGCTGTTGAAAGCGAGAAGCGAGCAAGAGAAATTGCCGGAAGCCGTCAGGAAAAGCAGCGATCGAGTAAGCTTGCACGTCAGCAAGCGGCGAAACTCGACAGCATGTTCGAGACGATGACGGCGGGTGAGGTCCAAACACTCAATGTCGTCGTGAAAACAGACGTGCGTGGCTCACTGGAGGCATTGCAATCGTCCCTTTCAGATTTGGGTAATGACGAGGTAAAGGTCAACGTTGTCGCCGGTGGTGTAGGTGGCATTACTGAAACTGATGTGTCGCTGGCAATGACCAGTAACGCCGTTATCTTTGGTTTCAATACGCGTGCTGATGCAAAGGCGCGAGGAATGGCCGAGAACGAAGGCGTGGAGGTGCGTTACTACAACGTGATCTACGACTTAATCGACGATGTTAAAGCGGCGCTCACTGGCATGTTATCGCCAGAGCTTCGAGAAGAGATTGTCGGTATCGCTGAAGTTCGTGACGTGTTCCGGTCGCCCAAGTTTGGGCTTATCGCGGGCTGCATGGTAACCGAGGGGACCGTTTCCCGGTCGAAGCCGATTCGTGTGCTGCGCGACAGTATTGTGATTTACGAAGGGGAGCTTGAGTCGCTTCGGCGTTTTAAAGACGACGCGAGCGAAGTGCGTAACGGCACAGAATGCGGCATTGGTGTTAAAAATTATACCGACGTAAAGGTGGGAGATCTCATCGAGGTCTTCGAAGTTAACGAAGTCGCGCGATCACTATAGGTTTATTGTCTTGCCTCAGGAATACAGCCGCACCGAACGCGTTGCTGACTTCTTACAACAGGAGTTGGCCAAGCTGTTACTGCACAGTCTCCGCGATCCGAGAGCGGAGTTCGTGAATATCACGGCGGTCGATGTGAGTCGCGACCTCCGATACGCGAAGGTTTTCTTCACGAAAATTGGTTTGGAAGATGCAAAGTCGGCGCAAGAAGTGACGACTGTTTTAGACAAAGCAGCCGGTTATCTGCGCAGTGAGATTGCTCGCGATTCCAGCTTGCGAACAGTGCCTAAGCTCTCGTTCAAGTTTGATGAAAGTGTTGGGCGCGGTCGTCATATGGAAGCGTTGTTAGGACAGGCTCTAGCATCGGACAAAAAGCACGAAGACGCGTCGGAATCTGAAGAGGACTGATATGGCTCGCCGGAGAAAGGGGCGGTCTGTAACCGGTATTTTGGTTCTGGATAAACCGGTCGGTCCTTCGTCAAACCAAGCACTTCAGCGCGTACGCCACTTGTTTGGTGCTGCGAAAGCCGGCCACACGGGTAACCTTGACCCGCTTGCCAGTGGCGTTTTGCCTATTTGTCTTGGTGAGGCGACGAAGCTGTCTCAATTTCTACTCGATTCGGATAAGGCGTATGAAGCCCAGGTGACGTTCGGTGTATCGACGGCGACTGGAGACAGTGAGGGTGAGGTCTTAGCGAAAAAAAATGCGGCGCATTTGCTCCAAGAAAATGTATCAATCGCGCTCGCGGGATTTGTGGGTGACATTCAGCAGACACCGCCGATGTACTCCGCGCTGAAAGTCGATGGGCAGCCGCTTTATAAGTTGGCACGACAGGGAAAGGAGGTCGAGCGAAAGGCCCGTCCTGTTTCTATCCGCAGTACTAAATTAAACCACTTTTCACCTGGAGAAGCCGCCACGGCTGACATCGATGTCGTCTGCAGCAAAGGCACGTATATCCGCACACTTTCAGAAGATTTGGCGACATCGCTCGAGCTTCCCGGTCATATGAGTGCTTTACGACGGACGGCGACTGGTCCTTTCGATTTGGCGCAAGCGGTGACACTGGAGACGCTCACAGCCGTCGCTGAGACCGAAGGCGAGGACGCCCTCGATCGGTTTTTGATCGATCCCGAATTGGCTGTCGACCATTTAATGCGTGTTGAGGTAAGTCATTCTGCGGCTTTCTACCTAAAACAAGGGCAGGCCGTGCTAGTGCGAAATGCGCCACTAAGTGGTATTGTTCGCCTCGCTGAAGCGGACGGTCCCTTTTTGGGTGTCGGGGTAATACTCGACGACGGCCGAGTCGCTCCAAAGCGACTGTTTGTTGACAGTCATTAACCAGCCCTCCTGTAAACCTGCACGGGTGGGCCAAGAAAACGCAGGTTGGAGAAATATCATGGCACTTGATGCAGTACGAAAAGCTCAAATTGTGGACGACTATAAGCAATCTGAGGGTGATACAGGATCGCCCGAAGTACAAGTTGCATTGTTGACCGCCAACATAGAGCAGCTACAGCAGCACTTTAAAGAGCATGCGCAAGATCACCACTCTCGACGTGGTCTGATTCGTATGGTCAACCAGCGCCGTAAGCTGTTGGATTACTTGAAGCGCAAGGACGCGAGTCGTTATTCGACCGTTATTAAGCGTCTTGGTTTGCGCCGATAAGATTACTTAGGGCCGGCATTATGCCGGCCGATTTATTTTGGAGAGAATGAAGTGAACGTTGTTACTAAAACATTCCAGTTCGGTGGCCAAGAGGTCACACTGGAAACTGGACGCATAGCGCGCCAGGCCTCTGGTGCCGTAATGGTGACCATGGGCACTACCTCTGTGCTTTGTACAGTGGTAGCTGATCCGAAGGAAACGCCCGGACAGGCGTTTTTCCCACTGTCAGTACATTACATTGAAAAGGCTAATTCTGTGGGAAAGATCCCCGGCG
>CBFHJX010000102.1:0-5068 GCA_965656285.1 Luminiphilus sp. | reverse complement strand
CTGACTGAGGAACTCGCCTGTAAGATCCGCCTGATGTTGCCCCAGGGTCGACAACTGGTCGTAGTTGTCTGCACCAAAAGACGCCTGCCCGTGTCGAATAATGAGAAGATTTGCCATAGTCAGGTCGCTTACTGCGTGAAACGCAGCGTGTTCGAATAAGGGAAAAAGTCTTCCACGAAGCCGTCGCGCAACTTGTCTTGAAGGTTGAGCCAAAATCCCGCGTCGTAGAGGTCATCGTGAAACTGATCAAATGCTTTTCGCGCACGCGCATTGCCTGAAAAGAAAAGCCGGAATTCCTCTGGAAACACGTCATTAGGGCCCACCGAATACCACGGCTGGCCAGACATCTCGTCGTACTCGTCGCGCGGCGGCGGGATCTTCCTAAACGTCACCTCAAGCAACGGCTGAATTTCGTCGTAGTCATAAAAAACCACTCGTCCGTGGCGAGTGACGCCAAAATTTTTCAGTAGCATATCGCCCGGAAAAATATTCGCGGCAGCCAATTCTTTTATGGCGTTGCCATAATCAAGCATTACCGCGTCGACCTCCTCATCGGTGGCGTCCTTGAGGTAAAGATTAAGCGGCTGCATACGGCGCTCAACGTAACAATGCTTAATAATGAGTGCCCTTCCGTTGACCTCAAGCTGGGACGAGCAGGTTTGTCGCAGTTCCTCCATGAGCTCCTCAGAAAAACGCGAGGCCTCAAAAACGAGATTCGCGAACTCTTGCGTATCCGCCATGCGTCCCGCCCTGTCCCACCGCTTCACCAGCTGGTATTTGTCACGCACTTCCTGATGCGTCACCTCCTTGGGCGGCGTAAACCGGTCTTTAATAATCTTAAAAACGTACTCGTAAGACTCAAGCGTGAAGACAGCCATTACCATGCCCTTAATCCCCGGTGCGGGAATGAAGGCATCCTCGGTTGAGCGCATATGACGTGTCGCCGTACGGAAGTAATACGTCTTGCCGTGACGATGGTGACCGAGACAACTGTAAATTTCTGAAACCGCCTTACGTGGCATTAACTGCTGTAAAAACAGGACGTACTGAGAGGGTATGGACGCGTCGACCATAAAATAGGTCCGCGTGAAGGAAAACAATTTGGAAATAATGTCATACCCCAACAAGCAGGCATCCAGATAAACGGTCTGCTCATCCTCAGTACACTCGGTGTGCAACATCGGCAACACAAAGGGGATCTGGAGACCTTTGCTCGAGATTCGGCCGACAATATAAGCCGCTTTGTTTCTAAAGAAGTGGTGTTCCAAAGCGTGAAGCTCAAGGTCGCCCTGACCATCAAATCCAGCCACCAACACAGCTTCGCTCATCACCGACGCCACGCGATTCACGTCGCGGTCAATATCTTCAAACGGCAGAGCAACACTGTAATCGGTCAATAAATTCACGACCGCCGCTTTAATGTCTCCCTTTGTGCGGTACTGATTCAACACTCGGCGAACATCAACCGGAGGCATGTCACCTTGCGGCGAAAAAACAAATGCATAGTCATCGCGAATCCAACGGTGCTCAAAGACGGCATTGAAAATGCTGTTGTAAAACGTCTCCGCAATTTCGAAGTTCGTCATCCCACGAACAAGTTGTGCATAGAGGTCGCGCGTCTGAGTCCAAAACGCGAGGTCATCAACGCGATCTGCTGCAATGTACTGAACGACTTCGAGCGTCTCGAGTACCTGCATTTTATAAATGTCGATGCGACGCATTGAGGCTTCTTGTGTCGCACGCCACTCCGCGTTTTCAAATCGCGTGCGCGCTGAGAGGGTTATATTCTCGAACTCAGCGAAGTAGGCAGTAAAGCCATTTAAGATTGTACGAGCTAGCCGGGACTGCTTGTCCATGCCAGAAAGTCTACTGTCCAGCCGGATCCGTGAACAGACGTCTTAACTTACGCATGCCACCGAGCCATCGGTCGTAGCTTCGTGCTTTATTTTGACGATAATCCTCAACCTCGGGGTGCGGTAACACCAAAAAAGACTCCGCCTCGAGCCCAAGGATCACGGCGTCAGCAACGGCCTCAGCCGATAACATACCGTCAACACCGGCCACGCCACCGCCCTCGGTCCCCGCCGTCATCGCAGTGTCTACCGCCTGCGGGCACAGACAGCTCACCTTAATACCGTCATCGCCGTGCGTAATAGCCAGACTCTCGGCAAACGAAACCGCCGCATGCTTGGTCACGGAATAAGGTGCTGAACCGATCTGAGCGAGCAAGCCTGCGGCCGATGCGGTGTTAAGGAAGTATCCTTCACCGCGCTCGATCATCGCAGGTAAACAGGCACGGGCAGCGTAGACGTGAGACATGACATGGATTTCCCACATGCGCTGCCACAGGTCATTTTCGGCACCCGTGGCCCACCAAGGTGCGCCGTCGACGCCCAAAATACCCGCGTTGGAACAAAATAGATCAATGCGTCCAAACTCAGCCTCTACTGCCGCCACCATGGCCGCAATGGCACTCTCGTCGCGCACATCAACCGCGAACGACTGGGCACCGATCTCAGTGGCTACGGCAGATACCGCGTCACCATTGAGGTCTGCAATGATGACGGCCTCAGCCCCTTCAGTAACGAAGCGACGTGCGAGCGCCTGACCAATGCCACTGGCGCCCCCCGTCACCACACAGACTTTCCCCAGAATCTTCACGATTAAGCCGCGTACGTCTGCTCAATGAACTTACTGCGGTGGAATGAACCATCGCCGAGCGTCGCATTGATCATCATCAGTCGTTTTGCGTAGTGCCCGATATCCAACTCATCGGTAATACCCATGCCGCCGTGCATCTGAATTGCCTCGCCGTAAACAAGCTTGCTGTTACGATCGAGCAACACTTTGAGGGCATGAATTGTAGTGTCCGCAGAGGCCGGATCGATCTCGTATTCACACAACGCTTTAAACAGTAATGATTTCGACTGCTCGAACGCCATCATGGTGTCTACCATGCGGTGCTGCAGCGCTTGGAAAGAACCAATCGCTACACCAAACTGCTCGCGCGTCTTTGTGTATTCAAGCGTCTTCGCATTCAGCGTCCCCATGATGCCCACCGCCTCTGATGCAAGCGCTAATAACGCATCGCGAATGACCTCATTGACCACGCCAAGCGCTGAACCTGCATCACCAAGCAGCGCATCCGCGCTGAGCTGCACGTTATCAAATGTAATGTTGGCAACCCGCTGCGCATCCATCATCGGGTACAGGACTTTTGAAACCCCTTGCGCGTTTGCATCGACCAAGAACAGCGACAACCCGTCCTCGTCAAACTGCTCACCGGATGTACGTGCCAGCACGACGAGCTTGTCCGCGTTCTCACCATTGAAAACAACAACCTTTTCACCGTTCAAGGTGTACCCATCGCCACTGGAAATGGCAGAGGTCTTACAGTCATTGAGCGCATAGCGACTCTGACGTTCAACGTAAGCAAACGCACCCAGAGTCTCACCGCCGATCACACCCTCAAGAATTGATGTGCGCTGCGCTTCATCTCCGGCACGCGACACTAAACCACCAAACAGGACGACCGTTGGGAAAAAGGGCTCAACCACAAGACCTTTACCCAACTCTTCCATAACCACCGACAAGTCGATGACGTTGCCACCAAAGCCGCCGTCAGCTTCCGCGAAGGGAATAGACAACCACCCCAACTCAGCAAAGGTCTGCCAATTATCACGACTCATGCCTTCTGCCCCGTCCACAATGGCACGGCGCGTATCCCAGTCATAATCGTCTTGTACAAATCTCGCGATCGAGTCGCGGACCATTTGTTGTTCTTCTGTGTAATCGAAGTTCATAGTGTCATTGCTCCGTCAGGATTCTGCCCTTACTCGAGACCAAGTACATACTTGGAGATGATGTTCTTTTGGACCTCATTAGAACCGCCGTAAATGGTTGCTGCACGACCGTACATAAAGGCTCGTCGTGCGTCGGAACCAAACTCATGCCCTAAAACGCCCGGATCCATATCGGTCGGTAAAACCCCTTGGTAATAGGCCGCCAATTCCATACGGAGCTCTTGTGTCGCCTGCTGAAGCTCGGTGCCTTTAATCTTCAGCAACGAGGACTCTGGACCGGGGAATCCACCCGCTGCCATCGTCGCCAGCGTGCGCAGCTCGGTAAACTCAAGCGCCATCAGTTCGACTTCAATATCAGCCATACGCTGCTGGAATCCAGCATCGTCTAACATCCGCTGACCACCATTGGTTTCCTTGGCAGCGGACTCTTTAATCAAACGCATCGTGCGTTTAATGTCAGCGACACCCGCAATACCAGTGCGCTCGTGCGCCAAAAGGGCCTTTGCAACAGTCCAGCCCTTGCCGATCTCGCCCACGACATTCTTCGCAGGCACTCGGACGTTGTTAAACTCGACCTCGTTAAGGTTGTGCTCGTTATCGATGCCAATAATCGGATTGACCTTGATGCCTTCGGACTTCATGTCCACCAGGATGAAGGTAATACCCTCTTGCTTCTTGCCGCTGTTGTCGGTCCGAACCAGACAGAAAATCCAGTCAGCATGCTGAGCATAGGTGGTCCAAATCTTGGCACCATTAATAATAAAATCATCACCGTCGCGCTCTGCTTTTGTCTTCAAGCTCGCCAGATCAGAACCGGAGCCGGGCTCTGAATACCCCTGACACCACCAGTCATCACTGTTGAGTATTCGCGGCAAGAAATACTCTTTCTGTTCGTCAGAGCCAAAGCCCATGATCACATTTGCCACCATCACAAGCCCAAACGGAACCACGTCTGGAATACCGCGCAACGATCGCTCCGACTCCCAAATGTACTTCTGTGTTGCTGTCCAGCCCGTACCACCGTGCTCTTCGGGCCAGTTTGGAGCAACCCAGCCCTTGGCATGGAGCTTTCGCTGCCACGCTACCATTCCCGTAGTGCCCTTAGATTTCAGGTGTGCCTGCATCTCAGCATCGAATTCTGTGTCGAGGAAGTTGCAGACCTCGTCGCGAAACGCGAGGTCTTCGGCCGCTAATGCAATATCCATTGTCTATGCTCCCGTGAGTGTGCGTTCGTCGAGGAATGCCGACGAATTTGAACCTTGAGT
>CBFHJX010000101.1:0-5079 GCA_965656285.1 Luminiphilus sp. | reverse complement strand
TATGAAAAGGGCATGAAGATGCGGCATGTGCGCATTGCTAAGGACATTCGCATAGCCGATGCAGTGTCATTCAAGGCAGGCGAGCGAGATTTGGTGGAGTCAGCTGTGGCGGGTGACATTATTGGGTTGCACAATCACGGTACGATTCAAATCGGCGATACCTTTACTGCGGGTGAGTCGCTGCAGTTCACGGGAATTCCGCATTTCGCGCCCGAGTTGTTCAGAAAGATACGACTGTCAGACCCCATGAAGATGAAGGCTTTGCAAAAAGGGTTGCAGCAGCTGTCGGAGGAAGGGTCCACTCAGGTGTTTTCGCCCTTGAATTCGACCGATCTTATTGTCGGGGCGGTGGGGCAGCTTCAGTTTGACGTCGTGGCGCATCGACTTAAGGACGAGTACAAGGTTGATGCGATTTATGAGCCCGTCAACATTTACACCGCGCGTTGGCTTGATGCAGCCGATGCTCGAACGTTAGATGACTTTCGGAAAAAAGCGTCTGATCATTTGTCCGAGGACGGCGGTGGCTACCTGACTTATTTGGCTCCAACGCGGGTCAACCTAGCGCTCATGCAGGAGCGGTGGCCTGATATTACATTTCGCGAAACCCGAGAGCATTAGACGTCCGTAATGACCAACCTGGAGGCGATGTCTGCTCCGTCTGGCGCTCAGAGCAAGGCCATAATTTCGGACTCGATATCAGCAGGTTTTTTCTGCGATCCAAACCGACCGACGACCTTGCCGTCTCGATTGATTAGAAATTTTGTGAAGTTCCACTTGATTCGCTCGGTCCCTAAAAGGCCTTTGACTTCAGACTTGAGGTGTTTGTATAGCGGGTGCGAGTGAGTGCCGTTCACATCAATTTTTTCAAACAGCGGAAAACTCGTTTGAAAGCGCATTTCGCAGAATTCAACGATCTCCTCAGTACTTCCCGGTTCTTGAGCCCCAAACTGATTGCAGGGAAATGCCAGGACAGCGAACCCTGCGTCCTTGTGCGTCGCATGAAGCTTTTCCAGGCCTTCGTACTGCGGTGTAAACCCACACTTTGAAGCCGTATTAACGATTAATAGGACTTGGCCTTTGTAGTCCGAAAGTGAGGTTGTTGTGCCGTCGGCAAGTGTTGCCGAGTAGTCGTAAACGCTGGTCATAGCAGTATCTCTATAAATGTCAGCCGCAGAGCAAACTACATTCGAAGGTAAGTTTCCAGCTCGAATTCGGTGACGTGACGAGCGAACTCACTCCACTCCTGTTTTTTTGTGGCCAAAAAGAGGGTTTTAAATTCAGTCGTTAGGTACTCGGAGAGCGGTTGTGCCTCGTCAAACGCATCGATCGCCTGATCCATGGTCGTGGGTAACGGGGTCGCCTTGATGTCTTGATCCCAGGCATTGCCCTCGATCGCTGGAGGGGGCGTCAGTTTCCCTTCGATGCCATGCCAAATGCCAGCCAGTACGGCTGCAAGAACCAAATAGGGGTTTGCGTCTGCACCGGCGACGCGGTGTTCAATGCGACGAGCCGAGGGCGGACTCTCGGGAATCCGAATGGCAGTTGTTCTATTGTCGTAGCCCCAGGCAGACTCCGTCGGTGCGTGATTTCCGGGTTGGAACCGCCTGTAGGCATTGAAGCTGGGGGCGAAAAGCAGCATTGATGCTGGGAGAAGTTCGAGGCAACCAGCAACGGCGTAGCCTAATAGATCAGAGCCTTCTTCACCGCCATTGTCAAAGACATTGACATCGTGCTCTTCGAGCAAGCTGCAGTGGACGTGGAGGCCATTCCCGGCCTCGTCATCGATAGGTTTAGGCATAAAACTGGCCACAAAACCATGCCGTGCCGCAACCGACCGAATGGTGCGTTGCATTCGAATGACCTGGTCGGCAAGGAGCATCGTGTCGTTGCTGTGCGCCACGTTGATTTCGAACTGGCTTGGCGCCGATTCTTTGATGATTCCCTCGTAGGGCAAGTCCTGTGTTTTAAAGGCCTGTCTTAGGGCCTCAAGCAAGGGTCCGTGGTAATCCAATTCACTCAGTGCGTAGAGGTTTCCGCCCACCGTGTTTTGATTTTTGAGGGCAGATCCTATGGACTCGTTGGTCTCTGGCTTTGGAAGTAGGCTAAATTCAAGCTCGACCGCCATGCAGGGCCTTAGCGACTTTTCGGAGAAACGATTAACAAGCGCTTGCAGCACCTGTCTTGGATCGCCCATGTAGGGCGATTTGTCCTTATCGAACATGGTTAGGAGTACTTGCGCTTGGTCAACACCACGTTCGGTCAGTAAGGGGCGAAGCGAACCCTCGACCAGGTGACAATAGCCATCAATATCGCCATTAGAATGTGCCAGCGCAGGAATATCACGGCCCCAAACGTCGAGCCCTAGGGCTGATTTAGGCAGTTTAAGACCTTGTTTTTCGATCGAATCGAGTTTCTGGACCGGAAGCCACTTACCCCGCGCGATACCATTACAGTCGGTAATCAGCGCCTCGACCATCGTAATGTCCGGATAAGCGGTTAAAAATTGTTGCGTCGACTGCACAAAAATGACTCGGCTAGATTAAGCCTGAATGATCTAGAGCTGCGCGCTCACCCACAATGCCCAAGTTGGGGCAAGTGATGCCTAACCTGGGTCATTAATGACTTAATTCATGTAAATGTGAAGCGGGTCCTGTCCCTTTGCTTGTGCAACGTAGGGAATGGTATTGATAAAGAGAGCAAACAGATCGGCCTGACTGTTCACATCGAGCTTTTTGTATATTGACTTGCGGTGGCGCCGAACGGTCTCTAGTGAAATGTTGAGCCGTTCTGCGCTGGTGTCGGCACCGTAACCTCTGAGTAGCAATTCCAAAACCTCTTGCTCACGTTCACTCACGTAACTGGTACCAAAACATTCAAATCCCTGTTGTATGTGATGGTCTACACCGGGTTGTAACAGGTTGCTCTCCACGAACTCTTCCCGGCGGGTGTGAAGCTCGATGAGTTCCGCAATGACTTGGCTAACGCTGTAAAGCCAGTTGTATTCTCCATCGCTAAACTCACCATGACTCTCGAGTCGCATGAAGCTGATGTTGACAACGCTGCCATCGCCAAGGCGCGTCACGATAATGGCTTCGTCAACGGTACCTGTACTGGCGTAATAGTTTTGGTGATAGCTACTGTCTTCGAAGTTGCCTGTGATCAATCGCGACAGGCGATAACAGTTATTCCTCGGTGAGCTCAGTGAAATCTTAAAAAACGGGTCCTCTCGGTAGGGGCCTTCAAGATATTCATCGACTTGAGAGGCATAGGCTTCTTTTGAGATTTTGTGATCAAGGAGTTTAGGTGGCAAGTCTTTGTGGTAAAGCCAGGCTTGCGGCAATGCTACGGGCACCTGCGCCTCGATCGCGGCGAATACCTGCTGAAAAAAAATGGGTTCGCCCACGTGAGCGACGATGTTCGCTAGATCGCTGTTCCAGCGCTGAAACGCGTTTATCTCCACTCGCTGTTTTCCCTAGTAAGGCCTGACTCAAGAGTGGAAGGTTTCTTACTCTAGGTCAATCCAATTGGGCTTGGTGCAGGTCACTATGGGCGCACTGCGCCCGGGTTTTTCAATGTGATTTGACTCGTTCCAAGACGTAATTGCTTACTGCAGCGATCGCGACGTGCTCGGCTTCGCTGTCACAGCGGCCTTGCACCTCAACCATTCCCTCTTTCAATGACCTCTCGCCGATGGTGACACGCAAGGGCACCCCAATCAGTTCACAATCGGCAAATTTAACGCCGGGGCGCTCTTTTCGGTCGTCCATAGCGACGTTAACGCCCTGTGCTCGCAACTGGGCGTAAAGCGTTTCGGTGGCGTCAGCGACACTCTCGGATTTATCCATGCCCAGTGGGATAAGGACCACTGAAAATGGCGCCATTGTGGCAGGCCAAATGATGCCGCGCGCGTCATTGTTTTGTTCGATAGCCGCCGCGACGATTCGCGTAATCCCGATGCCATAGCACCCCATACTCATGGGGACCGACTTGCCGTTCTGATCCAGCACCTCGGCGCCCATAGCCTCTGAGTACTTTGTTCCCAGTTGGAAGATGTGCCCGACCTCAATGCCTCGTTTGATTTCGAGGAGGCCCGTACCGCAGGGGCTGGGGTCTCCAGCAGACACTGTGCGTAAATCCGCAACTTCAAACTTTGGAATATCGCGCTGCCAATTGACACCTTTAAGGTGCTTACCGTCTTCGTTAGCACCGCAGACAAAATTAGTCAGCACAGAGGCTGCGCGATCTACGACGATTCGGACATCGAGTCCCACAGGGCCCAGAGAACCAAACGATGCGCCGGTTGCGATTTTTACGGCTGATTCTTGAGCCATTCGCAAAGGCTGGCTGATCCCGTTTATCTTTTCGGCCTTAATTTCATTGAGTTGTTGATCACCGCGAAGTACCAAGGCAACGAGACCGCCTTGCGCATCTTCCACGAATAGCGTCTTCAGAGAGGTGTCTGGGGCAATACCGTGGTTCTTGGAAAGGGCGTCAATGGTTTTGGCGTCGGGCGTATTAAACAGAGCCATAGGCTCAAACTCAGCAGCTACGGCCTGTGGCATGAGTGCCTCTGCAAGCTCAACGTTTGCAGCAAAGTCACTCTCTGTGGAGAAGGCAATACTGTCCTCACCCGAGTCTGCGAGCATGTGAAATTCGTGAGAGTGACTCCCGCCAATTGAGCCTGTATCTGCTTCAACCGGACGGAAGTCTAAGCCAAGCCGAGTAAAGATGGTCGAGTAAGCCTCGTGCATACGCCAATAGGTCTGCTCGAGAGAGTCCTGATCCGTGTGGAATGAGTAGGCGTCCTTCATTACGAATTCACGTGAGCGCATCACACCAAATCGCGGGCGTATCTCGTCTCTGAACTTAGTCTGGATCTGAAAATAATTAATCGGTAGTCGCTTGTAGCTGCGAATTTCCGATTTAGCCAGGTCAGTAATGACTTCCTCGTGTGTGGGTCCCAGGCAGAAATCACGGTCGTGTCGGTCTTGGAGTCGGCATAGTTCAGGACCGTATTGCTCCCATCGGCCCGACTCTCTCCATAACTCAGCTGGTTGGACGACAGGCATAGACAGCTCG
>CBFHJX010000100.1:0-5176 GCA_965656285.1 Luminiphilus sp. | reverse complement strand
ATTGAGGCGCTCGAGTTGGAACAGTGCAGGAAATAGCTTTCTTGCCGAAAGGTCTCCCGAGGCACCAAATATAATAAGATCAACAGCCGCCATTAATAGGATCTCCCAGTTATGCGTGCAGCTGGGATGCGTTGCGCGCAAGTTGCGCAATCTCATCCCATCGTTCGTTATGAATGGCATCCGCAGGGGTTAGCCACGAGCCGCCCACCGCGCGCACGTTTGGAAGTGCTAAGTAACTGTGCGCGTTCGTTAAATTTATGCCGCCGGTCGGTACAAAGCAGAGATCCGAAAAAGGGCCTGAAAATGCCTTAATCGCCGGTGCTCCACCCGATGTGCTGGCCGGAAAAAATTTTAATGTTGTAAAGCCTGCTTCTCGCGCCGCCATGATCTCGGTAGCGGTTACCGCGCCAGGTAATAACGGAATGTTGGTGAGAAGAGATCGCTCAAACAACAGGTCCGACTGACCCGGAGAAACCACAAACTTTGCGCCGGCTTCGACCACCGCATCGAATTGTTCGGCATTACAGACCGTACCCGCTCCGACGTGGGCGCCGGGGACCTCATTACTGATCATCTGGATGGCCTCGATCGCACAGGCGGTCCGCAGAGTGATTTCAAGGTTACAGATGCCCCCTGACACTAGGGCCTGCGCAAGAGGGACAGCGTGCTCTAAGGACTCGATCGCAATAACAGGGACAACGGGTGCTGTGTCTAAAAAATCGTAAGACGGTGTGCTCATTTAGTATTGATCTCCAAGGTACAAAGCCGCGCCAAGTAACCCGGGGTCCTCATGGGTAATGACGAAGGTGCCAATATTGGTGTTGTAGTCCGCAAAGCGGCCTTTGGCTAAGAAACGCGCGCGAAAGTCGCTACGCCGCAAGAGGTCGATGTACTGCGGAGCGATGCCGCCCGCGATATAAACACCGCCCATTGCACCTGTTGTCAGCGCAAGATTGCCAGCTGAAGAGCCCAGCACGGCAAAAAACATGGCCATGGCCTCAGCCGCAAGTGGATTGTCACGCTGTGCTGCAATGCCAATATCTGTCGGAGAGCTGAACTCCGCGGGTTGTCCGCGGATCTCCGTCAATGCTTGATAGATATTGACGATGCCCGCGCCGCAAAGAAGTCGCTCGATGGACACTCGACCAAATCGGGCCCTGAGTCGCCTCAAAACATCAAATTCCATATCGGTAATGGGCGCAAAGTCGACGTGGCCGCCTTCGCCTTGCGCAACAACAGGCTGTCGCATCGTATCGAATACGACGGTGGCAACGCCGGTTCCGGTCCCGGGACCTATGGCGACCATGGGTTGATATGCCTGTGATACACCCGCTCCAACTTGTTCCACATCGCCAGCCTCAAGCGCCGTCAATGCGTACCCCACAGCGGCAAAGTCGTTAATGATGTCAATGGAAGATTCAACGAGATAGGTTTTGAGCAGTGCACTGTCAAAGCGCCACGGACTGTTGGTAAAGCTAATTGTGTCCAAGTGTGGGGGCGCCGCGACAGCAAGACAGGTTTTCGTTGGCCCGCCCTCGGGCAGGCCCAGTGCTCGCCAATCTTTGAGGAGTCGAGACAGAACGTCGTCGAAGGTGGCAAAGTCCGCCACAAGGTATCTTGCGAGTGGCGACGGACGCCGTTCGCCCGGCGAAATAAAGGCAAAGCGTGCATTTGTGCCACCGATATCGCCGACCAGATAATACGCTGTCGTAGGACTGTCGCTGTTATTGGTCATTGACGTTCTCAGTTAAACAATGAAGAAGCGCCTTCTTCCGCGCTAGTCACTGCCTGTCGACTATTATTAAACAAGATTCGCCCCACTGTGCCGCGAGCCGCCGGCGCTACAGACACGACACGATGCTCCAGATCCGCCGCGTCGACGAGCGCTGACAATACCCCAGTCGTTGCGTCGAGGCGAATGACATCGCCGGTTTGGAGTTGTGCCAGAAGCCCGCCTTGCGATGCCTCTGGAACTAGGTGAATGGCGGCTGGCACCTTGCCCGATGCACCACTCATTCGACCGTCTGTCACCAGTGCAACCTTAAACCCACGATCTTGAAGCACACCTAACATGGGTGTCAGTTTGTGAAGCTCTGGCATGCCATTCGCTGCGGGGCCTTGAAACCGAACCACCACAACGCAGTCGCGATCCAACTCTCCGGCGTCAAACAGTGGCCTCAGATCGTCTTGGTCATCAATAATCACGGCGGGTGCTTCAACAACATGGTGCGACGCATCGACCGCTGAAGTCTTGACCACGCAGCGACCCAGGTTGCCCTCAAGCAGCTTGACGCCACCATTAGTTGAGAAAGGTGTTTTAGGCGTTGTGAGAATATCCGTATCCAAGCTCTGACTGGCCGCTGGACGCCACTCAATTCGGTCATCGACGAGTATCGGTTCTTGACAAAAGTCGCCGAAATTGTCGCCGAAGCACGTGGTTGCCTCCGGGTGCATCAGCCCGGCATCGAGCAAGGCCTTAAACAGAGTGCCGGTCCCTCCGGCCGCATGGAAATGATTAACGTCTGCTGATCCGTTTGGATAGACACGCGCAATTAAGGGTGTCACTGCAGAAACCGCGTCAAAATCCGACCAGTTCATGCGGTAACCGGCGGCTCGTGCAATGGCGATTAAGTGAATGCAGTGATTTGTAGAGCCGCCCGATGCAAGCAGTGCCACGAGGGCATTAACCAATGCGCGAGCGTCAACCACTTGGGCCATTGGGCGGTAGTTACGGCTTTGCGCCGTGATACGGGTAATGTGTTCTGCAGCAAAGTCAGTGAGCGCGTCGCGCAGCGGGGTGTCTGGATTGACAAAAGAGCTACCAGGGAGCTGCAAGCCCATTGCCTCAACCATGACTTGATTGCTATTTGCAGTGCCATAAAACGTACAGGTGCCGGGCGAGTGATACGACTGGCTTTCGGCTTCCAGTAGTTCATCACGACCAATCTTTCCCTCGGCAAACAGCTGCCGAATGCGAATTTTTTCTTTGTTTGGAAGGCCTGATGTCATGGGACCCGCAGGGACAGTCATGACGGGCAGATGCCCAAACTGCAGGGCCCCTATTAAGAGCCCTGGAATAATTTTGTCGCAGACACCGAGCAGCAACGCTGCGTCGAACATTTGGTGTGACAGTGACACGGCAGTTGCCTGTGCAATTACGTCGCGGCTGAACAGGCTGAGTTCCATGCCGGGCTGACCTTGTGTAACACCATCACACATCGCGGGAACACCGCCGGCAATTTGGGCAGTACTACCGAGTTTTCGAGCCGCCTCTTTAATGCGTGCAGGGTAGGTCTCGTAAGGTGCATGTGCGGATAACATGTCGTTATAAGCGGTGACGATTCCGATATTTGCCGCGTCCATGAGCTTAATGACTGATTTGTCGTCGCTTGAACACGCCGCCATGCCATGGGCCAGGTTGCCGCAGCTCAATTGCTTGCGATCGGGAGCGCCAGTCCGCATGGAATCTACGTCATTCAAATAGTCATCACGCAAGTCCTTGCTCCGCTCAGTAATAGCGTGCGTGACTCGCAAAATTTCGGCGTGCATAGCAGTAATGGCTCTAGATTAAAACGATACTTAGTATGTAATAAAAATACGTATTTGGCGATTAAAAACACTTAAAACAGCCTTTTTAGTAATTTTATTACGCATCTTGAGGCGTGATGAATAACTGCCGCCCCAGCATAAAGGCACCCACAATCCCCGAATCAGTCCCGAGTCGCGGTGATTGAATGATTTTTTCCATCGCGCAAGCACTGTCAAGGTCGGGTAAATACCCGCCCAGCGCTTCTCGACATGCGTGCCGCGTTTGGGCCAGCAAGTGTGGCGTTTCCATAACACCACCGCCAAAAATGATGACTTTTGGTTGATGATGCAGGATTAAATTTGCTGCAAGCTGCCCTAAATAGAACGCCTCGAGGGCGATCGCTTCATGCGTCGACGGGAGGTCGGTGAGCTTACAATTCCATCGTTTCATAATGGCCTGCCCTGAGGCTAAGCCTTCCAAACAATCGTGATGAAACGTGCAAGCGCCGGGAAACGTAGTGTCTTGTGGTGACCTTGCAACTTTACTATGACCAATTTCAGGATGCGCTACGCCGTTGGCGAGCTGACCCTTTTGAATAATGCCGACACCAATGCCTGTTCCCACTGTGACGTAGGCGAGGTACTCGATGGGCTTATCTAGAGCCCATCGAGCTTCCGCACAGGCCGCACTGTTCACATCGGTGTCGAAGGCGATTGGACATCCGAATAAGGCGTGGAGTTGGCTTTTTAGGTTGAAACCCTGCCAGCCTGGCTTTGGCGTTGTGCCGATCACACCATAATGAGGGTCGGTCGAGTCGACGCATAATGGGCCGAAACTCGCAACGCCCATAGCATCCAGAGAGTCGCCTGATAACGTGTCTTTAATGATGCGTGCAACCCGAGACAGCGTCTCAACGGGGCCGGTTGTGGGAACGCTATGCCGAGCGCTGTTGGCAATATCGCGGCCCACCGTAACAACGACCTTAGTGCCCCCCGCCTCAATGGCAGCAATGGTGGGTTGTTTTATGGCAGACATGGCGATGACCTAGGGAGCGCTCCTGCGCAGGGCAGCCCCCCATTTATCAGAGCTGTAGCGTGAACATGACGGCGTGAACACAGAGCACAAGTAGTGCCAAAGTTGAGATTGCGAAAAGCATGAATCGCACAGGAATCGTGTTGACCTGCATTTGCCACACGCTGTGTAAGATGCGTGCACCCGTGTAGACCCAGGCGGCATAGCACGACTCTGCAGAGGTATCGCCTACGACTGCGAGAATAATCACCATTGCGTAGAAGAGTGTGGGTTGCTCCATTAGGTGTTCGTAGTTGTGACGGGTCCACTTTACTTGGTCAGGTGTTTCCGAGTCGGCATCTGGACCTCGAAAACCGGCTGGCAAATCTCCGACCTTCGCACCTGTGCGGACTAGGCGGACGGCGAAAATGAGAAACATCAGGACGGACCATAGGCCGAGTACAGCGGCAGCCCCGAGAATTGGATTCACTGATTCCATGGTTGATCTCCAGTCTTGTTATTGGCATGGCGACATTAAATCGCGCGCTCAGTCTCTAACGAAACCTGACTCACATGCTAGACTTCTGCACGAATAATTCGAGCGAGAGTGTGATCGATGGTAATCAAGCCGAAAGT
>CBFHJX010000099.1:0-5401 GCA_965656285.1 Luminiphilus sp. | reverse complement strand
TGGAAGCGGACTTACGCATCGCCGCAGTCGCGCGGACCCAACAAACACTCGACGAGTTCCTCCCTGTACTTAAGGAAAAAATGTCTTCGTACATGGGAGATGACGCGCCGAGTGACGAGGAGTGGGGAAGCTTTATTACACGCTTTAGTTATGTGTCAGTTAATTTTTCAGAGCCAGAGCAGTACGGTGGATTAAGAACATGGCTCGATGATGATCGAACCAGTCTCTTTTACTTTGCAACGCCACCGTCATTGTTTGCACCCATCTGTGAGCACCTCAGCGACACCCACTGCCTATCGGGCGATTGTCGGATTGTCGTCGAAAAACCTATTGGCGAGAATCTCGCCTCATCGATCAAAGTGAATGAAACACTTGCCAAATACTTTGACGAAAAATCCATTTACCGAATCGATCACTACCTTGGCAAGGAAACGGTTCAAAACTTGCTGGTGCTGCGATTTGCAAACAGCTTTATTAACAGTCAGTGGGATAATACCTGTATCGATCATGTCCAAATTACGGTGGGTGAGATGGTCGGCATTGAAGGCCGATGGTCCTACTACGACAAGGTGGGTCAGCTCCGCGACATGGTTCAAAACCATCTTATGCAATTGATGTGTTTGGTCGCGATGGAGCCGCCAAACTCGCTCAGCGCAGAGAGTATTCGCGATGAAAAAGTAAAAATTGTGAGAGCTCTGCGACGCATTGACTCGCAATCAGTGAACGAGAAAGTTGTTCGTGGTCAGTACATTAACGGCTGGGTTCGTGGCACTGCTGTACCTGGATACCTTGATGAAGACGGCTGCGAAATGGACAGCAGCAATACTGAGACTTTTGTCGCGATCAAGGCCCACATTGATAACTGGCGTTGGTCGGGCGTTCCTTTTTACTTGCGAACTGGCAAGCGACTCCCTGAAAAAGTGACTGAAATCGTTATTCAGTACAAAAATTTGCCGCATAATATTTTTGGCGAAGGTACGACGATTCCCAACAAGCTCGTGATTCGCTTGCAGCCTAATGAGGGCATTGAACTCAGTATGGTGTCTAAAAAGCAGAGCCTGAAGCAGCGTATGTCACTGCAGTCACACCTACTCGATCTCGACTTCCGTGAGGGAAGCGATTTGGACCGAATCCCAGACGCTTACGAACGACTGTTCTTGGACGCCATTCAAGGTGACCAGTCGCTGTTTGTGGGCAGGGATGAAATTGAAGAAAGTTGGCGCTGGTGCGATGGCCTCATTGCAGCGTGTGAAGACCAAGCGGTACCTGCACTCCCTTATCAAGCGGGCTCATGGGGGCCTGCAAAAGCGGAAGTCCTCATCGAAAAAGATTTCCGGAGCTGGCATGCCTGATCATCTTGTCTTCGAAACGCGTGAGGCGCTCGATCAAGACCTAGCAAATGCCATTGTGGCTCAGCTCGAGTCAGGCGTTGCGACACGCGGTTCCGCGACACTCGTTGTCTCGGGAGGCAGCACACCTAAAGGGCTGTTCAGAACGTTGTCCTCAGCGTCCATAGATTGGACTGCAGTCACGGTGCTCTTGGCAGATGAACGGTGGGTTACGGAAGAGCACGAAGACAGCAACACCAGCCTCGTCAAGTCACTTCTGCTCAAAAACAACGCACAAGCCGCGAACTGGATTGATTTCGGCGCGGGCAGTGTTGACCATGAAACCGAACTCACACGTGTCAACCAACAGCTGGGTAATAGCGGACAATTTGATGTTGTGATCCTCGGCATGGGGGGGGATTCGCATACCGCATCGTTGTTCCCCTGTTCAGCGGAACTTAGCGAAGGTCTAACCACGCCGCATGCGGCGCTCATGACACAACCTACAACCGCACCGCACCGACGACTGTCACTCTCAAAAACACGTCTTTTGAACACCCGCATGGGCGTGATTCATATTGTCGGTGACAGCAAGCTTGACGTTTATGAAACGGCCACTGTACGACCTAATGACGATGCACATCCAATCAGTCACTTTGCTCACGCAGACCACTTCAGCCTTTGGTTTGCACCTTAGACGCACAAAAAAAAGGGGGCACAAAGGCCCCCAAACACTCACACTTAAAAACCCTTAAGCCGCGTGGCTTATGCCTACGGATGCGACTGCCAAAAGGCATCCCGTATCCAGCATTCGATTTGAAAATCCCCACTCGTTGTCATACCAAGATAAGACTTTAACGAGTCGTCCATTCACGCGCGTATGATTTGCATCAAAATTGCTTGAATACGCATTGTGATTAAAGTCGGCAGACACCAATGGCTGTGTATTGCAGGCCAAGACCCCAAATGGATCAGCTGCGGCTGCACTGGCAAGAATATCGTTGACCTCTTCCGCTGTCGTATCACGAGACGCGGTGAACGTAAGATCAACCAGTGACACGTTAATCGTTGGAACACGGATAGCGAGACCGTCTAAGCGTCCCTTCAACTCTGGCATGACCAGTCCAATCGCGGCGGCAGCGCCCGTTTTTGTTGGGATCATGCTCTGGGTTGCAGAACGCGCTCGGTACAAGTCCGAGTGATAAACGTCGCTCAGGTTTTGGTCATTAGTAAACGCATGAATGGTTGTCATCAAACCCTGTTCCACACCCAGTGCAGCATGTAGTGGCGCAACCATAGGGGCTAAACAATTTGTGGTGCAGGACGCATTGGAGACGACAATGGCATCGTCGGTCAGCACCTCGTGATTGACCCCAAAAACGACGGTCTCATCGGCGTCACCCGAGGGTGCAGAGATGAGTACTTTGCGAGCGCCCGCGCGCACATGGGCAGAGGCCTTGTCTCGCGACGTAAAAATACCCGTACACTCGAAAACGACATCAATATGCAAGTCGCCCCAAGGGAGATCTTCAGGATTACGCTCAGCAAAAACGGCAATTCGATCGCCGTCTACGACAAGAGCACCGTCTTCAACGGTGACCGGTGCACCAAAGCGCCCGTGGGTGGTGTCAAACTGTAAAAGGTGTGCATTGATCTCCGGCGTACCCAAGTCATTAATCGCAACGATACGCATGCGAGACGCAACGTCTGGTCGCTCATACAGCGCACGCAAGATATTTCGACCGATTCTGCCAAACCCGTTAATCGCTACGTTGATCATGCAACTTCTCCTCTCTTCCTACGATTATGTAGTAAATTTACAATAATTCAACGAAAATCCGTCTTTATTTGGCTTTTATTTAGTTTTATTACATTTTTTAAGCGGCAAAAATCGAATTACGATGCTTCAAGGACAAATCTAGGGCATTATTCGTAATATTATTACAAAAAGCAGGAATTGCGATGACTTCGGAACCCAACCTATTGGCCGTCATTCAGCGCCAACTGAGTGAGCTCAACAAATCAGAGTCGAAAGTTGCGCACGCTATTTTAAATGCGCCAGAAGAAGCCACGCGCCTGAGCATCGCCTCATTAGCCGCTGCAGCGGGCGTGAGCGAACCGAGCGTTAACCGTTTTTGTAAGCGCTTTGGGGCGACCGGCTTTCCCGACTTCAAATTGCAGCTCGCCACGTCACTCGCATCCGGCGTTCGCTATGTCAGCCGTGCCGTAGAGTTCTCAGACGACATTAATACCTTTCCGGTCAAACTCTTTAACAACGCCATCACCGCACTGATGACCGCAAAAGAAGATCTACCGCTCAAGGCGATTGCGCGGGCAGTGGATCAAATCGCACAGGCACGACGCGTGTATTTTTTTGGCCTTGGAACATCGGCAGCCGTTGCCAGAGATGCCGAGCATAAATTTTTTCGGTTCAACGTACCCGTTTTTACTCATGAAGACCCCCTGATGCAACGGATGCTGGCGGCGTCAGCCGGGGTGGGAGATCTCTTTTTCTTTATTTCGCACACCGGACGAACAAAAGTTCTCATCGAAACGGCCGATATTGTGCGCCAAACCGAGGCCAGCATTGTGTCGCTTACGGCTGAAGGCTCTCCGCTGGCGCAAAAAAGCCACTGTTGCATTAACGTCACAGTGGAGGAGGACACCGAACAATACCTCCCCATGACCTCTCGGCTGGTCCAGCTCGTTATCCTCGACGTTCTCGCCGCTGGCGTCACACTGCGTCGGGGCGAAGGGTTTACACCGCACCTTGCCCGCATCAAAGACAGCCTCAAAGACACCCGCTTCCCGACGAGTTAACTCATGACCGCAACTACACAACTGGACACCACTGAGCTTCGTCAAAATGTTCGACTCCTCGGGGACACGCTGGGCGAGGTTATTCGGACAACCGTTGGCGAGAGGCTATTTCAGAGCATTGAGTCTATTCGTCAGACGTCTAAGTCAGCCACAGAGGCCGAGCAGACAGCCGCACTTTTTGATCAACTCAAGCAATTAGACGCCGAACAATTGCTGCTAATATCTCGGGGTTTTGCGCAGTTTTTAAACCTTGCAAACATTGCCGATCAGCACTTCACTACATCAAAGTCAGTAAGTGATCGCTTCGGCGCATATGACCGAATAGAGAGCACTGTCGAAGAGCTCAGCCGGAGTGTGAGTCGAGAAGCACTCGCGAGCGCCATTGCTAATCTTCATATTGATCTTGTGTTGACCGCACACCCCACGGAAATTACCCGCAGGACCCTGATCCACAAGCACGGAGAGATCCATGACTGCCTCTCCCTGATCGAATCAGGTGGAGCCGGTGAAGCGCACATTCAGGCACGCCTTGCTGATTTGATCGCTCAAATTTGGCATACCGAAGAGTTTCTGGAGCAGCGTCCCACCCCTATTGACGAGGCTCGATGGAGCTTTGCCGTTATTGAAAACTCGCTGTGGGATGCAATACCTGAATTTATGCGGGGACTGGATGCCATTGCCGCAAAGTTCGACCTCGACTTGCCCGCTCGAACCAAACCCGTGGTCAAGCTCTCGAGTTGGATTGGAGGTGATAGAGACGGCAATCCAAACGTTACAGCTAAGATCACCCGTCGTGTCATGATCATCAGCCGCTGGCAGGCGGCTGACCTTATCAACCGTGACCTCGAAAATATTTACGAGGAACTGTCAGTAACTCGCGCCTCGGCCGAACTGCACAACGCAACGCAGGGCGCACGCGAGCCGTATCGCGCACTATTAAAGCCGGTGCGCGACGCTGTTCGACAGCAGCGCGATCTACTGGGAGCCCACATCCAAGATGCGACGAACGCCCCACCCCAAATTTTGCAAACAGCGACCCTGACCCAGCCTCTTCAGCAATGTCGAGACTCGCTGATGGCCGTGGGGCTCATTGCCATTGCAAACGGCAAGTTGCTCGATCTACTCAGACGACTCGACGCCTTTGGGACACATCTGGTTACGCTCGATGTGCGCCAGGAAAGTACTCGACACAGCGATGTCATTGGTGAAATTACACGCGCATTAGGCCTTGGCGATTACCGTGTTTGGTCCGA
>CBFHJX010000098.1:0-5408 GCA_965656285.1 Luminiphilus sp. | reverse complement strand
GACTGCTCGGCGGCGCGCAATCCGTCGTCAAGCGCAGACATCAAGACAGCGCGCTCGGCTCCGAGCTCGTCAAGTGCACCGCTTTTGATCAATGCTTCCAGCGCGCGACGGTTGACTTTACGCGGGTCTGTCCGACTGCAAAGATCGAAGAGATCGTCAAATGATCGTTCGGTCCGGGCCGCAATCAAGTCATCAATGGGGCCCTCTCCCAGGCCTTTTATGCCGCCTAAGCCGTAAACAATATGCCCCTCTTTATTTACCGAAAAGTGCAGTCGCCCCTCGCCCACATTTGGCGCCTTAACCGTCAATCCCATGCGCTTGCACTCGTCGCGCAAGCTCAGGAGCTTGTCCGTATTGTCGATCTCAGAACTCATGACCGCGGACATAAACTCGGCTGGATAATGGCATTTCAACCAAGCCGTTTGATAGCTCACTAAAGCGTACGCAGCAGAGTGCGACTTGTTAAAACCGTAGCCTGCAAACTTCTCTACTAAATCGAAGATCTTCATTGCAAGCGTCGGGTCCACACCCTTGTCTTTGGCGCCGTCTTCAAATACTGACCGCTGCTTCGCCATTTCTTCGGGCTTCTTCTTGCCCATCGCACGCCGGAGCAAATCGGCACCACCCAGGGTATAACCCGCAAGTTCCTGAGCAATCTGCATCACCTGTTCCTGGTACAAAATGATGCCGTAAGTCGGCTCAAGAATGGGCTTCAACCACTCGTGCTGGTATTGCACATCAGGATAGGACACTCGCTCTCGGCCGTGCTTTCGATCGATAAAATTTTCCACCATGCCCGATTGAAGTGGGCCGGGCCTAAACAGCGCGACGAGTGCAATAATGTCCTCAAAACAATCGGGGCGTAAATTTTTAATCAACTCCTTCATGCCACGACTTTCTAACTGAAATACCGCTGTCGTTCGAGCACTTTGAAGGAGACGGTAAACGTCGCCGTCGTCTAACGGAATCTGATTAATATCAACCGGCGCCTCAAGGCCGTTGCGCTGATTAATCATGGCAACTGCCCAGTCAATAATAGTGAGCGTGCGCAGGCCCAAAAAGTCGAACTTTACAAGTCCAGCGTCCTCAACATCATTCTTATCGTATTGAGTGACCAGCCCTTGGCCTTCTTCGTCACAAAAGAGTGGCGAAAAATCAGTGAGCTTTGACGGTGCAATGACGACACCACCTGCGTGCTTACCCGCGTTTCGAGTTAAGCCCTCAAGCTGAACCGCCATATCCCAAATTTCTTGTGCGGCGGAGTCTTCCTGTAACAGGTTCACCAGTTGTTCTTCTTGCTCCAGCGCCTTTTCGAGTGTCATTCCAACTTCAAACGGTATGAGCTTGGACATCTTATCGGCGAGGGCGTATGGCTTGTCTTGCACGCGTGCCACGTCACGAACAACCGCCTTGGCTGCCATTGTGCCGAACGTGATGATTTGCGATACCGCATCGCGCCCATAGGTATTAGCTACGTAGTCAATGACCTCATCGCGCCGATCCATACAAAAATCGACGTCGAAGTCGGGCATCGAAACCCGCTGAGGGTTGAGAAAGCGCTCAAACAGTAAATCGTATTCGATAGGGTCGACATCGGTAATCTCAAGCGCGTAAGCCACCAAGGAGCCTGCGCCAGAACCGCGACCCGGTCCTACGGGGATCCCATTGACCTTTCCCCAACGGATAAAGTCCATTACCACGAGGAAATAACCGGGGAAACCCATTTGGTTAATTATGCCGAGCTCAAACTTGAGGCGGTCACGATACGTCGACTCCTGCGCAACGCTAAGCTGCTCCAAACGTCGATCGAGTCCCTCGTTCGATAAATCCTCAAGGTGCTGCTCAATACTCACCCCAGCGGGGGTTGGAAAGTCCGGTAAGTAGGCCTTACCCAGCTCGATCTCAAGTGAGCACCGTGACGCAATGTGCACGGTGTTCTCGATGGCCTCAGGGATGTCCGCAAACAACGCCAACATCTCTTCCGAGGACTTCAGGTACTGTTGCTCCGAGTAATGGCGCGCGCGACGCGGGTCGTTCAGGGTCCGCCCGTCACCAATACACACACGCGCCTCATGCGCGTCGAACTCGCCCGGGTTGAGAAAGCACACTTCATTTGTTGCAACCACCGGGCACTCGTGACGCTCAGCCAATGCAACTGCCGCGTGTAAATAGTCCTCTTCGTACTCACGGCCGGTTCGCTGAAGCTCCAAATAGAAACGATCAGGAAAATGGTCCATCCACCAGGTCAACGCAGTCTTGGCTTCCTGATCTCGACCTGCCAGTAAATGCTGACCTACATCGCCTTTGCGCCCCCCAGACAAAACGAGAAGACCGTCCCGCTGTGGCTCTATCCACTCCCGGCGTAGTAATGGTTTTCCGAGGATTTGACCTTCTTGGTACGCGCGTGAAATAAGAATCGTGAGATTGCGATATCCCGTATGATTTTGAGCCAGAAACGTCACTTGGCTGCGACGCTCGTCCTCCTCCAAAAGCTGAAAATCCGCTCCGATAATCAGCTTAACACCCTCTCGTTCAGCCGCTTTGTACGCTTTGATAAGGCCAAAAAAATTAGTCCGATCTGTCACCGCGACTGCCGGCATACCGGCGGCCGAAACCGACTTCATAAGGGGTGTAACACGCACGAGACCATCCACAAGGGAAAACTCTGAATGGACGCGCAAATGAACAAATGAAGGGATCATGGTTGCTATTAAACCTCGTCTTCGCGGTCTAGCAAACGGGCAACGGGTGCAAAACTTTTACGGTGCAAGGGCGTGACGCCAAGGTGCCGCAAAGCTTCTAGATGTTGTGCGGTTGGATACCCTTTGTGCTTGGCCAGGCCGTAACCTGGATACGCCTCATCAAGTGCCTTCATCTCACGATCACGTGTGACCTTTGCAATGATCGATGCGGCGCTAATGCAAGGCACGGAGCCATCACCACCGACGATAGCCTCCGCTGTAAAACTCCAAGTCGGTAGCTTGTTTCCATCGACCAAGACATGGTCGGGTCTAACTGAGAGCGACTCGACCGCACGTTTCATGGCGAGTAGCGACGCGTTCAAAATATTCAGTCGATCGATTTCTTCAACACTTGCGCGTCCAACGGCCCAGCACACCGCGGTCTCCTTAATCGTCTCAAACAGCGCTTCGCGTTTTCGTTCTGAGAGCTTTTTGGAGTCGTTCAAACCTTGCGGGACCTCGAACCCGAGAACCACGGCTGCCGCAACCACGTCGCCCGCCAGCGGGCCTCGTCCCACTTCATCACAACCGGCAACCGTGACGGGCTCAGATCCGATCATGACTTAACAACTCTTCCAAGGCGTCGACTGATCGCACCGCAAAGTCGCCGCCAATACGTTCGCTCAAC
Source organism: Luminiphilus sp. (assembly GCA_965656285.1). Classification (GTDB taxonomy): domain Bacteria; phylum Pseudomonadota; class Gammaproteobacteria; order Pseudomonadales; family Halieaceae; genus Luminiphilus. Next base: position 2,039 of record CBFHJX010000098.1, on the reverse strand, counting down.
TCCGCAAATCGTATTTTTTGATAATCGCCTGCATCACCAAATGTATCCAATACTGACCGATATAGATTCTCCACCGTCGCTTCTCCCTGCAGGAATTCCGGGGCTATTTCGCCACCCGCGATGACATTGGGAAGACCCACATACGGAATAGTCACTAAACGACTCAGAATTTGCCAAGAAAGCCAGCCCATTCGGTAGGCAATCGTCATTGGCCGTCCAATAAGCATCGCCTCGAGCGTCGTGGTGCCCGAGGCGCACAAGACGGAATCAGAAGCGACCATGGCCAACCGGCTTTGCCCTTCAATGACTTTGAATCGGTCGTGTTCAATCGGCATAAAATGATTAATTTGGTCAAGTCGCTCGCCCGAGGCTGCGGGCACAATCACTTGAAGCTCACTGTCTGTCGCAAGGAGCTTCATAATCACCTGAGCAAACACTGGTGCAAGATGCTCGATCTCGCTCGCACGACTGCCGGGCATACACACGACCACCTTCCCCGATTGCGACAATCCCAAATACTTGCGCGCGGTGTGCTGATCGGGCATCGCAGCGAGGTCCTCCATTAGAGGGTGTCCAACACAAACTGCTTTCACGCCATGATCAATGTAAAAATCTCGTTCAAAAGGTAGCAGACAGAGCATTAAATCGACTGACTTTTTAATGTTGTGAATACGACCCGGACGCCAGGCCCACACGGATGGGCTAACCAAATGCGCCGTCTTTATCCCTTTCGATCTCAGTGAACGCTCAAGCGATAGATTAAAGTCAGGACTGTCGATACCCAGAAATAGCTCGGGCTCTGCCTGCAACATGTGCTGCTTTACGGCACGCCTGATCGACAACAGCTCCGGCAATCGTTTAAGGGGCTCGACTAAGCCAAAGACAGATAAGCGCTCCATATCATGAAGGCTTTGAAGCCCATGGAGCGCCATAAGCTCACCACCTACACCCGTAAACTTAAGACGATCATTGCGGTAGCTCAATTCCCTAAGAACCGCACCGCCTAAAATATCGCCACTTTTTTCACCAGCGAGAGCGCCGATGTGACGTGCTTGAACCATTACCTGACGATACCGCGCTCAGATGATTTGAGAGACTCAAGCAGAGGCTCGATCTCGGGCGTTTCAACAGCCATTTCTTCAAGTCTGTCAATCGCCACATCAAGCGTTAGGCCCTGACGATAGACTAACTTAAATGCCCGCCGCAGATCTGCGAGCGTTCCGTCACTGAACCCACGACGTCGCAGCCCCTCGGTATTAATAGTTCGTGCCTCAGCCGGGCTGCCTGATACCGTGACGTAGGCAGGTACGTCCTTGCCGATCGCTGTGCCCATGCCGCTAAAACTGTGCGCGCCAATTTTACAAAACTGATGCACCAACGTGTAACCAGACAGGATCGCCCAGTCATCGACAACCACATGACCGGCGAGGGCTGTGTTGTTGACTAGAATCGTGTGGTTCTTAACAACACTGTCATGCCCTATGTGTACGTAACACATAATCAAGTTACTGTTGCCAATCGACGTATCACCGCGATCCTGAATTGTCCCCCGGTGAATCGTCACACCCTCTCTGATCACATTATCGTTGCCAATGGTCAAGGTGGTCGCTTCGCCTTTGTATTTCAGATCAGGGGTCGACTCACCAATAGAGCTGAACTGAAAAATACGGTTTCGGGCACCGATTGTCGTGGGTCCCTTAATCACAACGTGGGGCTCGATAATCGTGTCCTCGCCGACCACGACATCGGCACCGATGACACAGTACGGGCCGACCTGAGCTGAAGGATGAATCTCCGCAGTGGGGTCAATAATGGCGGTCACGTGAATCACTGATCAGCGATCCGCGCACAGTATCGTCGCGGTGGCTGCTGTTTCTCCGTCCACCGACGCTCGAACATCAAACTTCCAGATGCCCCGCTTTTCACTGACAATTGACGCTTGCAGCACCACACGATCGCCCGGCACGCAGGGCCGCTTAAACCTGAGTTTATCAACACCAACAAGGTAATAAATCGAACCATCTTCAGGCGTTTTACCC
>CBFHJX010000097.1:0-5485 GCA_965656285.1 Luminiphilus sp. | reverse complement strand
ACTGATAATGTGCTGCGGCCTCTCGTTTGAGGCGCATCAAACATGGCTCGCACCTAAATTTCCAGGGGTCAGCCTTAGCACCGCGACAACGGTATAAGGTTTCCGTCAGGGACTGGCAGTTCGAGCAGGCTTTTAGCTTTAGCACCTTCTTAGTCACCACAATTCCTTTGCTGTTGTGTGAATCTGCACTCAGCGACGCTTAGGCAGGCTGTTTGTCTATTCTCTGATCCTCATTGTAACGGTGTGGCTGACGATGATTTTACTCCTTGCACAATTCTAAAATGTGCTCAGCTTCACTGCTTTGGACGGCCCGATAGCGCAGAGTTGGTGTAATATACGCAATAGGGCTCGATGAAAGTCGGGGACGTGCTTAAGTTGCGAGAAACGCCCAACATGGTTGATAAAACAGACGCCCATATTATTCCCGTCGTAAACGTAGGCAGTGGTGAAAAATTTGTCACGGCTTCGGGGGTGCATGCGATTAAAGACGGTATCAAGTCGACTAAAGAGACGGCACCGCGCGCGAAAAAGCCCGACTTCCTTCGGATGAGAGTTCGCCACTCGCCCAAGTATGAATCGGTGAAGGACATCGTAAAGCAGCATCGCTTAGCCACGGTTTGCGAGGAAGCAAAATGCCCCAACATCAGTGAGTGTTGGAGCGCAGGCACAGCGACGATCATGCTCATGGGAGACGTGTGCACCCGTGCCTGTCGATTTTGCTCAGTGAATACTGGAAATCCGAGAGGGTGGCTCGACCCGGAGGAGCCTATCAATACGGCAAAAGCTGTCGAATTAATGGGGTTGTCATACGTGGTACTGACCTCTGTCAATCGGGATGACTTGCCGGACGGTGGTGCCGGTCATTACGCGCAAACAGTGACGGAGGTGAAGCGACTGAATCCGCAGACAGGTGTGGAGGCCCTCACCCCCGATTTTTTGGGGCTTGAGTCGGCGATTGATGTGCTGCTAGCGTCGGGTATCGATGTTTTTGCGCAAAATATAGAAACGGTTAAGCGCCTCACACATCCGGTACGAGACCCCCGAGCAGGTTACCAACAAACACTCAACGTATTGAGTTATGCCGCTGAGTCATCAGACGTCATTACGAAAACATCGTTGATGCTCGGACTCGGAGAAACCGACGATGAGCTTCTGAGTTGTATGGACGATTTACGTGATGCCGACGTTGATATCCTTACGCTGGGTCAATATTTGCAACCTACGCCAAACCATTTACCGGTTGAGCGCTTCGTTACCCCTGAAGACTTTGAGCGGTACCGCGAGCTCGGGCTTTCAAAAGGGTTTAAAGAAGTGGTGTCGGGCGTCTTTGTGCGGTCGAGCTACCGAGCCGAGAGAGTTCTGGAATTTAATAATGTTGGTTTGCAAGCGCCTTAGGAGTCTGGTTTGAGTCAGCACAAGCTCCTCTACATCACATGGTGCTTAATTTGAGACGGTTACTGTCCGAAGCGACCCTTTGGCAGGCATTAAACGAAAGGTCACAAAGACTCGGATCGTCACTTTTGCCGTATCATGAGGTATCTCATTCAATGCGCCGATTGTTAAAGCGCGTTGAATCCTAATTCGACAGCGAGAAGAGATGACAAGTCGTGAGTGAGTTTCAAAGAGTAGGACTGCTGGGGCGCCGAGAGCATCCAGGGGTGACCCACGTGGTTTCCGAGCTTCTCGATCTCTTGGACGGACGTGGCATTGATGTGGTGTTGGAAGATCGTCTGGCCACGCTTGCACACTTTGAGACGCGAGCGATGCAGCCCAGAGACGCGATTGGTGCCAATGTTGACTTGGCCGTCGTTATTGGCGGCGACGGCAGCTTGCTCAGCGCGGCGAGAACCTTGGTTAAACATGACTGTCCAGTCATTGGAATAAACCGCGGGCGTCTTGGCTTTTTGACCGATGTGAGTCCTGACGACGGTCTTGTGGCGCACGTCAGTAGTGTTCTGGACGGGCACTACACGACCGATAAGCGTTTTCTGCTAGACGTTGAAGTTCACGGTCCTCACGGTTTGACCGGGCAGGCGGAAGCGCTGAACGATGTTGTCGTCAACTCAGGTACGTCAGCACAAATGATCGAGTTTCAGCTTCACGTTGACGATGAGTTTGTTTATCGCATGAATGCCGACGGCTTGATCATTTCAACGCCCACCGGTTCGACCGCCTATTCGATGTCGGCTGGAGGCCCTATCATGACCCCCGACTTAGATGCTGTGGTGCTGGTGCCTATGTTTCCGCATTCGCTGACCAGCCGCCCAATGGTGATTCACGGGAATAGCGAAATACGAATTGATACGTTAGAGCGGAATAAAAATAACCCGCTAGTGACCTGCGACGGCCAAGTCTCGTTGACATTGAGTCCTGGTGACTCCGTGGCAGTCAGAAAAAAGGAACGGGCACTGCGACTGCTTCACCCGCCGGGTCATAGCTTTTATGCGAGTTGTCGCGACAAGTTAAGGTGGTCTGATGCACTCACGCCCTGATGTTAGGGTTCACTGGCGTCAGGCTCCGGTCACACTCTTCGTTCTCGCCATGGCGGGAATTGTTTTTGCCTTGATGGCTGCGCTTGGCGATGCCGTGATTCTTGATTGGTTTGCGTTCCACAAAGTTGAATTTAACGGACGCCGCTTCGAGCTTGTCGATCCCGGCGCCCAGTACTGGCGCTACGTCAGTCCTGCGCTTGTGCATTTTGGCTTGATGCACATTGTGTTTAATGCCCTGTGGATATGGGAATTTGGCAGTCGGCTCGAGCTCAGCTTGGGCAGCGTATTTTCGCTCAATTTGTTTTTAGCGGGCGCTGTCGGCGGTAATGTCCTTCAAAGTTGGTGGGCGGGACCTTCGATCTTTGGAGGACTCTCGGGCGTTGTTTACGCGTATATGGGGTGTTTGTGGGTGCTACATCGAATGCGCCCCGGCCTTGTTTATATTCCAACGCCCTCCGTATTCACGTTTATGTGGGTTTGGCTACTTATAGGCTTTACCGGTGTGCTCAAAGTGATCGGTCTTGGATCCATTGCTAATGGCGCTCATTTAGGGGGGTTATTGGTGGGTATTATCACCGGCGCCATTATCGCCACAATCACCAGGAAGCAGGACTAAGGTATGTCAGAAAGCTATGAAGACGCCATTGTGGCGATGCCGAGAGAGGTCTATGACCGCATGGTAGACGCCTTGTCGCTGGGTAAATGGCCCGATGGACGATCGATCACCGACGCGCAGCGTGTTGATACTATGAAGGCCGTGATCTTATGGGGGCAGCACCACCTGCCTGAGGATCAACGGATAGGGTTTATCGATAAGGGATCAAAGGCGGACAGTCTGTGCGACGATCCGGTTCCTATTAAATGGCAGTGAGGAGTGACTTAGGTCAATGTTAGTCAGTGGAAATTTGCGCAAGATGGTCACAGAGCTCTCAAGCAATGTGAAATATCAGCTGCCGCTCGATGAAGCGCGTATTGATTTAAATGCGCTATTGGAAACCCGCGTGGCGTTTGAGTTTGGCGGCGTCATTAATTGCGTTCACTGCGATCGGAAGACCAAGAAGAGTTTTAGTCAGGGTTTTTGTTACCCCTGCTTTCGCCGTCTTGCGGCCTGTGACAGTTGCATTATGAGCCCTGAAAAATGTCACTTCGATGAGGGTACTTGCCGGGAGCCCGACTGGGCGCAGTCGAACTGTTTCGTGGATCACGTGGTCTACCTCGCCAATACATCGGGAGTAAAAGTCGGTATAACTCGACACTCCCAAGTGCCAACTCGTTGGATGGATCAAGGCGCTACGCAGGCTCAGCCCATTGCGCGCGTGCAGCATCGGCAGCTTTCAGGGTTACTCGAGACCGCAATAGCAAAGCATGTTGCGGATAAGACAGCGTGGCAAACCATGCTAAAAGGAAATGGTGCGGACGTCTCTTTAGAAGATAAACGCGCCGAGCTTATGGCCTTGTGTGCCGAGGACATCAGTGCATTGCACGATCGTTTCGGCCTTCAAGCACTACAGATTTTAGAGGGTGAGCCGACGGTAGAGATCAAGTACCCGGTTCTCGAATTCCCTACTAAAGTCAGTACCCATAATTTTGACAAAAATCCCCGTGTTGAAGGTCGCTTAATGGGAATTAAGGGGCAGTACCTGTTACTCGACACTGGCGTGCTGAATATTCGAAAATTCGGCGGGTATCACGTGCAAATGGAGACAGAATAACAATGCGAGACGGCACCCCTAAAACGATTTACCGACAGAGCTATCAGGCCCCTGACTTTTTGATAAGCGACGTTGATCTCGCGTTTGATATTCACGAGGGAACGACGCGTGTTGTCAGTAGGTTGACCATTGAGCGAAACGGTCAGCACTCAAGACCCTTGGTGCTTGATGGAGAGGGGCTATCGGTTCGGTCCATCAGTATTAATGAGACTCAGGTTGCTGATTCTGACTTTACCTATGCAGGAGGGAAGCTCACGTTAGAGGCGGTACCCCACCATTTTGTATTTGGTGCTGTGGTCGATATTGAGCCCGAGTCCAATACGTCGCTTGAAGGTTTGTATCGGTCTCGCACGATGTACTGTACGCAATGCGAGGCGGAGGGATATCGAAAGATTACCTTTGGTTTGGATCGACCCGATGTCCTCTCGACGTTCACCGTGAGCCTCGCAGCGGATAAAACCGTCTGTCCGGTGTTGTTGAGTAACGGCAATGAAGTGGCTCGCTCAGACCTAGAGGATGGCCGCCACAAGGTGGTGTGGCATGACCCGCACCCCAAACCCAGTTATCTATTCGCGCTGGTGGCCGGCGACCTCCAATTAGTTGCTGATCGCTTTGTGACGCAGTCGGGTAAGTCTGTGGATCTGCGGATCTGGGTTGAGGCCAAAGACACAGGCTACTGCGATCATGCAATGGCGTCGCTTAAAGCGTCGATGCGCTGGGATGAAGAGCGCTATGGTCTCGAGTACGACCTTGATCTGTTTAATATTGTCGCTGTTGATGACTTCAATATGGGCGCGATGGAGAACAAGAGCCTTAACATCTTCAATACCTCCTGTGTGCTGGCACACCCTGATATTACGACTGATCTCGGTTACCAGCGAGTCGAGGGTGTTGTCGCGCACGAATATTTCCATAACTACTCGGGTAACCGTGTCACGTGTAGAGATTGGTTTCAGCTGAGCCTTAAAGAGGGCTTTACTGTTTTTCGTGACGCTGAGTTTTCTGCCGATATGAATTCTCGGGGCGTCAAGCGGATTGAGGATGTGTCTCTCTTGCGAACGCATCAGTTTGCTGAGGACGCAGGTCCCATGGCGCACCCGGTCAGACCCGACTCGTTTATCGAGATCTCTAACTTTTATACGATGACGGTCTACGAAAAAGGCGCTGAAGTCGTGCGGATGCTCAATACGCTATTAGGCGATGACGCGTTCTATCGTGGCGCTCGGTTGTACTTTGAGCGCTTCGACGGAATGGCGGTCACCTGTGATGATTTTGTTGACG
>CBFHJX010000096.1:0-5509 GCA_965656285.1 Luminiphilus sp. | reverse complement strand
TGACAGTCGTGTAATGACTTCTTCAGGTGTCTTGCCGCTCTCTAGCGCCTTCATCGCGCGTTCGAGCTCAGCGTTTTGGATTGCCATTGCCGACTCACGATAATTTCTAACGACGTCTGCCGATGCGCGTTGCAGCCAATTAGTCTCAACCTCAACAACCCCTTCGTCGACAATCTTATCGGCCTTGTTGGCCTCGTGACTCCGAAGGCGCACATTCTCTTCAACGACACCCCGAAGGTCGTCAACGGTGTAAAGGTATACGTCAGACAACGAAGCCACTTGCGGCTCGATGTCTCGGGGAACGGCCAAATCGATCAACAGTGCGGGTCTAAACCGACGCGCTTTGATCGCCTCCTCCACCGCTCCCTTACCCAAGATCGGTAGTTGACTGGCTGTGGAGCTGATCACAATATCGGCACTGGGTAGACGATCTGTCACGTCTGCAAGAAGAATCGCTTCCGCACCAAACTGTTCCGCAAGCGTCTCGGCGCGCTTTAGGGTCCGATTGGCCACAATCAGTTTTCCAAGACCTGCTTCGTTGAGATGTCGCGCAACCAACTCAATCGTTTCGCCCGCGCCGAGCAAAAGCGCCGTGCGATTAGAGAGATCTGAGAAAATGCGTCCGGCTAAATCCACGGCTGCGTAGGCTACGGAAACAGGGTTTTCCCCAATAGCGGTATCGGTACGGACACGCTTGGCAAGACGGAACGCCTCGGGAAAAAGCTTCCCGAGCGAATCCCCTATGCCACCACTCTCTTGCGATACCGCGAATGCTGATTTAATTTGGCCAAAAATTTGAGGCTCGCCAAGCACCATTGAGTTCAAGCCAGCAGCGACCTTTACCAAGTGCGTCAATCCATCCAAACCATGACTTCTGTAGGTACACGTCGACAAATCGCCCATGGCGACAGAGTGATACGCCGACAGCCACTTAACAACGTCGTCGCCCACGACCGCAGCCTCACAGGCTTCGCCGAACCAACCATAAATTTCAGTGCGATTGCAGGTGCTTAAAATCACACCCTCACTCAGTCCGGTGTGTGCGATAAGCTCCGAAATCGCCTCAGGGACACACTCAGGCGCGAACGCCACGCGTTCTCGAACCGAAACGGGTGCTGAGTCGTGATTTATTCCTATGACAACCAAATTTGACGGCATCACTGTCAATCGATAGCTACACTTGAACAAATAATAACAGAGAATTGAGCTGACACGAGGGCGTGTGCCGATTTCGTTTGGTGTGTCATGATTACACCCATGCGAAACATCAAATATTCCATTGCCGTTTTGGCTGTATTTTTATCGGGCTGCACAACCACTCAAGTGGTTGACGTCCCGACGGGCGAGATTAGCGCTGACGTCACCAACCCCGTTACCCCAGCAGTCGCCCATCCTTACGCCGACATTCCTAGTGGTCAGCTTTCCGTGCTGCTTGAAGCGGAGTTCGCGATCAGGGCCCGAGATCTGCCACGGGGGCTGCGCCGATTAACAGAGGCCAGTCTATTAATACCTGACCCAGCAATTGCGCGACGAGCGCTGCAACTTGCGCAGTTCGTGCGCGATACCGATTCTACACTGCGAATGGCAAGACGCCTCTCAGACCTTGAACCTACTGACGGTGAGGCCGCGACACTTGCTGCGGCAATTTTAATCGACCGAAACGACGTGGCTGAGGCTCTGCGTTATTCCCAGCGGGCCTTCGCATCGGACTCAGAGATCAACCCAGCTGCACTGCTCAATGACTATGCTGCACAGCCCGAAGAAACAAAGGCACGCATTCGACAGCTACTCGGTGAACTTGCCATCAATTACCCAGACGACCCTCGCAGCCTCTTTGCGATGGCCCTCCTCGAATGGCGAAGCGGAAACATTGATGTCGCTAAAGAAGGGTTAAAGGCACTTTTTACTGTCGACCCTCACCATGAAAGAGGCACGCTATTGATCACGGAAATCCGCTTACAGGCGGATGACCCACACGCTTTTGAGGCATTGCTCACTGCAATAGACGCCACCAACAGTGCACTGCTGCGATATCAATACGCGCGTTATTTACTGGGTCGGCAGGAACTCGAAAATGCAAAGGCACAGTTTGATATTTTAGTGCTAGCGCCCCAGCCCAATACCGATCACCTCATTAGTGCCGCATTAGTGGATATTGAACTCTCGCAGCCCAGGTCAGCACTCGTGCATTTGGATCGGGTGCTTTCTGGTCGCCAACGCATCAATGACGCGTATTTTTTTCGTGGCCTGGCGCTTGTACAGGTTCAGGATACGGCGCAAGCGCTCGATGCATTTGCGCGTGTCGCGCCCTCGACTAATTACACGCGCGCTCTGCGAGAAGCCGCGAGTTTACTCATCAGCGACGGCGATATTACCGCCACCAATGTATTTTTCGAGCGACAACGCGCAGCACATCCGCAAGACCGCGAGATCAGCTTTACGTTTCATGCCGACACGTTGGAGGCGCTCGGTTCAGAAGAGGCTCGCAATGTACTGACAACCGCCCTCTCGGAATTTCCGCAGTCCACGAGACTCTTGTTTGCCCGGGCAACCCTGCTAGAACGACGCGGTCTTTTTAATCAAGCCGAGGCCGACTATCGGCAGATTTTAAACTTAGCACCGGGTGACGCGGGTGCACTGAACGCGCTCGGCTACGCTCTCACTAACAACACGACGCGATTTTCTGAGGCGGCTGACTTGCTCGAAGAAGCCCTCACAAAGGACCCTCGAAACCCAGCCATTATTGACAGCCTTGGCTGGGCCTACTTTAAGCTTGGGAAGAAAAAGCAGGCTGAACTTCTGCTCAAAGAGGCCTACAAGCAATATCCGGATCCGGAGGTGGCCGCCCACCTCATTGAATTACTTTGGTCCCAAGGTCGCACCCTTGAAGCGAGGGACCTAATTGCCGCCGAGTGGCAGTCATCGCCCCAGAACCAATACCTTCTCGATACGGCGAATAGACTCGCCATTCCGCTACCGGAGTAGCGTGGTGATGAGGTCATGGCCATTAGCGTTTCTCCTTATCGCGGTGACCGGGTGCATTCAGTTGCCCCTTGAGGTCGACAGCGTTGATGAGGTCTCCGCCTTACTTCCCAAATCAATGTCCTGGCGCGCCAGCGGTAAAATGCTGGTCACCTCACAAAGCAACAAGCAAACGCTGCGGTTTTCGTGGACTCACTCCGCCAACACCGCCGATCGGGTCGTCGTGAGTGACAGTCTTGGACTTCGCAGCGCGGTCCTGCTCCACAATAAAAATGGCTTCTTTACGGTCGACAGTGACGACCGCCTTACTCCGCTCAGCAACGCCATGGCAGCCAATCATCTAGCGCTATTAAAGATGACGACGCCTGAAAATTGGGCGGCTCTGCTGACCGGCACTCAACTGGACAGTGATACTGTCGTTGCGCAGGCCCTGGATTGGTCGGTCCTAGACGCATACCGAGTGCCTCGACGACTTCGCATCGAAGCGAACGACGATGCGCTCCTTATTATGATCAACACGTGGGAAGTCATCGACGGTGAATAAGCAGGTGATTGAAACCCTCAGTCCAGCAAAGCTGAACCTATTCCTTCACGTGGTGGGTCAGCGAGCTGATGGCTATCACGAGCTGCAAACAGTGTTCCAACTCCTAGACTGGGGCGACGTCATGCGATTTGAAGTGACTGACGCGCCGGGTCTGCAGTTAACAGGCGACGTTTCTGGGATTCCCTACAGTGACAATTTAATCGTCAAAGCCGCCAACCTACTCGACCTTGATCCCGGCCTTGGCGTCTGTATCGATATTCAAAAGGTGGTTCCCATGGGCGGTGGCCTGGGAGGCGGTAGCTCGAATGCCGCCACAACGCTTTGCGCGTTGAATTCACTGTTTAAACTTGGTCACTCCGTGCAAACACTGGCGACCTTGGGTGCAACCTTAGGGGCAGACGTTCCCGTCTTCGTTCGAGGTGAATCAGCCTGGGCCGAGGGGATTGGCGAAAAACTAACGCCGATCGATCTGCCTAGACGCTGGTTTGTAATTATTTACCCCAATTGTCATGTGTCTACACAGGAAATCTTCGGGGCTTCAGAATTGACACGCAATACTCCGCCAATTACAGTGTCGGCGCTTTTCGAGGGGTCGGTACGCAACGACCTGCAACCCGTAGTGGAACGCAGGTACGAGCAAGTTAAGGTGGCGCGTGAGTGGCTGTCTCAACACGGTCCCGCAGCAATGACTGGAAGTGGCGCGTGTGTCTTCGCAGCCTTTGAGTCGAGAGATGAGGCGACGCAAATCGCCGCTCTCGCCGAAAATAAATTCCAGGTCATTGTTGCACAAGGAATTAATCGCTACACAATGGTGTAGCACAAACGCATATTGGGGCGTCGCCAAGCGGCAAGGCAGCGGGTTTTGATCCCGCCATTCGGAGGTTCGAATCCTCCCGCCCCAGCCATTTCCTACTCGCAGGAAGCCTCGCATGTCTTCGAAAATGATGGTTTTTACCGGCAACTCAAACACCGATCTCGCAAGAAAGGTGGCGAGCCGGCTGTACCTTGAAATCGGTAGTGCAAAGGTCGGTAAGTTCTCGGACGGAGAAGTCACGGTTGAGCTCAACGAAAACGTTCGTGGCAAAGACGTTTTTGTCCTGCAGAGCACCTGCGAGCCCACAAACGATAATCTCATGGAGCTATTGCTGATCATTGACGCGTTGCGTCGCGCATCGGCCAGTCGGATTACCGCTGTGGTCCCCTACTTTGGCTACGCACGTCAGGACCGACGGGTACGATCCTCTCGAGTGCCGATTTCCTCCAAAGTGGTTGCAGACATGATGGTCAGCGTGGGCGTTGATCGCGTGTTAACCGTGGATTTACACGCCGAGCAAATTCAAGGGTTCTTCACCTGTCCGGTAGACAACGTGTACGCCTCGCCCATACTCAACGATGACATTGTCGCCAGTAAGTATGAAAACGTGGTCGTTGTGTCGCCCGATATAGGCGGTGTGGTTCGCGCTCGCGCCATTGCCAAGCAGCTCGACGAGGCGGAATTGGCCATTATTGATAAACGTCGTCCTCGTGCCAATGAGTCCGAGGTCATGAACTTGATCGGAGACGTCCAAGGCCGCACGGCCATCATGGTCGACGATATGGTCGATACAGCCGGCACGCTATGCTCCGCCGCTAATGCGCTCAAGGAACGCGGTGCCACCAAAGTCGTGGCTTACTGCACGCATGCGGTCCTGTCGGGGAAAGCGCTTGAAAATGTTCGCAACTCGGAACTCGATGAATTGGTTGTTACTGACACGATCCCATTGAGCGCTGAGGCAAAAACGATTGCGAAAATTCGCCAACTCACCATTGCTGATCTCTTAGCGGAGTCAATTCGCAGAGTGAGTAACGAAGAATCTATTAGCGCGCTGTTTGATTCATAATTCAGCGTAAACCCACGCACTCTAGGACCGGTCGCAAGTCTTGAGTGTTTTTCCAAAGGAGACAGACCATGTCTGACACTTTTGTAGTTGAAGCCGAGCTTCG
>CBFHJX010000095.1:0-5526 GCA_965656285.1 Luminiphilus sp. | reverse complement strand
AAAAGGGCATAGGCAATGATTGATGTAGAAATGTGCAGCAAGAGTCCACGCGGCGTCTCAGTCATGGGACGGGCAGTCTCTGGTGTGAGCGTTGCCACTAAAAGCGAGATCGCCGCTAATGGGAAAATGGCAATTAATAGTGTTTGCATGGGTCTGGCTATAACAATAGCAACGCTTAACACGCCCATGAGCCAAAAGGTAATCGAGGCCACCTTGTAAAACCCAAAGCTGGCGCTCACCGAGGTTGTACCCGTGTAGATCACCAATCCGTGTAGCGCGAGGGCCAATAGTCCTGGAACCAAAACGGCCTTAGGAAGGGTGTCCTCACGTTTTTCGAGACGCAACAGCTGACGAGCAGCCGTGTACAAGTAGAGCGCGGCCGCGCCTGTTGATATTAACGCAAGTAGTTGACTGATTTCGCTGTCAGGCATCGCTACCGCCGACTCCCCTAATTTTTTCTCTCTCTTACGCGTATAATACGCGCTTCCATCGCTTGCGGCACGGTTATTCGAAATAGGAAGTGGCATGTTTGAAAGCTTAAGTGAACGTTTATCGGCCAGTCTGAAGGCCATGGCGGGAAAGTCCCGACTCACCGAAGACAATATTCGAGAGACGCTTCGAGACGTCAGAATGGCGCTTTTAGAAGCCGACGTGGCACTTTCTGTGGTGAAAGATTTTACCGACAGAGTGAAAGAAAGAGCCGTAGGTACTGAGGTTACGTCAAGTCTGACGCCGGGTCAGGTCTTTCTGAAGATTGTCCAGTCAGAGCTTCAGAGTGTCATGGGCGAGGCAAACGAGAAGCTAAATCTTGCAGCACAGCCGCCCGCTGTGGTTATGGTGGCTGGACTGCAGGGGGCGGGTAAAACGACGTCCGTTGCCAAGCTGGCCCGCTACCTCGTGGAGCGCGAAAAGAAAAAGGTCACGGTGGTCAGTGCCGACGTCTATCGACCAGCAGCCATTAAGCAGCTTGAAACGCTCGCCGAGGAGGTGGGTGCTCGATTTGAGCCGTCATCGACCGATGAGCAGCCTGTCGAGATTGTCAATCGGGCCCTTAAGAATGCGAAGACAGCGTTCAGCGATGTGTTGCTGGTGGACACGGCGGGTCGATTGGCGATCGACAGCGAGATGATGGATGAGATCAGTGCGTTGCATCGCGCCATCAACCCCGTTGAAACCCTGTTTGTTATCGACGCGATGACAGGTCAAGACGCGGTCAATACCGCGAGTGCATTTGACCGCGCGTTGGAACTGACGGGAGTCATCCTTACTAAAGTAGATGCGGATACGCGTGGGGGTGCGGCGCTGTCGGTCCGATCCGTAACCGGTAAGCCTATTAAGTTCATGGGCGTTGGAGAGAAGACTGACGCACTGGAGCCGTTTTACCCCGATCGCTTAGCGTCACGAATATTGGGAATGGGTGACATTCTATCGCTGATAGAAGAAGCCGAAAGAAACGTAGACCAAAAAAAGGCGCAGCGTCTCGCGAAGAAAGTTGAAAAAGGGGGGCGCTTCGATCTAGAAGACTTCCGGGATCAGCTGCAACAAATGAAAAACATGGGTGGTATTGGCGCGATGCTCGACAAGATGCCCGGTATGGGCGGCATGGCGCAGGCGGCGCAGTCGCAATTAGACACGAAACAGTTTGATCGTATGGAGGCCATCATCAACTCCATGACGATTAAAGAGCGGAAAAACCCTGATTTGATTAACCCCTCGCGAAAGCGACGAATTACCGCAGGTTCGGGAACGGCGGTGCCAGACTTGAATCGTCTTCTAAAGCAGCACAAGCAGATGCAAAAAATGATGAAGAAGATGAAGGGCGGTGGAATGCAACGCATGATGCGTGGAATGGGCGGTATGATGGGAGGTGGTGGAATGCCACCAGGCGGTGGAATGCCTCCAGGGTTCCCAAGGCGTTAATATTCCTCTTCACAGGCCTTTAAACCTGAGCAGGGTTAATGTACGATTCGGCACCTTAAATTTTGCTGTGGGAAAACCCTGCGGCGCAAACACTTTAGGACTTAGTCATGGTAACAATTCGTCTCTCACGAGGTGGTGCAAAAAAGCGCCCCTTCTATCACGTGACTGTTACGGACAGCCGCAACTCGCGTGACGGACGCTTCATCGAGCGCGTTGGCTTTTTTAACCCGATTGCTCGAGGGCAGGAAGAGCGTCTACGCATTGATGCAAGTCGCATCGAAGCTTGGGTTGCAAAGGGTGCCCAAGTGTCACCGCGCGTTGCTCGATTGATAAAAGAAGCGGCAACCGAAGCAGCCGCGGCAGCGTAAGCCCGACGTGGCGCGTTCAGACGCCACGCAACACCGACTGGCGGTCGCCACTATCGTTGGTGTTTACGGAATCAAGGGCTGGGTGAAGCTTAGAGTCAATCTCAGCGAGCCTAGCCTCCTCCCCTCACTTTTATCGCCACAGCTAGATGATCCGTCGGGTAAGACGACGAGGCCTGTGCGTCTGCTCAGTGTGCGTGCCCAAGGCAAGGGCCACATTGCCCAATTGGCTGGCGTTGACGACCGCAATCAGGCTGAGGGCCTCAGGGGTTACAGCATAACGATACCGGAGTCCTCTCTTCCGTCACCTGCGGCGGGTGAGCTGTACTGGCGCGATCTTGAAGGTTGCCGTGTCGAGAGTGTTCACGCGCAAGAGACGGTGTGCTTGGGTGTTGTTGATTACTTGTTGGATACGGGCGCCAACGACGTCTTGGTCGTTCGAGCCACTGCGGATAGTGTGGATGATCGTGAACGGTTGATTCCTTGGCTGGAACCCGATGTTATCGACCGGGTTGATCTAGACAATCAGACGATCACTGTACGTTGGCATCCTGATGATTGATCGCGTGGCGTTAAACGCCTTTGCCCTCGTGAGTATTTTTCCTGAGATGGTCTCAACAATCACCCAGTGGGGCGTTACCGGACGCGCGGCTCGTGACGGTCGATTTCGCCTTGAAACAATAGACCCCAGAGATTTTGCATCGGACAAACACGGAACCGTAGACGATCGACCTTACGGGGGTGGTCCGGGTATGGTAATGAAAGCGCCGACCATGACCGCCGCAGTGGACGAAGCCCGTGCTCGGTTGGGTTCGAAGGCTCTCGTGATCGCTATGAGTCCGCAGGGACAACTGGTGAACGAAAAAATGCTCGAGACCTTGTTGCAACACGAAGCATTAATTTTTGTCGCAGGTCGCTATGAAGGTTTTGACGAGCGGTTTATCTCAAAAGAGGTGGATTTAGAGCTGTCGATCGGTGACATTGTCGTGAGCGGTGGTGAAATTCCGGCGATGTTAGTGATGGATTCGTTAATTCGTCGCATTCCGGGTGTTTTAGGTGATGAAATGTCCGCAGAACAGGACTCTTTTGTTGACGGATTGCTCGACTGTCCGCACTATACGCGCCCTGAGAATTACGAAGGGATGGTTGTTCCGCCAGTGCTAATGAGTGGAGACCATGCGCGCATCGCCGATTGGCGCTCTGCGCAGTCATTGAGACGCACCCTCGATCGCAGACCGGATTTGATAAGCCGATCTGCGCTTACAGTAGAGCAGCAAGCATTGCTTCGTCGCTGGGACTTATTCCCTAGCGATGAAGGCGCTTAAAACGAGCGCTTTTAGACTTGCAACGAGTGATTAAAGAGTGCCACTGCTCAGATGAACTGAGCAGAAAGCCGAGGAGATAGCCATGAGTGCCAACAAAATTATTGCAGAGCTCGACGCCGAGCAGATGTCTAAGGAAGTCCCTGCGTTTGCCCCAGGAGACACTGTTGTTGTTCAGGTGAAAGTCAAAGAGGGTACTCGAGAGCGCTTACAGGCGTTCGAAGGCGTCTGCATTGGCAAGCGTAACCGCGGTGTCAACTCAGCGTTCACCGTTCGTAAGATCTCTCACGGTGTTGGTGTTGAGCGGACTTTCCAGACCTATAGTCCGTTACTTGACTCGATATCCGTTAAGCGACGCGGTGATGTTCGTCAGGCGAAGCTTTATTACCTCCGCGAGCTTTCGGGTAAGGCGGCTCGTATTAAGGAAAAGCTGTCGTAAGCAGTGAATTGAGGGCGAGGTCATCAAGTGGGTCGCCTCATCTCCTCCGAACTTGAGCGCTTCACCACGGCCCTTTGGCTCGAGCGTGGTCTCAGCGACAATACACGCGAAGCCTACAGCCGTGATGTTCAAGGTTTAAATGCCTGGTTGCTCGACCAGAGCAGAGGCGATGCGCTGACCGCCTCTGAGTCCGACGTTCAAGCCTACCTGGGTGCGCGTCTGTCTCAAGGGAGTTCACATCGCTCTATCTCGCGCTTACTTTCCAGTCTCCGAAGTTTTTACCAATATTTGGTCCGAGAGGGCGATCTCAGTGCGGATCCAACCCAGCATCTTGATCGCCCAAAACCGTCGCGTCCTCTGCCCAAGTCACTTTCTGAATCTGAAGTAGACCAGCTTCTTAATGCGCCTGATCCCTCCGTGGTGGTCGAGCATCGTGATTTGGCAATGCTTGAAGTACTTTATGCTAGTGGGTTAAGAGTGTCTGAGCTGGTGGGTCTGACATTGCCTCAGTTAAGCTTGAACCAAGGGGTGGTCCGCGTTTTTGGTAAGGGCGGAAAGGAACGATTGGTGCCTTTGGGAGAGGCAGCTATTGAGACCGTGACCGACTATTTAGGGTTGACTCGCCAGGAGCTATTGAGGGACCGCCAGAGTGATGTGCTGTTTCCGTCTAAACGAGGCAAAGTCATGACTCGCCAGACCTTTTGGTATCGTATTAAACTCTACGCCAAGCGCGCGGGTATCGATCCAAATCTGTCCCCACACACACTGCGTCATGCATTTGCAACGCATTTGATTAATCATGGGGCAGACTTGCGTGTCGTGCAGATGTTGCTGGGGCACAGTGATCTTACAACGACACAGATATACACCCATGTCGCGCGAAGCCGAATGCAAGCGCTTCATGAAAAGCATCACCCTAGAGGTTAGAATGAAAAAACAGTCGATCTACCGTTGGTTATGTCATGTCGCAGCGATCGCGACATGCTTTTTTGCCCCCCTAGCGCAGGCATCAGAGCAAGAGAACTTTGCAGACGCGAGGGCTCTTCTGGAATCTGGCCTATCGATCATGGTCGGCAGCTCGATCACGATTGATCGCATTGTAGCGACTGAGTCGGATCAACTTATCGAGGTGTCGATTAAAGACGGGCCCGTTCTCTACGCAACGCGCAGTGGGGAGTTTCTCTTGCTCAATGGCGACTTATTGCGTGTCACGAATACCGAGGTGGCGAACCTGACTGAAACTCGTCGTGTCGCTGACCGTTTGGCGATGATTGGCGCACTGGATCTTGATGAGATGATCGTCTTTTCACCGGCAGAGCCGGCCAAGGACTTTATTACGGTCTTTACCGATATTACGTGCGGTTATTGCCGTAAGTTACACCAGGAGATGGACGACTTAAACCGTCGAGGCATAGAGGTGAGGTACTTGGCCTACCCCCGCGGTGGCATGGCGTCACAGGGCGCTAAGCAGCTAGCCACT
>CBFHJX010000094.1:0-5548 GCA_965656285.1 Luminiphilus sp. | reverse complement strand
CTTAGGCAAGTAGAGATCTCTCGGAAACTGGGCATGGGACTTCACGTGCCTTTTGCCTTCTCGTTCGCGGTTCTGGCCTACGTCACCCTGGTGATCATTCGACCCATGCTGTTGGGCGCTTGGGGACATGGCTTTCCCTACGGCATCATGAGTCACCTCGACTGGGTTTCGAACGTGGGGTACCAGTTCCTGCATTTCCATTACAACCCAGCACATATGTTAGCAGTGACGTTCTTCTTCACTACCGCCCTTGCCCTCTCCATGCACGGCTCCTTGATCCTCATGGCGACTAACCCGCGAGACGGCGAACCTGTGAAGACTGGCGAACACGAAAACACCTACTTCCGCGACGATATTGGCTATTCGATTGGTGCACTGGGCATCCATCGACTCGGCATGTTTGTTGCCGTATCCGCGGCATTTTGGAGCGCGGTTTGTATCGTCATCAGTGGTCCTTTCTGGACGCGCGGATGGCCTGAATGGTGGAACTGGTGGCTCACACTGCCTATCTGGTATTGATTAGGGGACGATTACGATGATTGAATATCAAAATATTTTTACACAAGTTCAGGTCTCGGCACCGGACTATGCCGGCGTCCCCCTCGAGAACGCCGAAGATGACCGGTCTGGCATCCTCACGCACAGCTACTGGGCCGGCAAGCTAGGAGACGCTCAAATTGGACCGATCTATCTCGGCCCTGTAGGTGTCGCCGCATTTTTCATGGGGACTTTCGCATTCCTCATCATTGGCATGAACATGTTTGCCTCAGTCAACTGGGACCCAATCGAGTTCATTCGTCAACTGCCTTGGCTGGCACTCGAACCTCCCGGTCCACAGTATGGACTCTCTTTTCCTCCGCTCAATGACGGTGGGTGGTGGCTAATTGCCGGCGCATTCCTAACCATGTCGATCTTGCTGTGGTGGTACCGCACCTTCGCACTCGCACAGAATCTTGGCATGGGCAATCACATGGCGTGGGCATTTGCAGCGGCAATTTGGCTTTATTTAGTGCTGGGCTTTATCCGTCCGATCCTGATGGGTAGCTGGGCCGAGGCCGTTCCATTCGGCATATTTCCTCACCTCGACTGGACCGCTGCCTTCTCGTTACGCTACGGCAACCTCTTCTATAACCCCTTCCACATGTGGAGCATCTTCTTCCTCTACGGATCGGCGGTGTTGTTTGCAATGCACGGGGCAACGATTTTGGCGACCAGTCGCTATGGGGCTGACCGCGAAATTGATCAAATTACAGACCGTGGCACTGGCGCAGAACGAGGCGCGTTGTTCTGGAGATGGACCATGGGTTTCAACGCCTCCATGGAATCGATCCACAAATGGGCCTGGTGGTTCGGTGTGCTGACCTGCGTTACCGGCGGTATCGGCATCATCCTAACAGGGACCGTCGTTGAGAACTGGTACCTATGGGGTATGAAGCACGGGCTTGTTCCCATCTATCCAATGGTTGGCGAAGCCGTCGTCGATCCACTCATGACAGGGGGCGCGCAATGAAAACGCTAACGACGAAACTACTGACCACTGTCGGTCTGGGTACGGCACTGCTCTTAGGTGGTTGCGAGATGCCCCCACCCGAGTCTAGCCAGTGGGGCTATCGTGGAACCGGCATGGAAGGTTTGTATGACCCCGACCGACTCCAAGACGTGGCCGACAACAACGGGGTGCCCGACGCGATTCCTGCGGTCCCTGCCGTGGGCCCAAAAGCCAGTGATATCTATAAAAACGTACAGGTTCTGGGCGACCTCTCCGTCGGCGAATTTACCCGCCTGATGGTCGCAGTCACACAATGGGTCTCTCCAGAAGAAGGCTGCAACTACTGCCACGTCGCGGGTGAGGGGTTTGAAGCCGACACCTTGTATACCAAGAAGGTCGCTCGCGTCATGATCCAAATGACCCAAAATGCGAACGAGAACTGGGATCAACATGTCGGTGGTGCAGGTGTGACCTGCTATACCTGTCACCGCGGCAAAAATGTTCCTGAGTATGTCTGGAACATAAACCCTGGACATAAAGTCGCCAGTGGCATGAAAAATCAAATGCAAAACGTGTCGTCAGTCGCGGCAGGCCTGAGCTCTTTACCGGTTGACCCCTTCACTCCGTACCTACTTGATGATCGCAATGGACGGCACGCGGGCACTACAGCGTTGCGTGACGGCGGCGGTGTATCGATGAAAGAATCTGAGTGGGGCTACGGTCTGATGATGCACTTCTCCGATGCGCTCGGAGTCAACTGCACCTACTGCCACAACTCACGCGCCTTCTTCTCTTGGGATGAGAGCGCGCCAACTCGAGTACGTGCGTGGCACGGCATTCGTATGGTACGAGAAATGAATAACGAGTACGTTGAGCCCACCACTGACTGGTTGCCACCTCACCGACTCGGGGTGCTCGGCGACGCACAAAAAGTCAACTGTGAAACCTGTCACCAAGGGGCCTATAAGCCACTTCTTGGCGCCAATATGATTAAAGACTACCCAAACCTTGCTCGACTGGCCTCGTCTGAACCTGAGGCGGCTTTAGACGAGGGCATGGATATGCCGGAGCCACAGGCCGACGTATCGGCAGACATGACTACGGGTGGCGATCAATAAGCTTGGCAGAAAGCGAATGAATACTCTCGTGAGGGCCTCTGCTCTGCCTTCACTACCACACCGAGGTGTGGACTTATCTACTCGGGGTTGTGTGCTCGCACAGGCATTTCTCCGGGAAGATCATCAGACCCCAGATGCACCTGCATCAGAGGCCCGATGAAGAACGTCGTAACACGGTATTTATTACTGAGCTGCGACAGATCGTGACTATTACATGGGAGGTAAAACCATGAATGACGAAACAGTAGGGCCTTCAGGACTCACTCACGCGGAAGCGAAAGAGTTCATGAAGTCTTATGAAATCTGGATGTGGGTATTTGTAGGAATCGCCAGTCTAGCTCACTGGGCAGTATGGGCCTACAAGCCTTGGTTCAATCTTTAGGAACCAGGCACATCTAAAAACCTTGCGACTGTCCAGCTAAGTGGGATCGTCGTGACTCTAAATGGAGAGATGAAATGATTACAACACAAGGAATGTCAAGAATCTGGATGATTTTTGACCCCCGCCGGGTATTAGTGGCACAGGGAGTTTTCCTTTTCTCTGTAGCAGTTCTGATTCACTTCGTCCTGTTGAGCTCTGAAAAGTACAACTGGCTCGTTGAATTTGACGCTGCACCTGCTAGCTACGCGCAGGCGTTACCGCCGGCACGGCAATAAGTACCGTCATAACATCGGGCCCCTTAAAAGGCCCACTTTTTCCGACCCACGCACCGCCTGCCCCCAGACGTTGCAATGTGAACTAAATCGGGACTTCGCGATCACCCTGCCCCCAGAGCTACGATCGCCGATCTCCACCCGACTTGCTTAGTTCATATGTCCTTCCCCAAGGAGTGGGTCTTTTTACTCTAACCACGTGACTTTAGCTAGCCTTTATCTAATCGCATGACCACTGACTCCAACATCGTGTCGTTTGATAACGAGCCTTTAATGCTCGTTGACAGCAATGACGTCGTGATTGGTTACGAAGAAAAGGCATCTGCACACCAGGGCGACGGCCAGCTCCACCGAGCGTTCTCGATCTTCCTTTTGAATGACCATGGCGAAGTACTCCTGCAACAACGCAGTGCCCTTAAGCCACTCTGGCCTCTGTATTGGTCAAATACCTGCTGCAGCCACCCAAGAAAGGGCGAGACCCTAACCCAGTCCACTTCACGCAGACTCAAAGAAGAACTCAATCTTGAGTCGCCGCTGAGGTATCTGTTTAAATTTCAATACCATGCACGCTACAAGGCCCTTGGAAGTGAACATGAGCTGTGCTCCGTATTCGTCGGGCATGTTCCGGGGCGACCCGAACCCCTATTTAACAACACCGAGATTGCTAATACGGTTTGGTTACCCATCGCTGAAGTGAATGAATGGTTGTCGAACGATCGAATCAACACAACACCCTGGTTCGCACTAGAGTGGGCGCGATTGCAAGAAGACTTTGCTGCCGAACTTAAACTGACGCCCGCGGATTAGAGCCAACGAAACCGCGGAGAAGAATCTGACCAAAAGTGCGGCAAGGCTGAGCGGCCCAGAGTAGTGAGATAAACCGAGCTACCCTGCTTTTGTGTGTAACCCTGATTCTCAAGCGACTCTAACAGTCCAAGCACCTCGGGCTGTGCCACCATCGAGACCAGCACCTCGGTATTGCACATCAACCGTCGCATCACTGACCGTCTCGTAACCTCAAAGTCAGTGGCGTCAATGATGTATTGCGTCGCCAAGTGCCCGTGATCAAGTGCCATGTGCCACGCGTCCATATCGATATAGTTTTGCGCGACAATATCACCCACCTCGCTAACCGCACCCAGACCCGCGCCCAAAGTTTGCGATACGCGGGTTTCTGCGTAACCGAAGGCACTGTAACTTAAGCTGCCTTCTCGCTGTGCCGTTGCCAGTTTGTGACCGGGGCGAACGAACGCGTTCAATCCAACCCAGTCATAACCCTCTTCCTCAAGTCCCACTGCGACCGCATTAAAAATAGCGAGCTTTTCAGCGAGACTGGGCATCGCGCGTTCATCGATCGCTGCCTGGTGAGGGAACTGCTGTGGTCTGCGCGTATACTGCTGACACACGAGCATGTCGGGTCCCAACTCAGCGATCAACGCAATGCTACCTTTAATGGTTTTCGATGTTTGACCGGGCAATCCGAATACCAAGTCCATGTTGATACTGTCGAAATTCATTTCTCGGGCAATGCTGTACACATCTTCGAGAAGACTAAATGATTGTGTCCGACCGAGTTCATTTTGAACCTTGGCGTCTACATCTCGAACCTCAAGATGTAAATTCCTAACGCCCAGACCCATCAGTAACTCCAACTGAGACCGAGACGTTCTTCGAGGATTAATTTCCATGGAAATTTCAGCGTCTGGCGACACCGTGAATGCGGTATGTATCGAACCCATGAGCCTGGCCATTTGGCCATCGCTCAGATAGTTTGGCGAACCACCCCCAATGTGAATCCGGTTAATCAAGAGTGCGCCCCTTGATGACTGAGCCATCAGAGAAAGTTCTGTTCTCAGCGAATCTAGGTACTGGTCGATTGCCCTGTGATCGTGCTCAACGATGGTGAGATGATCACAGCTCAAGCAACGACTCGGACAAAAAGGTATGTGCACATAAAGCGCTGTTGCGTCTTCCTGCGTACTTTTTAAAGCGTCTGACAGCTGAACATTCGCGCGATCGTCCACTACCGAGACGGCGGCACCAACAATCGCGTGCGGACTCTCGTGGCGATCAAAAATGTCGTCTAAGCCTGGCGGCTTTTGATTTGACCATTTCATGTTTACTCCCCCCCCCTCAAATACCGCGTCAATCGCTGGCTGGGTTCGACGGTGGCGAAAAAGCCAAGGACCGCAAACAAAAGCGCTGCAGAAGCACCAGTCAGTTGCGGACTAAATCCCCAAATCCGCATAGTTACATTATTCCTCGGTCTCTGGCTCGTCAAGCAAAC
>CBFHJX010000093.1:0-5604 GCA_965656285.1 Luminiphilus sp. | reverse complement strand
ATGTACCAAAAATCAACGTACACGAGTTGACCGTTCAAGGCCTCCAGGCTCACCGGTTCACCTTCCAAATCCAATCCTGACAATGCCGGTGCCTCGTCTCCGATTGCGGGCAATGAAGCCATCGCTTCTTCGAACCAATCTTCACCTCCACCTCCGCCGGCAACAGAAGGGTCGACAGGCTCAGGTTCCTTTGCCCAATCCGGAGCTTTCCAATCGGCAATGGCATTCGCGATTGCGGGCTGATTCACAGCCTCCCACGTCCATTCCATGGTCATTTCACTGCCGTACATGATGTCACCCTCGTACCAAGATTGTTCAAACTGCACAGGCAAACCCGTCGGTGCTTGGAAGACGTATCGATTGATTGTCCGAGACAAGGGATGAAATGCATCAGACGTGGAATCAGGGATGGCCGAGCGAGTGAGAATGAACTGCTCGGGCGCCGAGCGTGTTGGGAGCACATGTTCCCAGACAACTTGAACGGATGAATCGCTCACTTGTTCAGCCCACCAAGTGCTGTCGGTGAGCGCTTTTGGTAAGGCGAGGGAAGCATAATAATTGCGGATTCCATTTCCGTTGCGCTCTTTACGGGGATCCATCGGGTAAACGAATTTGATGCTATCGCTTCGATACGAGGTGACTTCATTGGCCCACAGATGGCTCCAGTAGCTGATGGTATCACCGTCTTCGATGAACGCATCTTCCATGATCCAAGCCATGTCGTATGTAGAATCTTTCGCGGCGTGTGTGCGAACCCATTGCAAATCGACGTCTCGGTCCCACTTGCTATCATCGGCTTCTCGGGCATTGGTCTGATGCACTCGAAATTGCGCATTTTCAATTTGCATGATGGCGTCACGCACATCATTGGCATCGGTAAAGACGGGTTCGGGCTGGCTGCAGGCGATGAGCACGACAGGGGCGAGGAGTAGCAGGCGTTTCATGAGACGAAAGTAAGCCGTTTGGTCGCATGCTACCCGTGCATCGTTTCTTTCTTGCTGTAATTGGCCATGATGGAGGCCTCATAATCGAGGTAGGCTTGCCAACGGGATTCGACGTCGACTCCGGTGCCATACTTGCGCGCAAAACCGATGAAAGTGGTGTAATGTCCCGCTTCAGACACCATCAATTCGCGGTAGAATTCAGCCAATTCGGGGTCACTGATTTTTTCAGAAAGCATCTTGAACCGCTCGCACGAACGCGCTTCGATCATGGCGGCAAAAAGCAATCGATCTACGAGCTGTTCTTCTCGGCTGCACTTGCGGCGAATGAATTTCAGCACCTCGCCCACGTAGTCGTCTTTGCGCTCTGGACCCAGAACATAGCCACGCGCTTTGATGCGTTCAACGACCATTCCAAAGTGTTCGATTTCTTCTTGCGCGATGCGCGTCATTTCTTCCACCAATTCCAGGTGCTCGGGAAAGCGCGCGATGATGGAAATGGCGTTGGAAGCCGCTTTCTGCTCGCACCAAGCGTGGTCCGTTAGGATTTCGGAAATGTTGGTTTCGACCAGGGCGACCCAGCGCGGGTCGGTCGGCAAACGGAGGCCGAGCATCGGAGATTCGCTGGAAGCGGATGAAGAGGTGCTCATGGGCGTGTTTTGATTCGGATCAAGCTACCGGTGGAAATGAGGTGGCCGTCTTCGGCCTCCAAGCACAACTCACCGCATTCGCTTTCTGCTTTGGGCAGGATGCGCGACCAGACGGTTTCCAGGGCAGAAGGGCTGATGCCGCTGTACGTATTCATGATGATGAATCCACCGGGCTCCACCAATTGAGCCACAGTCTGGCAAAGAGGAATGAGCTGGTCTTCCAACTTCCATTTTTCGCCTTTCGGTCCCAATCCCCAGGTCGGTGGATCGAGGATGATGCCGTGGTATTTGTTGCCGCGTTTCTGCTCGCGTTGGGCAAATTTCAAAGCATCTTCAACCACCCAACGGATGCCGTCGAGGCCGCTCAGCTGCATGTTTTTTCGCGTCCAATCCACGACCTGCCGAATGGCATCGACGTGCGTCACATCGGCTCCAGCTGCACGTGCTGCGAGCGATGCACCACCTGTGTAGGCAAAGAGGTTCAGAAATTTTTGCCCTTCCTGCACGTTGTCCACGATGTACTCCCAGTTGGCGGCTTGCTCGGGGAAGATGCCCACGTGCTTGAAGCTGGTCATCTCCAAATGGAACCGGAGTTGCAGCTTCGGCGATTTGTAATTGATTTGCCAGCCTTTGGGCCGAATCTCAGCGGGGCTCCAATTGCCCTTGGTGCGACTCGTGGGCTCAAAACGTGAATCGGCGTCGCGCCATTCGAGGTTGTTGCGGCCGCGGGACCAGACCACGGAAGGGTCGGGCCGGTCGAGGGTCAATTTTCCAAACTTCTCCAATCGCGCTCCATGGCCCGAGTCGAGTAAGGAATACTCGTCCCAGTGTTTGGGCGCCCAACGTTGATAAGTGCGTGTAGACATGCGGTTGCAAAGGTCGCAATTGCGCGTGGATTCGTAGCATCTTTGTCACATATGGCATCACGCACCCCGCCCAAACAGCTCCGAAAGGAAATTTTAGAGGTCTTCAAACGCCAGCCCAACAAGCCGTTGAACCACAAACAAGTGGCCAGCACGTTGGGCATTTTGAACCACGACATGCGCCGGAAGATTTCGGTGATGCTCGAAGAAATGGGCCGCGACGGTCGGCTGGAATCCATTGGTCGCGGCAAATTTGTCCTTGCGGAAATGCAGCAGGATGAAAGCGCGATTGGTACGATTCAAGTGACGCGCCACGGTCGTGGATTTGTCATGATGCCCGATGGGAATGAAATTTCCATTCCGAAAGGCTATACGGGCACGGCATTTTGGGGTGACACGGTCGAGGTCGATTGGTTGCGCCGCGGTCGGAAGCACACCCCTCGGGTGGCGCGTATCGTGGAACGCCAACGCAAGCAATACGTGGTGGTGCTGGAAAAAGTCCGTGATTATGCGTTTGGCTATCCGTCGGACCAGCGGCTCCACACCAACTTTTTCATCGGTGCACAGCACTTGAAGGGCGCCGAAAACGGGCAGAAGGTCATCATTGAGATGGTGAGTTGGGACGATCCGAGCGATGCGCCAGCGGGACGGGTGGTCGAGATTTTGGGCAAACCCGGCGATCATGAAGTGGAGATGCACGCCATCCTCGCAGAGTACGGATTGCCGTATGAATTTCCCGATCACGTGCTCGCCGCTGCCGACGCGATTCCGCATGCGGTCCCTGCAGAAGAACTCAAGCGCCGCCGGGATTTCCGGGATGTGACCACCCTCACCATTGATCCCGTGGACGCCAAGGATTTTGACGATGCGCTGTCGCTGAAGCGCCTCAAGAACGGCAACTGGGAAGTCGGCGTGCACATCGCAGATGTGGCGCATTACCTCAAACCAGGAACGGTGTTGGATGAGGAGGCGCGCCAGCGTGCGACGTCCGTTTACCTTGTAGATCGCACGATTCCAATGCTGCCGGAAGTGCTCTCCAACAACCTCTGTTCGCTGCGGCCCAACGAGGACCGATTGGCGTTCAGCGCGGTGTTTGAAATGAACGACAAGGCCGAGATCAAAGGCGAGTGGTTTGGCCGATCGGTCATCCACAGCGATCAACGGTTTGCCTACCACGAAGCGCAGGAGCGGATTGAGACAGGCAAAGGCAAGTACGCCGATGAGGTGAACACCTTGCAGCACTTGGCGGTGCAGTTGCGCGCCAACCGATTCAAGGCTGGCGGAATCGACTTCAATACCGAAGAGGTCAAGTTTGAATTGGACGAGGCGGGCAAGCCGTTGCGCGTGGTGATTAAGCGGATGCTCGATGCCAATCGCCTCATCGAAGATTTCATGTTGCTGGCGAATGTGCGGGTAAGCCGCTACCTCGCCAAGCCTCGAACCACCGAAGGCAAAAGGGAAGAGGCGACTCGTACGGCGGTCTATCGGATCCACGACAAACCCGACCCCGAGAAGCTGCAGCAGCTGCGAAAATTCGTTGCCAAGTTTGGTCTTGAAATGCCCAAAATCAGTCCGGCCAATGCGGAGTCAGCGTTGAGGCAATTGCTTCAAGCAGCAGGAGGTAACACCGCCGAAAACGTGGTCAAGACCATGGCGATTCGTTCCATGGCCAAGGCGGAATACAGCACCAACAACATTGGCCACTACGGCCTCGCTTTCCCGTTCTACACGCACTTCACGAGTCCCATCCGCCGGTACCCCGATGTCTTGGTGCACCGGTTGTTGCAGGAATACATCGACGGTGGAAAATCAGCTCAGGCCGATGCGCTCATGGGCATTTGTCAGCACAGTTCCAACATGGAAAAACGCGCGGCTGAGGCCGAACGCGCCTCCATCAAATACAAGCAGGTCGAGTTCCTCATGACCCGCATTGGCGAGACGTTTTACGGCATCGTCAATGGCGTCATCCCGAAGGGGCTTTTTGTTGAAATTGAGGACAACAAATGCGAAGGCTTCGTCTCGAAGGATGCGTTGCCACATGATTATTACGTCTACGAGGAGGACCGTCAGGCGCTGATAGGCGCCCGCGAAGGACGGGAATATGCGATGGGCCAGCGCATCGCTGTGCGCGTTGTTGCCGCTGACTTGGCCAAGCGCCAGCTCGAATTCGACATCCCGGAGGAGTAGGGGGATACGAAAGATAATGTCAAGTTACCTAGACTACGTTAAGCCTGTAATGTGGACTGAACTTTCAAATTTGTAAGTACAGAAAAAGGCCCAAAACAATTGTTTTGGGCCTTTTCGCTAGAAGTAATATTTCGTCTGATCAGTTGTTCAGCTGCTGATTCATCCTGATGAGATTTGTGCTCTCTTTTTTACCTGAATCCGTATAGTAATTGCTCATCATACCGTCTTTGAAATAGACGTACAGAACCCCTTCTTCTTTAAAAAGCGGCGTCTGAGGGCTTAGGGCCATTTCGGAATTTGCTTTCGAGGTACGAACTTCATGATGCGGCTTCTTGTAATTCCAAATCAGCACCTTCTCCCCTGAGTTCAGATCATAAGATATCTCGTAGGGTTGTACGGCGAGGCCATTGATGACTGCTTGCTCGCTCATTCCGACATTAAGCCTGTAAATCTTACTTGTTGTCGTGAATTCGGAGGTCACCAAATTATTATCTAGAGTGGCACAGCTGGACATGAAGATCAGCGATGCGAGGATGATATATACGTTTGACTTTTTCATTTTCGTTTTCCAATATGGGTTTGATAACTCACTTACGCTCACTCAGTTTCGCTAAAGCGCTCCTCAGAAGTTGTGTTTGCCGGGATTCCTTGCCTTTCTTCGAATCTTTTTCGATTGATTTCGCAAGTTGGGCTTCCAGTTTTTCCAGTTTTTTGCTCTTAGACGCATCCTTCGATGGCTTTTGACCTTGTGAAGACTTTTTCTTTCGGCCTAACGAAGGAATGTTTACCGCTTTTGTATTGGATGACGTACTTGCCTTGGCCACGCCTCTTCCACTGAAGTCTCCAGAAGTTATGGTCAGATTAACATCGCCGGTTGCCTGCGCTACAACGTCGCATAGACTGCATGATTCAGCATCATCCTCTGCATTTGCTTCGTCATCGACAGGGTTGATAGGGAGACAT
>CBFHJX010000092.1:0-5901 GCA_965656285.1 Luminiphilus sp. | reverse complement strand
AAAGCGAGCTGCCAGAATACTGGCAACGAGCCACCCTGCGGATCCGCCGCCTACAATTACGATGTTTTTGATGTCTTTAGTCATCAATGCACGTTCTCATCCACACAGGTACCTGAGTGTAAGACTTTGTTGTTTTTACAAAAACAAAAAACCGCCCAGAAGGCGGTTTTATCGAGTAAGTAATTGATCTTAAACTTACAGCTTATAGCGGAAACCCACGTTGTAACGAGCACCAATCTGACCTACGCCGTAAGTTTGATAAGTACTACGCCCGTGCGATCGGAATGTCTCGTTGGTTAGATTAATGCCTTCGACGTAAACGACCATGCTGTCTGATACTTCGTAGGTGATGTTGCCATCCCACTGCTCATACTCGGTCTGATAGCCGGGCTTGGTGTCGCCGCCTGTGTAGTAACCGTCGCGCCAGTTATACGCTACACGAGCTTGCAGACCGTATTTGTCGTAGAACAATACAAAGTTCCGAGTGTCTGACAATCCCGCCAGTGCGAACTGACTGTCGTTGGACTGGTTGTTAAATACAGCAGACCCATCAGCCAGTGTCATGTTGGCGATAAAACCGAGACCGGTGTCCCAGAAGTTGTGCTGCCACGCCAGCTCCCAACCGTCGATACTTTCTTCACGGTCACTGTTTGTGAGCGTGTTGACGTTGAAGGGAACTGCGTCATCACGACCAACGACGCCGGTAATGACTTGATTAACGGCGTCAACACCAGGCTGGTCGGCAAAGTTTGCAAAGATGTAGTCGCGAATTTCTGCGTTACCCGGGTAAGCACCATTTTGTGCTTGAAGGGCTGCGGCTGCGTCGTTGTAAAGCGGGCCGAGACCTGGAGAAGCAAGCTGATCGTTCAGCACGACGTCTTCAAGTACGCCACCCGCAATCCAGTTTCGTACATTCTTGTCGAAGTACCCGGCTGAGACATAACTTGCGTCTCCGTAGTAGTACTCGAGTGACAAATCAAAGTTATCAGATTCGTAGGGGAGCAGGCCGGGGTTGCCCACTGATGCAATGGCCTCACCAGGAATGCCCTGATCGACTCGCGTAATCGAGGGTAAGTTGAGCGTGCCAACCAACGAGCCGTAGCCTGCGCGCGCCAGTGTTTGACTTGCTGATGCACGAAGAACAATGTTGTCGGTCAACTCAATATCAAAGTCCAAAGAAGGAAGTGTGAAGTCATACTCGCCCTCTAATGATGAAGGTACTGAGCCTTCGGCTCGAATGATTTCGAATTCGTTGGTAGAGCGCCATTCGACACGATCGTAGGCCTGTGCCGCGGTGCTTGATACCACCTCCGTTTCTTCATAACGCACACCTGCTCGTACGTTAAACGGACGATTAATGATCTCACCGGCGAAGTTCAGCTGTAAGTAAGCAGCTTTGCTATCTTCGCTGAAGTTGTCAGCAGAATCCGGTGTTGAGCTCGGACAGAAGCCCGTGCCACAGTCGCCTCCCGTACTGGCTTGTGCGAGGTGCATTGGGTTGCTCTCAGACAGGTTCTGCAGGAACTCGGCGCGTTGCGCTAGATCTTCCATATTTGCCATGAAGAAGTTGAGATTTACCTGATCGCCACCGGCCAACTCACTATAAACGCCAGCAAGCGAGGCTGGAACGACGAGGTCAGCGACACTGCCAAACGCAGACGTTTGGTTCTGACCCCAGGTATTACGCTGAACATTCGATGACGCGGAATAATTTTCGACTTCAGTTTGAGCAAGGCCAAAGTCCAGCACCAATGTGTCGGTGAGTTCAAACGAACCGTCGAACTGGGTCTGCTCGATGTTCATATCAGCCCAGTAGTTGTTAAACACTGATCCAGAAATTTGCAGATCGTCGGGCGAGATAGGCTCAGCCATACCCACTGTCAACACTGGAAGTTCAGTGCGATAGTCAACGGACGTCAGCTCTCGACCAAAGATCGACATTGATACTTGGCCTGAACTGCCGTAAACGCTGTTGGGGTCCCGTGTTGCGTCCGAGTCATGGTAATCCAACGCCAAGCTGAGTCGGTCTGTTGGATCCCAGGTGATATTGAAGCCCAGTGATTTTCGCTCGTTAATTGATGCGTCAGAAAACGCACCCATCGACAGGTCAGGTTGATTATTTGTTTCGGTGTAAACCAGTGGACTCACGACGCCGTCTTCGTCGATCCAGTTGCCGGATTGGCCTGAAGGGCTGAACCAGGCGCCTAAACTATTCGCCGTGTGACGAAGGTCCAGCTCTGCGTAGGTGTAATCTAGGGTCGCAGTTAACGTCTCAATCGGGCTCCACTGGAGCGTAACCTGAGCGTTGGTGCGCTCTCGGTCCCACTCGTCGAGTGAGTAAGTTTGCTGTTGCGGGAGTCCCACGATGTCGCCAGCCGAGGGGCCGTTTATTTGCTGTCCGTTATCCGGAATACCCACACCGTCGCGCTCAAGCCAGTTTCCGTTGGAGGCAGAGGCTTGCCCTGATTGTCGCTCTTGGAAGCTACCTGTGATCGAAATACCCACGGTGTCGTCTAAGAAAGTTTGCGACAAGAGGAAGGCAACTTCTGGCGTCCAATCGTCGCCAGAAAATGAGCTCTGATCCTTGACCCCTTTGGCGCTCAATGACGCAGTTAATCCAGGGTTGTCTAATGGCTTCGAGGTCAGCACGTTAATCGTGGCACCAATTCCGCCCGTTGGCACACTGGCTTGAGCCGTTTTATAGACTTCTACACCAGAGACGCTTTCTGACGCGATATCACCAAAGTCGAACGATCGACCTAAACCACCGTGAGTTGGCATCTGTCGACCATTCAGCGTGACTAAGTTGAAGTCGGCTCCGAAACCACGAACGGTGACGCGTGCGCCTTCACCACGGTCTCGGTCAATGGCTACACCAGTAATACGCTGAAGCGCTTCGGCAAGGTTAGTATCAGGGAAGTCGCCGATGTCTTCGGCGGTAATAGCGTCCACAACACCCGTGGCGTCTCGCTTGGTGTCCATCGCACGCTTCAGACTTGATCGAATACCGGTGACCACGACTTCTTCCATGATTTGACTGTTAGCGCTGTCGCTCTCTTGCGCCGCAACTGGTGCAGCGGCGACTGCGCCTAGCGCAACTGATACCGCGAGTGATACGCGTTTTTTAGCAAACAAGTGACGATCCATGTTTGGAGTAACCCCGACTAGTTATTAGTTTGAAATAATTTGCAGACGCTAACATCCCACGAGCGCCTGCGGTAGGACAGGGACCTTGAGATAAGTCGGGACGTCGGTGCGGTAAATGGGAAGCACCGCCCGCCCTTTTAAATTTGAGACGACTGAGACCGTCTAATACCGATATTTTAAGGGCCTCACGAAAGCTTATGACGACTAATTTGGTGGTTGTTCGTCAGTCGTCCATTTGAGCTTTTGTATTGACCTTATTGTCGCAAAGACCGTGCATCAGTGGCGTATGACGCAGTAGTTTTGCCGGTGTGGGAAAACACGCGCGACACAACGGCGTAATACGCAGGACATAACGTTTTAGTGAGTCCATCAACAAGTGATATTCGCAGCAAGCATCGCGGGTTACGACTGCACTTCGGATTAGAACGAGACTGGGGAAAGAGTGTGCAATTAAAGAGATTAGCAGCAGTGGTTGCTGTCGGCGCGGCATCGTTGGTGGGGTGCCAAGCGCCAGAACCTAGCGCGGTTTTGGATTTATCCTGCGCGGCGAGCGCAGAAGAAAAGGCGGCGCGCAGGGCCTGTGTCGATGACATTGTGTCGAGCATGACGCTTGAGCAGAAAGTGGCGCAAATGATTCAGGGAGAGATTCGTGACGTCACTCCTCAGGACGTTCTCGAATATGGCTTGGGAAGTGTGCTCAATGGGGGAGGTGCATTTCCTCAGGAGAACAAATACGCCTCGGTTCAAGACTGGGTTGAGCTTGCGGACGCCTATTATGCTGCGTCGGTCGATACCAGTGTCGGTGGTTCGGGCATCCCGATTATCTGGGGTACCGATGCGGTGCATGGGCACAACAATGTAATGGGCGCTACCTTGTTTCCGCACAACATCGGTCTGGGTGCGACACGAGACCCTAAGCTGGTGAGTCAGATCATTGCTGCGACAGCACGCGAAGTTAAAGCGACAGGCATCGACTGGATCTTCGCGCCCACAGTCGCTGTGGCCAAAGACGCGCGCTGGGGGCGAACTTACGAATCATTCAGTTCGGAGCCTGCCATTGCGGCGTCGTTCGTGGCACCCATTGTCACGGCCATGCAAGCGGAAGGGATTGCATCAACGGCAAAACACTTTATTGGCGACGGCGGGACACTGCGAGGGGATGATCGCGGTGACACGAGTATGCCCTTGGACGAGTTGGTGGCGATTCATGGGCAAGGCTATGTCGAAGCGATAGAACAAGACGTCATGAGTGTGATGTCCTCTTTCAACAGTTGGTACGGTGAGAAAATTCACGGTAGCAAGGACATTCTCACTGACCTGCTCAGAGATGACATGGGCTTTGAGGGAATGGTGGTGAGCGACTGGCACGGTGTGGGTGAAGTAAAGGGGTGTACAAATGATGATTGCGCCCAAGCGGTTAATGCTGGGATTGACATGATCATGGTCCCCACCGATTGGAAATCGCTTTATCACAACACGCTTGCGCAGGCGGAGTCTGGGGAAATTTCTGCGGCGCGTATTGATGAGGCGGTCAGAAATATTTTGACCATGAAAATAAAAGCGGGGCTGTTTAAAAGAGGGTTGCCATCCTCTTTGGCCGCCCAGTACGAGGATCAGGTTGGGCACCCTGACCATCGAAATATTGCGCGAGAAGCGGTCAGAAAATCCCAGGTGTTGCTCAAAAATCAGAATCAACTCCTGCCGCTTTCGCCAAGCGGAACCTACTTAGTAGCCGGCCCAGGTGCAGACAATATTGGGCAGCAAAGCGGCGGCTGGTCGGTCAGTTGGCAAGGTACGGGTAACAGCAACAGCGACTTTCCCGGCGGCACTTCGATCCTTGACGGTCTTGAGCGTCAGGTGAGTAGGGCGGGGGGGAAGATTGTCCGCGACGTTAACGCCGATGTCGATGCGGCTGTCGTGGTTTTTGGAGAGACGCCCTATGCTGAAATGCAGGGAGACATATACACGGTTGCTTGGTATGACAAGCGCGGCGAACGCAAACTCATTAACGCGTTGGTGGAGAAAGGTATTCCGGTAGTCGCCGTGTTTCTAACCGGTCGTCCCATGTGGATAAACGACGTGCTAAATCAGAGTGATGCGTTTGTGGTTTCGTGGTTGCCCGGTACAGAAGGTGAAGGTGTTGCCGACGTGTTGCTGCGAGATACCAACAACGGGGTGCAGTTTGACTTTGTGGGTAAGCTGCCGATGCCGTGGCCCGCGCTTGACGTCAACGCCCGAGATCGTGACATGCCGGTCGACGAGTTCGTATTTCCAATTGGGTTTGGTTTGTCGGTGACGCAAGACGTGGTGTGGTCGGCACTCTCTGAAGAGCTAATTGGCGCTGACAACAGTCTTGACCAAGAGGTCTTTAAAGGCGGGCCCCGTGGGTCTTGGAAATTATTTACAGGCGACAAAAGTGACTGGACTGTCGAAGTGACATCGAGTGTTGCTCAATCCTCCAGCGGCAGTGTTGTGATCAGATCAATTGACCGCGTGGTGCAGGAGGACAGTCGGCGCATCACCTTTGCGGAATCGGACGGCGATCTATCACTGGTCTATATGCAGTCAGAATACCCCACCGATTTGACAGACCTTAACGAGGCTGGTGGCGCTCTGGTCATCGACTTTAGAGTCGTGGAAAAGCCGACGGCGGCGACGACACTGCGTATGGATTGCAAATACCCGTGTTCGGGCAAGGTGAGGTTTACGAAAGTCTTGCTCGACTCACCTTTGGGTGAGTGGACACGAAAGGCG
>CBFHJX010000091.1:0-6023 GCA_965656285.1 Luminiphilus sp. | reverse complement strand
GTCCAGTGAGATCGGCGAGGGTCCGCTGAGCTCAGAAGCAGAGGTCGCGTGCCGCATGGCCAAGGCCCAAGCGTCGGACACTATTCAGTACGCGGGTGATCGGTCGGTTCAATTCCACGGCGGCTTCGGTTTTACCTGGGAGTGTGACTCTTCGCTGTTCATTCGCAGAGCCGCGTGGAGTCAGCAGCAATTTGGCGACGCCATGCATCATCGGAAACGTCTTGCACCGTTATTGCTCGATGCGCTGTAACAGCTCAATTTAGAAGCAACTTTGTAGCGCCTCAAAGACTACGTTGAGGCGCTCGGTGTCTGCGGCACTATTTGGCGAGGTTCAGTCCGCAGGTTATGCTCATGCGCCTCGAAGACCTCCTAAAACGGGCGCTTAACCGCGCCGACGCCGACATAGTCTTGTCTACCCTTATCCGCCCTATCAATGCGTCTGAACAGGCGACTGCTTCGTAGGGTCTATCATGAATGATTCAAAGCTAATTTTGGTCCTTGGCGACCAACTGAGCCCACGACAGCCCGCACTTCGTCAGGCGCGTCCCGGCATCGATGTTATTTTGCTCGCCGAGGTTTGGGAGGAGGCGAGTTACGTCAGGCATAACCGCCACAAGATCGCGCTCTTATTTTCAGCGATGCGCCACTTTCGCGATGAACTTCAAGCTTCCGGTCATCGCGTCCACTACATCACCATTGATCAACGTGTGCAGAGTCTTGAAATGGCGGTGAGGGTGGCCCTCGATTCGTATGACGTGAGCGAACTGCTCGTCTGTGAGCCCGGCGAGTACCGGTTGTTGGACGAACTTCGCGGTTGGCAAGACACGCTCAAAATGCCAGTTTCTGTCTTAGAGGATGACCGGTTTTTAGCCTCTCATGCGGACTTTGCAGCATGGGCAGACGGTAAAAAGCAGCTGCGCATGGAATTCTTTTATCGAAAGATGCGAGCGCGATACCAGCTTTTAATGGAGGGTTCTGAGCCGGCGGGCGGTAAGTGGAATTACGACGCCGATAATCGGGCCGGTTGGCGAAACCAGCGCGATATTCCAGATCGAGAGGACGCGCCGATTGACGCGATTACCCGGGAGGTTATTGATGCCGTTAACACGCACTTTCCCCAAAACCCCGGAGACCTTTCCCACTTTCGTCTTGCTGTGACGCGAGAAGAAGTGGGCCGTCAGTTCGATTGGTTTTTGGAGCACGCACTCGCTGACTTTGGTACGTATCAAGACGCTTTGGTTGAAGAGTCGCCCTGGGTATTTCACGGGCTCATTTCCATGTACATCAACTGTGGCCTCCTCGAGCCACTGGAGGTTTGCGAGAAGGTTGAAAAGGCCTGGCAACAGGGAGCATGCTCGCTGTCCACTGCAGAGGGGTTTATCCGTCAAATTTTGGGATGGCGCGAATACATTCGAGGCATTTATTGGTTGCTCATGCCCGAGTACAAAAACAGGAACGCACTGTCCGCCAATCGACCGCTACCCAACTACTTTTGGACCGCAAAGACCGAAATGCGCTGCCTGAGTCGTGCTATCGAACAGTCACTAGACCACGGTTACGCCCATCACATTCAACGATTGATGGTGATTGGAAACTTCGCATTGCTCACGGGACTCGATGTTGCAGAGGTCTGCGACTGGTATCTCGGGGTTTATGTGGATGCCTACGAGTGGGTCGAGCTTCCCAATACCTTGGGAATGGCCCTGTACGCAGACAATGCTGTTATTGCAAGCAAGCCCTATGCAGCGAGTGGCAAGTACATTCAGAAGCAGGGGAACCACTGTCAGCAATGTCAGTACAAGCCTACTAAAGTCACGGGGCCAGACGCGTGTCCGTTTAACAGCCTTTACTGGCGCTTCATCGACCAGCATCTCGATCGGTTTGGCGGAAATCCTAGAATGGGCTTGGTCGTCGGCAATTGGCGCAAGCGCGACCCCGAAGAGCGCGCGGTGATTGTTCAATGGGCCGACCAGATGATCGATCAGTGGACTTAAGGCTTATTCTTTAGGGTGTAGCGACGACTCGCGCAACGCTTCGAGCAATAGACGACTGACTCCCAGTTGAGTCGCCATTTTGCCCGCCAAGCAAAGGGACGATCGCAGACCGGGCAGATTTTGGTGGGAAGATCAGATTTTTTCACTGTCGATCGGCCAATCTGCGGCGTCGGTGATGAAGTCAGGTTGCAAGGGGCGAACACCGCCCCACTTTGCAACAAAGGTGCCATCCGGGTCATGGTCCGCCGTCTGCTTTTCGAGATTGAAGCGCCGCCCACCGCGCGGGTCGCTGCCGACGCCTGCAATGTATTGCCAGTTGCCGTAGTTACTGCCGACGTCGTAATCGATGAGGTGTTTTTCGAAGAAGGCTGCACCAAACCGCCAGTCGCCCTCCAGTTCGTTGATCAGGCAACTTGCCACTATTTGACGGCCGCGATTGCTCATCCAGCCGGTGGCGACAAGTTGGCGCATGAGCGCATTAACAATCGGGTGGTTAGTGTCGCCCGCACACCAGCGAGCAAAGTTGCGAGGCTCAAACGTCGAGCGCCTCGGCTTCCCCGTTTTACCTGAGAGTGAAAACAGCGACTTTCCGTCTGCCTGCGCGCGCCAGTAGAAAAACTCGCGCCATAGCAGCTCAAAGAATAGCCAGTAAGTTGACTCGTTGGCGGTGTTTTCGCGCTCAAAATTAAAAATTGCATGGGCAACTTCTCGTGCTGACAAATTACCGTTAGCCAGCCAGGGCGAGAAGGTACTGGACCCGTCAAATCCGTCGAGACAGTTACGCGTGGCTTTGTAGGTGGTGATCGCTTCATCATCAAAAATAAACTGTTTTACACGTCTCAGGCCTGCTGCTCGACCGCCGGGAATAGGCAGCCCTGGGTGCGGCTTATTGTTCGACAAAGGAATGTCATCAAACTGTGCAGACGGGGGTGCGGGGAGATGCGTTAGTGCCGGTCGAGGTCCTCTGACCAGGAGCTTTTCGACTTTGCGCCTAAAGGGAGAGAACACCATAGGCAGGTCGTCCAGGGTCATGGGTAAGTCAAGCTCAGCAAAGAGGGTGTTACCGCGATGGACCTGCACGGGTATATCCAGTTTGTCAGTGAGGTAATCAACAGCGCATTTTTCTTCCCAGCCCGGATGGTCACTCACGCTGACTTCCGTGATTGCAAAACGCTCGACGAGGTGAGGGATCACCAACTCTGCTGATCCCTCAAGCACCAGCAGGTCCTGACCCATTTGCTGTAAGTCGTTCCTAAGCGCGATCAGTGATTCGCGCAGGAAGCGCTCGCGCTGGGGTCCGATGCCGGTCAGGTTGCACCATGGCTTTGGCTTTGGCATCAGGTAAAGGCAGAGCAGTGAGTCCGAGGCTGCGTGGCTCGCAAGCGCTGGGTTGTCGTTGAGTCGTAGGTCCGATCTGAACCAGTGAAGATGGCGCATTTAATGTTGCCTCGTGTCTCTTACCTTCTGTACTCGAGCCAGTGGCAGTCAGACGTCTGGGGCGTGTTATTGAACCACGACGAAGGCGCGACGCTCACCCGCTGTTTTTTTTGCATTCAAACGCTGAGTAGGTCTATGCTTCCCGCACTTTTTTGAACAAGGGTTTCACCATGAGCTCTCATGACGCACTGCTGAGTCCGGTCAACGTCGGTGGTCTTCAACTTCGCAACCGTGTCGTTATGGCACCCATGACTCGGAACCAGTCTCCGGATAACACACCCACTGACGGTAATGTCGAGTACTACCGAAAGCGTGCGGCGGGTGGTGTGGGTTTAATCGTGACCGAGGGCACCTGTGTCGATCACATTGCGGCCAGCGGTTATCCAGGCGTTCCTTATATTCACGGGGAAGAGCGACTCGCCGGTTGGAAGCGCGTTGTGGATGCGGTCCATCAAGAAGGCGGTAAGATTGCGCCGCAGCTTTGGCACGTGGGTGGCATGCGTAAACGCGGTGTGCTTCCCGAGGGCGACGTCGACGGCTATGCCCCATCGGGCATGAATGTGCCAGGAAAGGTCAATCGACATGCGATGACAACAGCCGATATTGACGATGTTATTGCCGCCTTTGCCAAGGGGGCGCGCGACTCACAAGCCATTGGTTTTGACGCCATTGAAATACACGGTGCGCATGGTTATCTGCTGGATCAGTTTCTGTGGGAGGGCACCAATCAACGCGATGACACTTACGGTGGCTCCATGGCAGGGCGCGGTCAGTTTGTCGCAGAGCTCGTCGCCGCCTGTCGCGCCGAGGTTGGAAAGGACTTCCCTATTATTCTTCGATGGTCGCAATGGAAGCAACAAGACTACACGGCTCGTCTTGCGCACACCGAAGAGGCACTCTCGGGCTTCCTTGAGCCTCTAGTAGATGCCGGCGTGGATTTGTTTCACTGCAGTCAGCGCCGATTTTGGGAGCCTGAATTCGACGGCAGTGACCTTAATCTTGCCGGTTGGGTCAAGAAATTGACTGGATTACCCACAATTACCGTGGGCAGTGTCAGCCTTGATGCGGATTTTATTCCGAATCCGGGTGAGGTGGGCTTCAGTGCGGCGAAGCCGGCGTCGCTTGATCGACTTATTGCAATGTTGGAGCGTGGTGATTTCGACTTGGTCGCCGTCGGTCGAGCGCTGATTGCTAACCCCGATTGGGTTAAAGTGGTCGAGCGCGGCGATCTCAACCGTTTAGCCGCATTTGAAAAGCCAATGTTGATGACCCTTGACTGAAAAGTTATCTGAGACGAGGGCCCGAAGATCGCCGCAAAATGCAGCCTGCAATCGCACGGCCTTGTTTGAACATAATTCTGTAATTTGTGCGCCCTATGATTGGCGCTTCATGAGAGTAATGATTGCCTAGTCTAAAGCCGCTAGCCAACAATTTTCCCAGCTAAAGAGGTTAAGTAAATGCTCAAATCCCTGAGGTACATTTCCGCCGCTGTAACGATAGCAATATCGCTCGGCGTGTCTGTTAACGCGTTTGCAAATACGACGACGTCGTCGATTCGCGGTAACGTTGCCGCCGACACTGGCGAGTTGTTTGCGAACGCGTCGATTACGATTACGCACACGCCTTCAGGTACGGTCTCAACTACCACCACCAACGCCAGTGGATCGTTTTCTGCGAGAAGCCTTCGTGTTGGAGGTCCCTACTCCATTGAGGTGTCAGGCCCAGACTTCAAAGACGTGAAGATTGATGATGTTTATCTGAGTTTGGACTCCGCACTTAATCTACCCGTTAGTGTGCGAGCAAACGGCGCGGTAGAGGAGGTGCTGGTGATCGGACAGGCGCTAGGTGACGATGGTTTTCGTAATGATGGCCTCAGTACATCGCTGGGCCTGAAAGCCTTACAAGAAGTTATCTCCATCGATAGAGACATCACAGACGCCGCTCAGCTTGATCCATTTGCCGCGGTCAATGTACAGAGTGGAGGCGCTAAAGAGCTGACCATTGCCGGAGCGAACAATCGTTTTAACTCGTTAACGATCGACGGCGTCGCGTTGAATGACAGATTTGGTTTGAATGCAAATGGTTATCCATCGCAGCGCTCGCCCATTTCTTACGATGCTATTGAGTCACTGTCGATACAAACGGCGCCGTTCGACGTGGAGTACAACGGTTTTACTGGCGGCACTATTAACGCAGTAACGAAGTCAGGCACTAACCGCTTCGAAGGCTCTGTGGCCTACTACTCTACCGACGACAGTATGATTGGTGATAAGAACGGTGACGATGAGTTTGACTTTAATTTCGAGGAAGAGACCCTTGTTGCGACACTTGGCGGTCCCATCATCAAGGATAAACTCTTCTTCTTCGTCGCTTACGACAAATATGAGGAAGTTGCTCCATTGCAACGAGGTCCTGCAGGTTCCGGAGCGCTAAACACCGAAGCCGGCATTACGTCGGAAGATGTGGCTCAAGTTGCTCAGATTGTCAGTGACGTCTGGGGCTTTGATATTGGCGGCTTCAATAAGGGGCCAGCGGAAGACGAAAAGATCCTCGCTAATATCGACTGGAACATCAGTGACAATCACCGCGCTA
>CBFHJX010000090.1:1221-6042 GCA_965656285.1 Luminiphilus sp. | reverse complement strand
GCAAGACAGTGGTTGTACTCGGCGGTGGTGACACGGCTATGGATTGCGTGCGTACCGCTGTTCGACAACAGGCCGAGCAAGTTTTTTGTGTTTATCGACGTGACGAAGAAAATATGCCGGGTTCGCGTCGAGAGGTTCAGAACGCGCGCGAAGAGGGCGTGACTTTTCTCTTTAATCGTCAGCCCGTTGGTGTTCTAGACTATTTTGGTGAGGCAATTGGGGTGAAGGTGGTTGAAACACGTCTCGGTGAGCCCGGTGCTGACGGTCGGCGCCGGCCCGAACATGTCGCTGGCTCAGAGGCAGTTATTGAAGCTGATGCCATTATTATGGCCTTTGGTTTCCAGCCCAGTCCTACTGAGTGGATGGCAAATATGGACATTGCCTTGAACGATTGGAAGGGTGTTATTGCGCCAGAGCAGCAAGTATTTAAGTTTCAAACATCAAATCCCAAAGTATTCGCCGGTGGTGATATGGTACGAGGGTCTGACCTCGTGGTTACGGCTATATGGGAAGGTAGGCAAGCCGCCGAAGGTATCTTAGATTACCTCGCGGTTTAATTAAAAAAGATCAGATTGAGCTGCACGTAGAGGCAGCCACTGGGGGACCCAGCCGCTATGGCGCAACTGCAGAACGATAGATTTTTGCGCGCACTCTTGCGCGAGCCTGTAGACCGAACACCGCTTTGGATGATGAGACAGGCAGGGAGATATTTGCCGGAGTACCGCGCCACGCGCGCGCAAGCCGGTAGTTTCATGGATCTCTGTACTCAGCCCGAACTCGCGTGTGAGGTCACTATGCAACCGCTGCGCCGATATGACATGGACGCCGCGATTCTATTCTCCGATATTTTAACGATTCCAGATGCTATGGGCCTTGGTCTGTACTTCACGGAAGGCGAGGGTCCGCGATTCGAGCGACCACTGTCTACAGAGGCCGATATTGCAGCACTTGAGCCCAATCGGGCGAGAGATGAGTTGCGGTACGTCATGGACGCCGTGGCTTTGATTCGGCGCGAACTCAATGGAAAAGTACCGTTGATCGGTTTTTCAGGCTCGCCATGGACACTTGCCACGTACATGGTTGAAGGTGGCTCCTCGAAAGATTTTGCTAAGACTAAGTCACTGGCCTTTAATAATCCGGCGGCAATGCACCAATTGCTCGAGAAGTTAGCCGATGCTGTTGCCGTCTATTTAACCACTCAGGTTGAGCAAGGTGCGCAAGCCCTTCAAATTTTTGATACCTGGGGCGGAGCTTTAAGTCACAGTGCGTACCAAGAGTTCTCTCTTCGCTACATGCAGTCGGTGATTGAACGACTGCCTCGAGAGGCGGATGGCCGTCGAGTGCCTGTTATTGTCTTTACCAAAGGCGGTGGCCAATGGCTCGAGCGGATTGCGGAATGTGGCGCGGATGCGGTTGGCCTTGATTGGACTACCGACATCGGTGCGGCCCGCGCTCGCATTGGCGACCGTGTCGCACTGCAGGGCAATATGGATCCAACAATGCTCAATGCGACACCTGAACGAATTCGAGAGGAGGTCGCTACGATCCTTCAAGGTTACGGGTCGGGCACCGGACACGTGTTTAACTTGGGGCACGGCGTCACGCCTGGCATTGACCCTGAGTGCGTTGCGGCCATGGTCGATGCAGTGATCGAGTTATCGCCCGCCTACCATTCGTAGTCGGGTATCTCATGATTCATATTGAGTGCAGGGAGCTCTGAGTCCGGAGTTCCGACGATCTTGGCAGGTACGCCTGCTACGGTTGTGTGTGGTGGAACATCCCTTAGGACAACACTGCCAGCACCAATTTTTGCCCCTTCACCCACCGCGATATTTCCTAAGATCTTTGCGCCTGCGCTTATTAAAACACCGTCACCAATTTTTGGGTGGCGGTCGCCGTGTTCTTTGCCGGTGCCGCCAAGGGTTACGCTTTGGAGGATCGAGACTTGATTGCCTACAACTGCGGTCTCTCCGACCACTAAACCGGTCGCGTGGTCTAGCATAATGCCGACGCCAAAGCGTGCGGCGGGATGAATGTCGACGCCAAACTTCATCGACGCCCTACTCTGCATCAGCAGTGCCAGGGATCGTCGGTTCTGACTCCAAAGCCAGTTGGCCACCCGGTGTAATTGAAGGGCATGGAACCCTTTGAAATAAAGCAATGGAAGGTGGAGCGACTCACAGGCCGAGTCACGATCAAAAACGGCGGTTAAGTCGGTGCGCATGGCGGCCCGGATGTCATCGCGCGTCGCAAATGCGTCCGATATGACGTGACACAAGACACGTGCGGGGACGCTAGCGCAATCGATTTGCTGTCCAAGGTGTGAGCTGAGGGCGCTTTCCAGACTAGAGTGATTGA
Source organism: Luminiphilus sp. (assembly GCA_965656285.1). Classification (GTDB taxonomy): domain Bacteria; phylum Pseudomonadota; class Gammaproteobacteria; order Pseudomonadales; family Halieaceae; genus Luminiphilus. The sequence goes on along the minus strand of CBFHJX010000090.1, from coordinate 3,684 downwards.
GTATTGTCGCTGTCAAAAAGTCTGTGAGCATGGGCTCTACTGTTATCAGCTCCCGAACTTCGCCACAGATTTGCAGCCAGAGCGGATCACTGGCGTGTTCACTGTCAGTCCTTGGAAGCACCTTTAGGCTCATTTTTACCTCATTTTTTTATCAACAGTAATTGATCGATCACTGACATATTAGTGATCTAAAGTCTGTGCTGTACAGCGCCATAGGCCTTGATGATCCAGCGCATATTTGCGCTCGAAGAGCGTCATGGGGTCTGTGACACTCAGCGCAGTCGTCTCCGCTTGCAGTCCGAGCAGTTTAGACGCTTTTGCGAACTCGTCGACATAGATTTTCCAGTTGCTTCGGACCTCAATGATACCCCCTAACACCTTGAGTAACGGAAATGATGGGTGCCCATGAATTCGTCTCTTGAGATGTCCTTTTTTGGGCCACGGATTGGGGTAAAGCAAGTAATGCTTTTGACAGCTTACTTGGGCTTGAACCAATTCAGCCCACACGTGCTCGCAGGTTGCTTGAAAGAGGTGGTAGTTTTGGTGTGGCATTGGAAGATGTTTTGACAGTCGGTCGGACGATTTATCAATGCCGATTACCAACGCGTCGGGATGATCGGCCGCTATCTTTGCCGTGCTCATTCCTGTCCCACAAAAGGAGTCCAGAATCAGTGGTCCTCGGTGCTGGTTGAGCAGCGAGAGGATCTCTTGAGAGACAGACCTCGAGTGTTTGGGAGTTGGTTCACGCCACGACGTGACGAGGTGTTTCTGCACAAGCCTCTCGAGGTCGTCGTGAGCCTCTTGTTGATTCGACTGAACACTTGTTTTTATGCCTTGTTCCATTCGCTTTCGGACCTAGGTGTTACGATTATGAGTAACTTGGTTATGGGTAATGGTTTCAATGCGACGTGACTTAAGACCGTTTTGGGTGAAGCAGGTATACCTAAAGTTTCGATCCTTATGGGTGTGGTGGTTTCTTGCACCCCGCTGCGAATTATTGGGGGAGTACGCCACAATTATGTCCCCATGGTTCGTCATCATATCAGGCCCGAATATTCGTATAGGACACTCTTTTACTGCGATTGGCGAAATACATCACCCCGTGCAAATCGGTGTTTGGGGCAGGAACTTTGGCGAGGGGCGAGTAGAGCTCGGTAGCGCCTGTTTAATGAGCCCCGGCGCGCGCATTTCAGCGAGTGACGAGGTGGTGCTCGGTAACGGTTGTATGATGGCGCATGGATCTTACATTACAGACTCTGACTGGCATGGGCGCTACGACCGGGTTAATCGAGATGCGGTCGCTAAGCCTGTGCGTCTTGGGGACAATGTATGGCTTGGTGATCGATCCACGGTCCTAAAAGGTGTGACCATTGGCGAGAACAGTATTGTGGCTGCAAGTTCAGTGGTGACGAAAGATGTCCCTGCTAACGTCATTGTGGCGGGAAACCCTGCCGTGGTTGTCCGTCAGTTAGATGCTGATGAGCCTCGTTATACCCGTGAAGATATGTTTCGCGACCCCAGCGAGACTCAGGCTTACTTCAGAGCGCTTGATGAATCTCTGCTTGCGGAAAATTCGTTCTGGCGTTGGTGTCTGTACGCCGTCTTCCCGCGCTCAAGACCCGAGCAGTAGACGGGTGAGCTAGCAGCTGTTGCGATTGTAAGTGCATCCACTGTCGCGGCACCGGCCAGCGTCAGGGCGGCTGCGGCAGCAGAGAGTGTTGTTCCTGTGGTCATAACGTCGTTAATCAATAAAATCCGCTGCTTACTTAGGCGACGAAGCGCATGCAAGTGCGCTGTGTCGCGCCTGTCGACTTTTTAGGTGCTGATAGGGCAGTGCTTTTCGATGTTGAAGAAGGGGGGTGGGTGGTGCGGTCACGCCTTCTCGGACCAGTGCACTGGTCAGTAGCCACGTGTGGTCGAACCCTCTTGTGAGACGTGGACGCCAGTGTGTTGGAATCGGTGTTACGACATCGTAGCTTTTTGTTGGAACTGCTGACGACGCGCTGATCCAGCGGGCAATAATGGGGGTGAGTTCGAGCATTCTTTTGTACTTCCAGCGAGTGATTAAATCTGGGACTTTTCCCTGATAGTTAAAGGCGCTCTCAAGACGTCGAACGTCAGGAATAAAAGGGGGGGCCCGGGATTGATGTTGTGTCCGTGGTAAACCATCTGTCGAGTAGGCTGCCAGTGAATCTTTCGTAACAATTGCGTCGCTACTTGATGATGTTTGACGATGGTGGCACTCAAGCGAGGCAATGCAGCCGTCACAAAGCTGGTTGGGTGACAAGTGGACAGTATTGCAAAGAGCGCAGCGAGGAACGAGCAGGCTTGTTATGACTTGGCATGCAGGGTGATGAGACCCGAGCCGATCGCATCTACTGCCAATTAAGCTTTTGATTCTGCTCACCATGTCAGTAAGCTTAAATAGTGGCCGTCGTTACGAAGACATCAATTTAGGTCTCC
>CBFHJX010000090.1:0-1211 GCA_965656285.1 Luminiphilus sp. | reverse complement strand
GTGACTATGGGCAGTAACAATGAACAACCTGAAGGTAATGACGACTCCCCCGTGCTGTCGGAAGAAGATCAGGCGAGAGTAGACCATGTCGTGAGGACGGGCGTTAACTCGACCGATAAAAGGCCCTTCAGACCCATACTGCTTCTTGTGTTGCTGGTCTTGGTGGTGACGGGCTTTTCGCTTCTTAGCCAAGTTCTAGCGCGGTCGGCGGGCGTTTATTAGGCGGCGTCACCGAGCGCATTAGAGACGATACAGATTCCGTTGATAGATCCGCTCTTCAATGAGTAGCCACAGCATCAGCAGCAAAATGGTAGCTTGAATGACCGTATAGGTGGTGAGACTGAACGTCTCGCCGTCGGGCAGGCTCCTAACAAGGCGCAGCGTACCGCTAATGCAAAAATAAAGTTGCACCCAAAAGATACCCATAAACACCGGTTCAATATTTCGATCAAAATTTATTGCGATGGTCCCTGCTGCGATCATCAGGAGGCCGATTAGGAATCGTAACTGGTGCAATTGGTAGTCTGCCTCGAGATTCGAAAAGCTGGAGGCCATCATCGGGACGAGCGCCCCACTAAACCACCCCATGACGTAAGACAAAGTGAGGAGCATGAGCACTGCCCAGCAGCAGCGAAATCGAATCGACCGCTTATATAGCGTGTTCCTGACACTTTTCAGGGCGAACAGAGGCATGTCTTTGAGCAGTGCGTCAATCTCTTCTTTTGAGGGCGTAGACTCCGCATTTGACTCGTCTTTTTTCATGCGTCTTCAAGCTCCCACTGTTTAAATGCCAGGTAAGTCACGGCAATTAAAAAGGCGGGCCGAGTCGCTTGTACAGCAGTAGCGAGCGGATGCTGCGCGGCAAAAATATTATCCAGCACTAAATAGTCCTCAACGAACATAATCCAAGCGCCTGCACTTAAGACGCCAAGGGTCACTGTAAGGGATTGCCCGGTTGCTGCGCGCCACGAATAGACACTCAGACCCGCCAATACGATCCATACCCTAATGGTGCTGAGGTCCTGCACGAGAATGGATGCACTTGGCGTTCGAGGCTCAAACGCGTCACCTTGCAGAGTAAACGTGAACAGTGCTACCACGAGGCCTGCGAACAGGTAGCAAATGACTTGTGCAACTTTTAGCATAAGGAACCCTTGCTTGAGCTTAGCGATTTAATACTTCGTTAACTCGTATTGATTCCCCCACGGTAG
>CBFHJX010000089.1:0-6257 GCA_965656285.1 Luminiphilus sp. | reverse complement strand
AGCACTCGTCGATCATCTCCACCTTCCGGTCCAAAGTGGGTCGGATCGTATTCTGATGGCGATGAAAAGAGGCCACACGGCCATCGAATACAAATCGAAAATTCGCGCCTTAAGAGCCATCCGTCCCAACATATCATTGTCCTCAGACTTCATAGTGGGTTTCCCAGGCGAGTCCGAGCAAGACTTTCTGGACACTATGAAGTTGATCGATGACGTGGGCTTTGACATGTCCTTTAGCTTTATTTATAGCGCGCGGCCCGGTACTCCTGCCTCAGATTTGACTGACAACACGTCGGAGGCGACAAAAAAGCAACGACTGCAGTTGTTGCAGACACGCATCAACCAGCAAGCCATGGCAATTAGTCGACACATGGTCGGCACCACTCAGCGCATTTTGATTACCGGTGTCTCAAAGAAGGACCCAGGCCAACTGGCGGGGCGGACGGAAAACAATAGGGTCGTCAATTTTTCCTGCCTTGACCACGCAATGATTGGCGAATTTGCAACCGTCGAAATCGTTGACGCCCTTCCAAACTCTTTAAGAGGGGTGATTGTCAGTTGACAAGCGGACTCAGACCGGTATCTTCACCGGCCCATCGTGATACGAGTGGCCAAACAGCCCTTGGACATTGACCCGACACCCCCCGAGCCCGACAGTCGGGAGGACATAACATCCTCTTCATTCTCCCTCGAACCTGAAGACGCGAAGCATGTAGCCCTGCTTTGCGGGCACCTCAACACCCATTTCAAGCTCATTGAGGATCGATTGCGCGTCTCAATCAGCAATCGAGGCAACCAGATTCGAATCTCGGGGCCCGATGCGGCACGGGCATCTGCGGAGCGACTGCTGAAAAAGCTTTATCGCGACGTGACGACAGGCACTCGGCTGAGTCCCGAAGCGATTCACCTGCAACTGCAACAGGCAGACCTTGAATTGCTTCAGTCCAACGATGCAACGTCAGAGTCGCTCTTGATTAAAGGCCTTAAAACCAAACGCGGTACGATTAAGCCTCGGGGTAGAAGCCAGATCAGTTACGTGCAGGACATTCAAAAGCATGACCTGAACTTTGGCATTGGACCGGCAGGAACCGGAAAAACATACTTAGCCGTGGCTTGCGCGGTACAAGCGCTACTGGAAGAGGACGTCAAGCGAATTTTACTGGTCAGACCCGCTGTCGAGGCAGGCGAGCGACTGGGTTTTTTGCCCGGCGATCTCACTCAGAAGGTCGACCCGTACTTAAGACCACTCTACGATGCCTTGTACGAAATGCTCGGATTCGAGACAGTCGGTAAGTACATCGAGCGCAATATTATCGAGGTTGCACCACTGGCCTTTATGCGCGGAAGAACCCTTAACAACGCCTTCATCATTCTCGATGAAGCGCAAAATACCACGCGCGAACAGATGAAAATGTTCCTCACGCGGCTGGGATTCGGCTCGACCGCGGTAATTACTGGTGATGCAACTCAGATCGATTTGCCGCGAGGCCAACCCTCGGGACTCATTCATGCAACGCAAGTGCTGGAAGGTGTCGAAGGCGCTTCATTTACATGGTTCAATAAAAAAGATGTGGTGCGCCACCCGCTGGTTCAGCGCGTGGTTAATGCTTACGAGGAGCACGATGCGATAATGGACTCGTCAAACAGAGACCGCTGATGATGAAAATCTGTATTCACATTGACCGCAACGGAATTGAAGCACCCAGCGACTCTGAGTTTCAAAACTGGATAGCTGCAGCGTTAGACGGGAGTCACACGCATGCGGACATTCCAAATAGTCCAGAACTCAGCATCCAGCTAGTGACGGGCGAAGAGATGAGTCGACTGAATATGCAGTATCGAGGCAAAAGCAAGGACACCAATGTGCTCTCATTCCCCGTTGAGCCAGCACTGCAAGCAAAAACGGGGCTGCTGGGCGACATAATCATCTGTGCTGAAGTGGTTTCTCGGGAGGCTGCTGCGCAAGCAAAGCCCGACGCTCACCATTGGGCACACATGACAATTCACGGGACCCTGCACTTACTGGGTTACGACCACATTGAAGAGGCCGACGCTACGATCATGGAAACCCTCGAAGTAGCACAATTAGCCTCGTTAGCCATTCCCAACCCCTACCATGCTTGAGACACTCAATCCCTGATGAATACACAAGATTCAAAAAATAGCGACAACGACGACAGGTCTTGGTTGGATCGTCTAACGCAAATGGTAACGGGTACGCCCTATACACGCGCTGACCTTGAGGGTTTGTTGCAACTCGCCGCGGACAATGAAGTCATCGACGCCGATGCAAAAACGATCATGGAAGGCGCCATGATCGTGGGCGACATGCAGGCGCGCGATGTCATGATTCCGCGCGCACAGATGGTTGTGATTCGAGCAGAGGCGACGGTTGATGAGGTTTTACCTCAGATCATTCATACCGGTCACTCGCGCTATCCGGTTGTTGGAGAAGGTACCGACGATATTCTCGGCATACTGTTGGCAAAAGACCTGCTCGGGTTTGTTCTCAATCCAGATGCCAATTTTGACATCCAAGCCCTGCTGCGACCCTCAGTCATTGTTCCAGAGAGCAAGCGATTGAATGTGTTGCTTCGAGAGTTCAGGCAAGCGCGCAACCATATGGCGATTGTCATAGACGAATACGGTGGTGTCGCAGGATTAGTGACCATTGAAGACGTCCTTGAGGAAATCGTCGGTGAAATCGAGGACGAGACAGACTCGAACGAAGAAATCCAAATTAGAAAGCTTACTGAAGATAGTTTTTTCGTTCAGGCTCTGACGCCCGTTGCGGACTTCAACGAGGCTTTTAGCGTCCAATTCAGCGACGAGGAGTTCGATACTGTCGGCGGCCTCGTGCTGCAAGCGTTTGGTCGCCTCCCAGCACGCAATGAAATTATCACCCTCGATCGTTTTGAATTTCGAGTGATTAACTCAGATCAGCGCAAGCTCAACAGCTTACGCGTGACCGTATTACCCAAAGAGTAACAAGTGGCGACTGAGCGCTCTGTTCAACGTGCCTTGCTTTGCCTGGTCGCGGGCCTCGCATTTACGCTCGGGCTGTCGCCCTACGATCTTAAACTTGCATCGATCGCAAGCGTCGGATGCTTATTCTTAGCCATTCAAGGCCAGGGCTGGCGTCACGGTGCGTTATTAGGCTGGATTTATGGTGTCGGATTTTTCGGCGCCGGTGTTTCTTGGGTCTACGTCAGCATCCATATTTACGGTCAAGCACCTGTTGGTCTTGCTACCGCCTTGACCGCCATTTTTTGTGGTGGCTTAGCGGTCCTCACAGGTATCCAGACCGCCCTATTTTGCGCCGTCCAGCCTCGCGACGCGTTATCACGAGTCGCATTATTTACAATGCTTTGGGTCGTATTTGAGTGGGTTCGAACATGGTTCCTCACCGGCTTCCCGTGGTTATTCATTGGGTACGCAGCAATCGACACACCGATCGAGGGCTGGGCACCTATCGTTGGCGTATTGGGTGTCTCGCTTATTTTGGTAAGCACTGCCTGCGCTATTGCTGAGGTGCTCAAAGCAAAAACGAGACGCAGCGCTGCGTATTTGGGGTTGTGGCTCTTGGTCATTACGTCAAGCGGGCTACTGATAAAGACCGTTGAGTGGACTCAAAAAATCGGCGCTGAAAGCAGGGTCGCGATCTATCAACCCAATATCGCCATTGAAGAAAATTGGGATCGTCGCAACGCGCAGCGCTTTCTTAGCGACTTCTATGATCACGCGGTAACACACGCTGCATTGGCAGACCTGGTCGTCTGGCCGGAGGGCGCCCTGCCGTTTTATTTCGATCAAGCCCCCGGATACATCACTCAACTTCGCGAATTGGCCACAAATAATGGCGCCACTATTGTTACAGGAATGCCCACTCGTGCATCAGGTCAGCGCTTCAACAGTATCGTCGCAATCGGAGATGACCTAGAGACTTACAACAAGCAAAAACTTGTCCCGTTTGGTGAATTTGTACCCTGGGAGTCTTATCTCAGAGGCCTTATTTCGTTTTTTGATATGCCAATGTCTAATTTTTCTGTGGGCGATTCGAGACACCAGCGGCTGGCCACCGTCGCGGGCCCATTAGCGCCGTTTATTTGTTATGAGATTGTTTATCCTGACTTTGTCGCACGGGGGTCAAAAGACTCAAACATCTTAATTACCATCTCCAATGATGCGTGGTTTGGAACCAGCCACGGACCACATCAGCACTTTCAGATGGCTCGCTACAGAGCGCTTGAACTCCAAAAGCCATTGGTGCGAGGTGCCAATAATGGCATTACGGCCCTAGTCGACTTCAATGGCGATGTCGCGGCCCAATTGCCACAGTTCGAACGAGACACGTTACGCGCGCAGGTGCAGCCACGCACCGGATTGACTCCCTACGCGCAGCTTGGAAATTGGCCCGTATTGCTAACAAGCCTGCTTTTTTTGGCCTTTGTCATCATAAAAGCTCAGCGACATAGGCGCTGATGCTGATAAACTCACCGACGTCCCCACTTGATACCAGACAACGTCGTAACCCATGAGCTCACCCGAATACCAACCCGAACATCTTGAAGTAGAAATTCAGTCATCTTGGGAGGCGAGCGGCACGTTCGCCGCAAGCATCGATCCCGACCGAGAAAAGTTCTATTGCCTCGCAATGTTCCCCTACCCCAGCGGCAAGCTTCACATGGGGCATGTGCGTAATTACACCATTGCAGATGTCATCGCACGCTATCAACGCATGATGGGAAAGAATGTACTTCAGCCTATGGGATGGGACGCCTTTGGACTCCCAGCGGAAAATGCCGCCATACAGAAAAAAGTAGCGCCTGCTGATTGGACAAAAAGTAATATTGCAGAAATGCGCAGGCAGCTTAAGCGACTGGGCTTCGCCTACGATTGGGACCGAGAACTCACCACCTGCTCGCCCGAGTATTATCGATGGGAGCAATGGTTTTTTACGCGACTGCATGACAAGGGATTGGTCTATAAAAAGATGTCGACGGTCAACTGGGATCCCGTCGACCAGACCGTACTTGCCAATGAACAAGTGATTGACGGCCGTGGGTGGCGATCAGGCGCGGAGGTCGAGCGGCGTGAAATACCCCAGTGGTTCATACGAATCACACATTACGCCGACGAACTTTTAGAGAATTTGGATCGACTTGACGGCTGGCCAGAGCCTGTTCGTCTTATGCAGCGCAATTGGATCGGGAAAAGTCGGGGCGTCGAGCTGGCCTTTGAACTAACAGATCGCATAGCAGATCTCGACAAAATAGAGGTTTACACAACACGCCCCGACACCCTATTTGGTGTCAGCTACCTGAGCCTCGCCGCGGAACATCCGATTAGTTTAGAGCTTGCGAAAACAAACACCGCGCTGGCCGCGTTCATCGATGACTGTAAGAAGTCCTCTGTGGCACAGGCGGACATGGCGCGCGCGGAAAAGTTAGGGTTTGATACCGGTCTTGTGGCAAACCACCCCCTAACAGGGGCGCCCATCCCAGTGTGGGTCGCCAACTACGTGCTCATGGATTACGGCTCCGGTGCTGTCATGGCAGTTCCCGCACACGATGACAGGGACTGGGAGTTCGCTCGCCAATATGGGCTACCGATCAACACGGTGATTTGCAACGAGCAGGGAGAGCCTGCCAATGTCTCAGAGGCAGCTCATACCGCAAAAGGGAAACTGACCGCCTCAGGCACCTACACGGGACTGTCCTTTGAAGACGCCTTCGATAAGATCGCTGATGCACTGTCTCAAAAAGGGTTAGGTAACGTCACAACGCAGTATCGACTTCGTGACTGGGGTGTTTCGCGACAGCGCTATTGGGGCACGCCCATTCCGATGATCAATCTTCCAGACGGCGGAGAAATTCCTATTCCAGCAAACCGACTGCCGTCGTTACTGCCTGAAGATGTGGTGATGGATGGTGTTTCGTCGCCCATCAAAACAGATCTGAGCTGGCGTCAATTCGAGCTCGATGGGCAGGTCTACGAACGCGAGACCGACACATTCGATACCTTTATGCAGTCGTCTTGGTACTACGCCCGTTTCACCTGCCCCGACTTTGAAGACGGAATGCTTGACCCTGTGGCAGCTAACTACTGGTTACCGGTCGACCAATACGTGGGCGGGATTGAGCACGCCATCTTGCACCTACTCTACGCGCGGTTTTTCCATAAACTGCTTCGAGACGAGGGCCTGGTCGACTCCGATGAACCTTTTAAGCGGTTACTCACGCAAGGAATGGTGCTAA
>CBFHJX010000088.1:0-6462 GCA_965656285.1 Luminiphilus sp. | reverse complement strand
GGCAGCAAATACACAGGGTTGTAGGGGTGCGAGACAATAATTTGTTCAGGTCTCAGCGCGCCTTCTTGAAGCTCCGTAGGCATAAAACCAGAGGTTGATGACGCTACGATGGCGTCGGCATCGCAGGCTTCCTGAATAGACCGCAATACCGCCTGCTTAATCTCGATGCGCTCAGGGGTAGACTCCTGAATATAAATAGCACCTGCTACGGCGTCGGCTGCAGAATCAGCGATGACCAAACGACCCTCTTTGGGCACTTCATCAGACAACGCCGGCATCGCTTCGCGACCGCGCTCAATCACGGCTTGCAACACACGCTCGGCATCCGTGCTGGGGTCGAAAAACTGAACATTCCAACCGTTTAATAAAAATCGCGCCGCCCACCCGGAGCCAATAACACCACCGCCAATAATCGCTGCAGTCGGCATTAAACGGGGTCTCGCTTCACTAAGTTAAGCTCCGCGCGCACCTCGGCAGGTGTCATTACTTCCACCCCCATCGCCGTGATAATGCCCACGGTCTTGTCGACCAGCTCTGCGTTAGTCGCAAGACGGCCGCGCTCAAGCCACAAGTTGTCTTCCAAGCCCACGCGCACGTTGCCGCCAGATAAGACCGCTGCTGCGACATAGGACATTTGATTTTTCCCGATACTGAACGCTGAATGCACCCAGTCGCTCGGCACGTTATTCACCATCGCCATAAACGTGTTTAAGTCATCGGGCGCACCCCACGGCACACCCATGCACAGCTGGACCATGACGGGGTCGCGAATAATACCCTCTCGAACCAACTGCTTAGCAAACCACAAATGCCCGGTGTCAAACGCTTCAATTTCAATCTGAACGCCCAAGTCGGTCATACGCTGCGCCATATCACGCAGCATCCCGGGGGTGTTGGTCATGACATAGTCGGCCTCGGCAAAGTTCATCGTTCCGCAGTCAAGCGTCGCAATTTCAGGGCGACAAGCGTCCAGATGAGCCACTCGCTCTTCACCGGACACCATGTCCGTTCCCGCGGCTTGCAAAGGGAGCGGCGCATCGGGCGGGCCGAACACCAAATCACCACCCATTCCGGCGGTAAGATTCACCACCACGTCGGTGTCACTGGCTCGAATACGTTCCACGACTTCACGGTAAAGATGAACATCGCGCACGGGCGCACCCGTCTCAGGATCTCGCACGTGACAATGAACCACCGCAGCACCCGCCTTTGCCGCATCAATGGCGTCGTTGGCGATTTGCTCCGGACTGCGAGGCACCTTGTCACTGCGGTCCTGCGTACTGCCCGACCCTGTAAGAGCCGCGGTGATGAATACTTTTTTGCGGGTGGCTAATGGCATATTCGCGTCCCTTATTGGTTATAGTTTGTCATCCGTGTAGACCGGCCGCTCGGTTTAAGGCGCGGCCTCGCGACAAAATTTCATCTCGGTCGATGTAAACACCTTGTAAGTGTCGCTTACCAGACCCCGTAAACGCATCGCGCCCGTGGAGTATGCGTCGGTTATCAAAACACATGATGTCGCCCGCGGTCAGTCGAAACTTCAGTTCAAACTCTGGTTTGTCCGCTAAACGATGGAAGAGTCGCAGTGCGTCGTACGACCGACCGATATCCTCAGTGGCCATAGCGGGGAAGGCGCGTACCGGATAAAACGCTCGGAGTGTCGGTACATCGCCACCCGGTAAGTAATCGATGATCGGCGCGGACCACCGGTGATCAATACCCGGGCCTCGGTTAAAAAATATCCAGTGTCGGGTGTAGAGAAGCTCGAACGCTTCGGGATGGTCACGCTCCAGCGCTTCTACCAGCGCCGCGCCGTCGGTTAAGGTTGACTCGCCGCCCTCGGCCTCATTGACCAAGCAATGCAAAAACTGAAAGCCTGGCGGAATTTCGCGGGTCGGAAGGTCCGAGTGCGGTCCTAACCGAAGCCCCGTATTCGCCGTCGAATTCGTCTTCGCATCGCCAGCAAGCGCCACATCAGCGAGAACGTCCCATAGCGCCCCAAAGTTGCTGTCGCGAACGGGACCGATGCGCTGAGCAAGCTCGAGTAGATAGCCCTCTCGTGTGGGTGAGTTCTCCAGCACACACGCACCGTGAGTCACTAGATGGTTAAGTAAGGATAAAATGGCACCGTCATCGTCAAGCGCCGCGCGCCCATTAACGCGGGGCACCTGCCCCATAGACTCAGACGTCCAGGCCCTCGCGTCGGGCAACCAGCTGTTGGGTCGGTGCTGGTTGTCGGCTACATGGTACAACCAACCCGCGTGGTAGACCGATCGTTGAGCGTCATCAGCCCACTCCACTATTAAATCTCCCGCATCGTCCACAACCGCCGACGACACGACCATGTCATCAGTCAGGTGCGCGGGGTCTAAGAGGCCCTCGCGAGTGGCAATGTCTATGCCTCCCTGGCCCACCGAATTCTCTCTCAGCCAATAACGGTGGCAGGGAAGCGTCGTGTCGTCCGGCCACCGAAGGTGAACAAAGTCGCCTTCGCAGAGGGCAGATGACAGCGGGTTAGCGTCGTAGTGGTAAAAGTCGGGCGCACGGGCCTCTGACACTGGCTTATTCATGAGCGATCGCCTCCTGCGGCGACGGTCGTCACACCGATTCGTGTGATCGTCGTTATTATTAGTTTTTATCAACGTCACTTTGCGACTGTGACCGACTCAAACCTAATGCAAGCGCGCTTTGTCGTAAAATTTTTCCAACAGCGACTTTGGCATATTCATTACGACTCAAATAAACACACGAAATCGTGCGGTCAGCCAGCGCCTCCGCCGACAACTCAGAATTATTTACACCCAAGTGACTGAGTCACTCACTGCAAAAAAAAAATGCCCAAGACGGGCGAGCAACACTGCGCCATTAAACTCACTATGCACGATGCCCAACCTTGTTTCTCGGTCGCACTAACTGACGGGCAAAGCTGCACCGCAAACGCGCAAGGACACCCCACGAAAGTCACCTGTTGAGTGGCATTTCAAAAAAATGATTTGCACTCAAAGGGAGTGAAAATTCACAGGTTCGAAAGAGCGCAAAATTCACTTATTTCAACACTTGCGTGGCCTTAAAAAATATCGACAATGCGCCGTCCGAAATTCACCTTGGCTGCGCGAACATGAGCTGCGTCCGATCCGTTTTCTCTCTGCTTTTGACCACAGCGTTTTTGCTGACGGGTCACGGCATACACATGACCTTTTTACCGCTCATGGCCAGCGATATTGGTCTGTCTCAGACGGTAATTGGGTTCTCCGGATCAGCCTATTTCGCGGGCTTTATTTCAGGCGCCATGGTGACGCCACATATCATTGCGAAAGTTGGGCATATCCGAAGCTTTACCACGTTGATGGCCGTGTTCCTGTGCTGCTTCCAAGTTCTCCCCATGACGGATAACGGCTGGGTCTGGATTGCTATCCGCTTTGTACTCGGTGCCGTCATGTGCGGCGCCTACACGGTGGTGGAAAGCTGGATCTCAGATCAAGCCGATGCCCGCTCTCACGGTCGGGTACTCAGCATTTACACCGTCATCGTGCTTGCGGCGATGGCGCTAGGACAAGGGATCTTGGGGCTAACCTATGGACAAGCGACCCAGGTCTTTGCCGTTATCTCAATTCTTATTGGGTGCGCCATTATTCCAGTCAGTCTGACGAGCTCGCTAGCCCCTGCCCCCGTTCCCGCCACACGCATCGACTTTTCAAAGCTCTATCGACGTTCCCACACTGCCTTTGCAGGGGCATTGGGCTCAGGGTTAATTATCGGCACGTTTTGGACACTGGGTGCCGTTCACGTCGTCAGTGTCACCGGCAACGCAGACTTTGCGCCCACCTTTGTGGCCGTCAGTATTTTAGGCGGCGCGCTGGTCCAATATCCAATTGGCATTGCCTCTGATCGGATCGACCGGCGTCACGTCCTCGCTTTTTTATGCGCCATGACGAGCCTGTCCGCCTTCTATCTTTCAACCGCCGTCAGCACCACCTCGCTGCTCATAGGCGCCGCCGCATTTGGTGCCGCAAGCAATTCGCTTTACGCAGTCTCACTGGCGAAAGCCGCAGATAACTCCCCGCGTGACGAGTTCGTGATGCTGGGCTCTTCGGTTCTACTGCTCAACGCGGTGGGAGCCGCTATCGGTTCTTTCGTATTCGGGTGGGTAATCCGAGCAGCCGAGGCTGATATTTTGTTTACCTTGATCGCGTTAACCAGCACCGTCTTTGCAGCGTTCATCGCCTTCCAGCCGAGAGGTCTTACGGCGGTAGCCATTGACGAGCAAAGTAGCTTTGTCGCTGCAACTTCCGCCACCGCGCCGGCAGCTTTACAGCAAGATCCGCGCGCGGGTGACATTGCGGAAGAAGATCAACTGCCCCCCGCCGACTTCACGGATTCAAGCGACGCACCAAGCCAACAACCTGCGCATACCACGACCGCCTAGTCCGTCGAACCCTCCAACTCGCTGGTTGTCACTTGAAAACAGCCTTATGCTGGGCACTCGAGCAACCGCTGTGAGTCTGTCAAATGAGCGCTTCAGGGATTCCCGTACGATGGCGTTTCTTCTCGGTCATCTTCATTCTGAGCTTTCTGTCATACCTGCTAAGGCAGCACTTTCCAGTCGCGGGTGAGTTTATGATGCAGGAGCTCGTAATTAGCGAGCTTCAGATGGGTTGGATCTACGGCGCCTTTTTTTGGGGATACCTCGTCTTCCAAATTCCGGGCGGCATTTTGGGCAAGCGTTTTGGTCCGCGCCTGACACTGCTTGTTGCCGGTGCCATTTGGATTCTGACCTGTCTGCTCTTTGCCCTCTTACCGGGTCGCCTTGAGACATCGATTGCAGGCACCGTCACACTGCTCATTGCGATCAGAGTCGCCATGGGTGCCGCACACGCGCCCATTTACCCCGTGCAAGCCGCCTCGGTAGAACGCTGGTTTCCGGTGGGGCAATGGGCCCTACCCAACGCGGTATCAAGCACCGGCCTGTCACTCGGTGCGGCCCTTGCCGCTCCTCTTTTTACGGTGGTCATTTTACAGTGGGGGTGGCGCGCCTCGTTCCTCGTTTTCGTGCCGATCGGCCTTCTATTTTTCAGCGTGTGGTGGTGGTACGCCCGCAACAGCCCCAGAGAACACCCGTCGATGGGTGCTGACGAGCTCGCGATGATCGAAGCAAATCGCACGAGTCTGACCCAAGATGCGGGCTACGGCGCATGGCGCCAACTACTCGGACACCGAGAAACTCTTCTGCTCGCACTCGCCTACTTTACGCACAACTTCGTGTTCTATTCCTTTGCGACATGGTTCTTTCACTACCTCGTCAACGTTTTGGGCTTTAGTATCATTGAGTCCGGCATGCTCGCCGCCGCGCCCTGGCTCTTAGGTGCAGTTGCGGCGACGATGGGTGGCTGGGTCTGCGACATGCTTTGCGGGCGACTCGGCCCCAACTTGGGTTGCCGTATTCCCGCCATGACCGGTCTGATTGGAACGGGTCTCTTTCTCTACTTGGGGCTTTACTCACCCTCGCCCTATGTTGCGGTCGCGTTACTGTCACTGTGTTACGCCTTTACCCAGTTCGCCGAGGGCTCATTTTGGTCGGCGCAAATTCACCTGGCGGGACCCTATTCCGCACCTGCCTGCGGACTGATGAATACCGGCGGGAGCGTCTCAGGCATCATTGTCGGTCCGCTCATGCCCTTCTTGGCCCTAAAAATAGGCTGGGTGGCAGCACTCAGCACGGGTACGTTAGTGGCGTTTTTAGGCGCGGTGCTTTGGTTGTTCATTCGTGTTGATGAGCCGTTCCAACCCCGCGCGGTGACTGCGTAACTCGCAGAGTTGTGTAAGGCGTTCAGGGTTGCGCATTTCAGGATTTCGGGCCTATTCTCAGATCGCAACAACAAAGGCCTGATAACAAAGCCCAATGGACCGCAGAGCGGAGTAATAACCGTGAACATTGAACTTCTAACTCCAGCGCTAGGCGCTGAAATCGACATCGATTTAAGCCATCTAACAACTGGCGATGCGCCGTCTATCTACGAAGCATTGATGCGCCACAAAGTCGTTTTTTTTCGTGATCAAAAATTGACGCCTCAACAGCACATTGCACTGGCTGAGCAGTTCGGCGAGATTGATGTGCCGCACCCCGTGTATCAAAATCACCCAGACGTTCCCGCTATTACCGTGCTTGAGAACGATGCGAATCGGCCACCCGACACCAACGACTGGCATAAAGACCTCACATTCCGTGAATCGCCGCCCTTTATGTCGATTCTTTATGCCAAGAAAGTACCCGAAACTGGCGGTGACACCTTGTGGGCGAATATGGCCTTGGCCTACGACGCGCTCGCAGCACCTATGCGCGAGATGCTCGACACACTCGAGGCCGTGCATGATATCGGCTGCTTTAGAAACGACTATCTGGGCCCCGAATCGAATATTCAGGCCATGAACGAGGGTGTTCACAGTAACGGCGCTTGGGTCCAT
>CBFHJX010000087.1:1368-6512 GCA_965656285.1 Luminiphilus sp. | reverse complement strand
AACAATGAAGTGTCGCTCGAAGTAGAGCTGCGAGAGTTGCCTCGGGCGCGACACCCGATTCAAATTATCCTTGCTCTGCCGCGGCCAAAGATGCTCAGACGCATTTTTCGCTCGGCAGCCGAATTTGGTGTCGGCGAACTACACCTGATTCACTCCTACCGTGTCGAAAAGAGCTTTTGGCAGTCTCCGTATCTAAGCCAGGACAAGATGGACGCGGCGCTTATTCAAGGAATGGAGCGTTCGGGTGACACGGTCATGCCGCGCATTTTTCAGCATCGTCGATTTAAACCGTTCATTCAGGATCAGCTGGCCGATGTGACCCAAGGACGTCAAGTGCTCTTAGCCCACCCCGGTAAGCACGACACACCCAACGCTGACTCTGCGCAGCCGCGTGCTGTGCTCATTGGCCCTGAAGGCGGATTCATAGATTACGAGGTGGCACTTGCCCAAGACATGGGCGCCAGCGTGGTCAGTCTTGGCGATCGAATTTTGAGCGTCGACACAGCGGTCTGTGCTGTGCTGGCCAGAGAACTAGGCTAGGCGAGCACGCCTGTACCAATGGCGCAGGTCACACCGGTACCACTGATCCCACAATAACCCTCGGGGTTTTTATCAAGGTATTGCTGGTGATGGTCCTCCGCGTAATAAAACTCAGACGCGTCACTGATCTCTGTAGTAATCCGCCCAAAACCGGCTGCATTGAGACCCTGGTTGTAGGCGTCAGCGCTCGCGGTTGCCGCCTCAGTCTGAGCCTCTGAATAAGTGTAAATACCCGACCGGTACTGTGTCCCAAAATCGTTGCCCTGTCGCATCCCTTGGGTTGGGTCGTGACTCTCCCAAAACACAGTAAGCAGGGTCGCATAGTTGGTTTGGGTTGGATCGAAAACGACCAATACCACTTCGTTATGCCCTGTTTGTCCGGTGCAGACTTCGTAATACGTCGGATTCGGTGTGATACCTGCGGCGTAGCCCACCGCGGTTGTGTACACACCCGGCAGTGTCCAAAAAATGCGCTCGGCCCCCCAAAAACAACCCAGGCCGAACATTGCCTTTTCTAGGTGTGCGGGAAACGGCCCCGACAAAGGTGTCTTTAAGACCGTGTGATCGTTCGCCACAGCCATAGGCGTTTCACGACCTGGAAGCGCCGCGTCTACCGGCGGCAGCGTCTGTTTACGTCGTAATCCTGATAATTCTGTGATGTCCAAAGTCCATTCCCTGCAACAAAAAATTCATCAACCCGGAGTATAGCGCTGAACTTTTGCCAAAGGGGTGGTCTAAACTTTTCTACCTAGACAAAAAATGCATCGGTCGAGTAACACATTGGGCCGAGGGAGACAGTACAGTGAACATTATTATCTCGATTCCGAGACGGTCGATCAGGACAGACGCCAGCGACTTATCGAGTCGCAAATTGCTCGACATCGCGTCCGATAAACGACAGACCCGGAGTGATATTGATATCACTTCGGCCATTGTTGAACTCAAGACGCGACGCCATTACCTCAAAGAACTCGTCGACCAAGGTCTACTCAACGAGGGCTAAACCGTTACTATAAGTCCGATCACCGAGGGCTTTCTCATCGCAAAAGAGGTCACAACACGTACGCGCAGCGTCTCTGCGTTTGTCACTAAAGCGCGCGCGGTCAAACGCGTCGCAGACGCGCAGACACGCCTCATTTTTGCGCTTGATGCGACCGCGTCTCGAGAGCCGACGTGGCATGTCGCACGATCATTGCATCAATCACTCTTCGAGGCCGCTGCTGAGGACACAACACTTGCGCTTCAGCTGTGTTACTTCAGAGGGCTCGGTGAGTTTAGAGCCAGCCCATGGCTCACTGAATCTGCGCTGCTGCTCGCGGAGTTAAATGCCGTTCACTGTCGGGGTGGCATGACACAGATTGAGCGCGTCATTCAACACGCACTCAGTGAGTTCCAAGGCAGTCGCTCGGTGAAAGCGATTGTCTATATTGGCGACGCCTGCGAAGAGAATCCAATCGCACTTAATGCGCTTGCCCTGCAGTGTCGACTTGCTCGACGCCCGCTGCTGATCTTTCAAGAAGCAAACGATGAGGCTACCTCGCGCTGTTTTGCATCTCTGGCGGCTCTGTCAGGTGGTGCACACATTCAACTCAATGACGCCAGTGGTGAGCGACTAAAAGCGTTATTGCGCGCCGTGGTGAGGTTTGTCACCGGAGGACGAAAAGCCCTCGAAGGTTCGGGCCGGGAAAGTGATAAACTGTTGCTCAACCAGCTGTGCGACGGACAGTAATCCGGACGCTCAGTAAGACTGAAAGGACCCCATTGTGATACGAGTCATTATCGCCGTAGCCATCGCTGCTCTCGCTATTTCTTTTCTTTGGAACGTGCGCAAGATGCCTCCGCATAAGCAGCGCACCGGATACATTAAGTTCTTCGTCGGCATTGCAGTGCTCACTGTCTTGTTTCTCACCTTGACCGGGAGAATGCACTGGCTTGGCGCCGCGATTACAGGCGCATTCGTATTTCTTCGTCAGGTAATGCCGTGGCTTATCCGAGCGCTACCCTTTATCAATAAGGTTCGGCAGCAGCAAAAAGCCCAGCAGGGGAAATCCTCCATTCAAACAGCGCATTTGTCTGCAACCTTGGACCACGCGACCGGCCTGATCCACGGCGAAATCATCGCCGGTCCACACAAAGACTGGCTACTTTCAGAGCTGTCGCTTGAAGATTTGCACTTGCTTCTGACGCACTATCGTGAAGAGGACGAGGAGTCGGCCGAATTGCTTCAAGCCTATGTCGATCAGCGTGCGCACAGCGCTGAAGAAGATGCTCAGGAGCGTGGTGAGGCGCAGCAAGAAGCGAGCGCCAGCAGTTCACGCAGCGAGGCATTCGCGACACTCGGATTATCAGAAGATGCGACCAAAGAAGCCATTATCGCGGCGCACCGCAGTCTGATACAGAAGCTGCACCCGGATCGTGGCGGCAATGACTTTCTTGCCGCCAAAATCAATCAAGCTAAAGACATTTTGTTAAACGACTAGCCACAAGGAGCGCTGACGTGGAGCGACACTTCATCCTCAAAAATCAGGACGGACACTACTGGGGTCGCGCTAAGGAGTGGGTCGATGGCGCGGATCGCCCGCGCGTTGCCTCGTACAAGCACCGTGACGAAGCAAGCAATCTTGTGTTTGAACTCAGTTCTAAGGACTTCGGATTGCGCGTGGACGTCCTAGAAATTGCACTGAAAGACGGGAAGCTACCGAAATTGGCTGTGAGCCAGATTGCACTGCCTGGCCTGGAAGACGATGAGGAAGAAAATTCGGAACCCGCGGTTGAAAACCCAGTCTAATGTCACCACGTATACCTTGAATGTAAACATTTGTGGAGACACTGCATGCGTATTTTATTGTTTCTTCTAACCAACCTCGCGGTCATGCTGGTTGTGGGTGTTGTCTGGCGCCTACTCGGTTTTGAGAGTTTGCTTCAAAGCAATGGCGTGGATCTTAATTTCAACGCTCTGCTCGTGTTTTGTGGGCTCTTTGGCATGCTGGGGTCACTGTTCTCGCTGTTTATCTCTAAGTGGAGCGCTAAGCGCGGTACCGGTACTCGCATTATCGAAACGCCCGCTAATCGAGACGAGGAATGGCTTGTTCAAACCGTTCGCCAACTGGCCGACAACGCGGGTATTGGCATGCCGGAAGTGGGAATCTGGCAATCTGAGGCACCGAATGCCTTTGCCACCGGCTGGAATCGCAACAATGCGCTGGTCGCGGTCAGCACGGGCCTGTTGAAACGTATGAAACCCGATGAAGTTCGGGCGGTCATGGCACACGAGATTGGACACGTCGCGAATGGCGATATGATTACGCTCGCCCTCGTTCAGGGTGTGGTGAACACCTTCGTCATGTTCTTTTCCAGGGTTATTGGTCACACCATTGATCGCGTAATCTTTAAAAATGAGCGTGGTTTGGGGATGGGCTATTGGATCGGCACTTTTTTCGCTCAAATCCTACTCAGCGTTCTCGCAGCGATGATTGTGATGTGGTTTTCGCGCTACCGTGAGTACCGGGCAGATGCCGCCGGCGCCGATCTTGCTGGCAGAATGAACATGATCGCTGCATTGCGACGCTTAAAAGCCGAGTCCGAGCGCCCGTCCGACCTTCCCGATGAGTTAACCGCATTTGGCATCAGCCCCGGCGGCTCCAGTATGCGACGGTTTTTCGCCTCTCATCCACCGCTTGATCAGCGGATTGAAGCCCTACAGAACCGATGATTAAACGATTTTTCGCAGGTGCCCTCGCGGGCCTTGCGCTACTTTTTAGCCATTTTTCGACGTCTGAAAACTCAGTCGATTACCTCAGCTTTGCGACAGATGACGAGGCAAACACAACGGAAGTGTTCAGTAACGCCAGTCCTTCGGTGGTTTACGTCACATCGACCGCGTTGCGCAGACAGATGTTCAGTCTCAACGTGATGGAAATTCCACAAGGCGCTGGGTCTGGTTTTGTCTGGGATGACAGCGGTCTCATCGTCACCAACTACCATGTCGTGGCGCGCGCAAATCGATTGACCGTCACACTGAGTGACCAACGCGAGTTCGACGCTAAAGTGGTGGGCCTTGCACCTGAGCGCGACCTCGCAGTTCTGCGACTCATAGCTCCGCCTGATGAGTTGATCGAGCTGCCTCTCGGCGACTCGTCCGAGCTTTCCGTGGGCCGTAAAGTCATGGCGATCGGAAATCCCTTTGGTCTCGATACCACCCTAACCGTGGGTGTAGTGAGCGCTCTAGGTCGTGAAATACAGTCGCCAAGTGGTCGTAAAATCCGTGGCGTTGTGCAAACCGATGCCGCAATTAACCCCGGTAATTCGGGCGGGCCTCTGCTGAACTCACTGGGACAGTTGGTCGGCGTCAACACCGCAATCTACTCACCGAGCGGTGCAAGTGCAGGTATTGGCTTCGCCATTCCCGTCAATACAGTCAAAGAGGTCGTTCCCCAGCTCATCGCCTATGGCAAAATTCTAAGGCCGGTACTGGGCATTGAACGTGCGTCAGATGCGTGGATTAAACGCAACAAAATCACGGGCGTACCCATTGTACGAACCTATCGTGGCTTCCCGGCGGACGATGCCGGAATGACGGGCGCCCGTCGCGTGGGCCGCAACGA
>CBFHJX010000087.1:0-1358 GCA_965656285.1 Luminiphilus sp. | reverse complement strand
GTCATTACCGGTGTCGACGGACAGCCGGTGCGAACAAACGAGGACTACTTATCCATCATGGAAAAACGCCGCGTGGGTGACACTGTGACGATAGAGACCGAACGCGCGGGTAAAACGTTATCCTTTGACGTAGAGCTGACTGAAACTCAGTAAATCCCTGCGTCTTAAAACGACGGGTACTCATACCCGAGTGTATCTTGCGTGTAATCCCAAAGCCGCTGCGCCTGTGCATCGTCTTCCGCCCAAGGCTTCACTCTCGTCAGCTTGCAGTTGGTCCAATAGCCGCCCGTCTGATCGGCCACCTTGGCATTGGTGCACAGATAAATCGATGTTTCGGCGCCTTTTTGCGGTCCGCGGAAAAACGGTTTCAACAAAATGGGAATAATTTTCGCGATGAGCTCACCATGCTGCTTGCCTATATCGGTCGAAACAGCGCCCGGGTGCAGGCAGTTTACCGTGACGCCCTTCCCAGCAAGTCGCTGTGAAAGTGTTCGGGTGAACAATATATTGGCCAATTTAGAGCGGCCGTAAGCTTCGAACGTCTTATAGCTCCGCTCAAGTTGAATGTCGTCAAATCCCATGCCTTTTACAAAACTGTGTGCCCCTGAGGCGACATTAACAATCCGCGCGCCCGGTGCGGCTTTGAGAATGGCCGGCAGTAACAGGCCCGTCAGGAGAAAAGGGGCGAAATGATTGACAGCTAGCGTCTCTTCAAAGCCATCCAGGGTTTCCCTGCGGTGAGAATTGATAAGACCTGCATTGTTCAGCAGCACGTCAATGGGAAGCCCAAGATCCAGAACCGCCGCAGCGGCACGACGAACGCTGTCGAGACTCGCCATATCCATATGCACAAGATGTGGCTTGAGCCCACCCGCGCTCACAATGGCCCCAGAGAGATCTAAGCCTTTGTCGAGATTTCGACACAAAAGCGTGAGCTGTGCACCCTGTCCCGCGAGACTCAGTGCGGCAGCACGCCCTATACCGGCTGTGGGTCCGGTAATGACAATGTGCTTCGCTAAAGAGCTCACAACACACACCGCTCAGTCGTTCGCAGATCATTAAGACAACGATGATCAGCCCCTAGATCCGGACTGTCGACCTGCAAAGCACCCAGTGATGTCACCGAGTACACATTGAGGTCAGAAACGCTCAACTCCAACTGCCCTCGTCAATGTTCTCATCCGGCAATGTCTCACGCTTGAATACGGGCGATACACCGCCGCGCAGCTGTGACTCGTAGTCTCGAAGCAGTTTCATACCCACCGGGGCCAGATACCAGAGCGCGAGCAAGTTTGTGATCGCCAGCAATGCCATGGTGAGATCCGAGGAGCTAAATACAGTGCCCAAGTCTTGCACGG
>CBFHJX010000086.1:0-6543 GCA_965656285.1 Luminiphilus sp. | reverse complement strand
CTTTGCTGCCGGCACTGATATTGGGCTGGGTCAGCGGAGACTACGGTACGGGCTGGTTACTGCTGTCAGTATTCGGTGCTGCGGTAGTGTTGGCACAGACTGTCAGTCTGTCGCTCGCACTGTTGGCGGTCGTCCCAGTGTCAGCACTGGGTGGTTTAGCGTTACTGACGTTCAACGCTGGCTTTTTAGACGAGCTTTTGAGTCTATTTGACGCTTGGATTGAGGCACTACAAGCCGGAGACAATCCGCTTGAAATGGTGAGGCCGACCTTAGGTCAGGTCGCCGGGTTAATGGCGGTTGGTAACGCACTAATGGCATCGCTGTGTGTGTTGCTGGGTCGTTATTGGCAATCTGAGCTTTATAAGCCGGGTGCGTTTGGTGAGGAATTTCGAGCGCTAAAGTTACCCAGGGTTTGGGTCGTGGTGCTCGTTACGGTCACTGTGGTGGGCGCCATGAGCGGAGGCGAGTGGGCAGCATGGTCCGCGCTTGCGGGTATACCGACCACGGTTTGTGGGTTTGCGTTGCTGCACTCCGTAGCACGCGATCGAAAGCTTGGCGGTGGGTTTCTCACGGTCAGCTATGTTTTGTGGGCATTTGTCGATGTTTTGAAAGTCGGCTTGCTCGTGGCGGTTTTGCTGGATGCCTTTTTTGACCTTGGGCGAAGGGAAAAGCCGAATTGAAAGATGATGAAATTTGGCGCACGGCGCCGACGGTAGAGGGAGATAACGATGGACGTAATTTTGCTGGATAACGTAGGTAGCCTTGGAGTCCTGGGTGACCGTATTGATGTGAAGCCCGGCTATGGCCGTAACTTCCTCATTCCACAGGGTAAGGCTGTGCCTGCGACCCAAGAAAATATTGAGAAGTTTGAGGCACGTCGTGCGGAGCTTGAGGCGACGGTCGCTGCCGCTCAAGAGGCTGCTCAGAAACGCGCCCAAGCCATTGAGGCACTTGAGCAAGTTCAAATTGCCGCACCGGCCGGCGAAGAGGGCAAGCTCTTCGGCTCAGTGGGGACGCGTGACATCGCCGATGCCCTAGTGGCTGCGGGTTGTGAGACTGACAAGTCTGAGGTGCGACTCCCTGATGGCGTCATTCGCGAGCTGGGTGAATACGAGATCATGATTCAACTTCATGCGGAAGTCGTGACCACTGTCAACCTCGCGGTTGTTGCTGAGTAAGTAAACTCTGCGACTTTGATTACGCCACAGATCCTAACTGTGGCATGCTGTGTTGCTCGGCCGTTTGACAACGGCCAGTAGCGTGAACGTCAAGACTGGTTAAGAGTTGACATGGAGACAGCATCAAGTCCCGATTGGGATGTCGCAAAACTAAAGCTGCAGCCGCAATCTATTGAGGCGGAGCGTTCGGTTCTGGGCGCTTTATTGATCTCCGCTGACAGTTGGGATGGCGTGGCTGAGGTGGTGTCTGCTGCCGATTTTTATCGCCCCGAGCACAGAGCTATATTTCGCCAAATTGCGCTGCTGGTCGATCGCAGCGAGCCCGTCGACGTCATTACCGTTGCTGACCGTCTTTTAGCAACGGGAGAGCTCGATAGTGCTGGCGGTCATCCCTACCTTTCTGAGCTTGCCGAGCAAACTCCGACCGCGTCTAACGTCAGAGCGTATGCCAAGGCCGTTCGTGAGCGTTCAGTGTTACGCCAGCTCATTACGGCTGCGCAAGACATTGCCTCCGCGGGGTTTAACCCTGAGGGGCGGAGCTCCGAAGAGTTGGTGGATGAGGCGGAGCGCCTCATTATGCAGATTTCTGAGGGTGGCCAGAAACTGGGTGGCCCACAAGCGATGGGTGACCTGCTCAGTGGCGCGCTTGAACGTATTGAGGAGCTTTATAATACCGGCGGCGATATTACGGGCTTGACGACCGGGTTTATCGATCTTGATCGCATGACCTCTGGTTTGCAGTCCTCCGACTTGGTAATCGTGGCGGGCCGTCCATCGATGGGTAAGACTTCTTTCGCCATGAACTTGGTCGAAAATGCTGCGCTCTCCAGCGATCGTCCGATTATGGTCTTTTCGATGGAAATGCCGGCCGAACAGCTCGTTATACGTATGCTGTCTTCTTTGGGGCGCATTGACCAGTCACGTGTGAGAACCGGAAAGTTAGAGCAGGACGATTGGCCAAAGTTGTCGAGCGCGACTGAAAAGCTAAAGGACACACAAATCTTTATCGATGACACGCCCGCACTCACCCCGACGGATCTGCGATCGCGCGTTCGCAAACTGATCCGAGAGCAAGGCGACCTAGGGATGATTATGGTCGATTACCTTCAGCTGATGCGCGTCGCGGGCTCGAACGAGGGTCGAACCGCAGAAATTTCGGAGATATCGCGCAGCCTGAAAGCGATCGCTAAAGAATTCAAGTGCCCGGTTGTTGCGCTTTCTCAGTTAAATCGGTCACTCGAGCAGCGTCCAAACAAACGCCCTGTCAATTCAGATTTACGAGAATCGGGTGCGATCGAGCAGGACGCGGATGTCATTATGTTTATTTATCGCGACGAAGTTTACAACGAAGACTCGCTCGACAAGGGTGTCGCCGAGATTATAATTGGCAAGCAAAGAAACGGTCCCATTGGGACGTGTAAGCTCTCGTTCCAAGGTCAATTTACACGATTCGAAAACTTGGCAAGAAGCAGCTATGAGGATTATGGCGCCTAACGATCTGCCACCTATAGATTTGATGGCGCTTAGTGACATGCTGGGTGGCGATACAGATCTGGTCACAATGATCCTTGGGAAGTTTAGCGCAGAAGTTCACAGCGATGTTATGGCATTACAGAGCCTTGCGATCCAGAATGATCCCGAGCCTATTCGCGCGTTAGCGCATCGACTAAAAGGCACTTGCGGTAATGCACAGGCAGCGCCTCTGGCCAATAGCGCCAAACACCTTCAAACGGCGGCTATGGCAGCAAGCAATCTCGATCAGGCGCAGAGTTTGATTGCGACGCTGGAGGCGCAGCGTCACGAGCTTGAGCGTTATTTAGTCCAGCAGGGCCATGGTTCAGAGCTTTAGCTGTTGACGTAGGGACGTCAGCGCCGCCTGTCGATCTTCTAATGTCATTTGGGTTTCGTCTGGCGTCTCTTCTAACTGCTTGCGTTCAGGTATTGATAAATTCTCGCCTTTGAGTGCTCTTTTCAGCCAGCGGTTGTAATGAATCTGATAACGAGGCAGTGCTTCACTGCGTGTCGAGTTTGCCAAAAGGTGCCACCCAGCGTCTCTGCCCGCAAGGTAAACAATAGGGTGGGTCCAAATCGCCTCAACTTTCGGGCTGCTCGCTAAGCAGGCCTCCTCGTAAGCCACGGAGGCTGTTGGCAACCCCAGCTCCCCAAGTGCTTGTGAGCAACTCTCCAGCATACGGTTTAAGGTCGGTAGGTATTCGCTTGCTTCAATGGCGCGCCTGGCGCCCATAAGAATGAGCTCACTGGAAAAATCACCGAGGGCCTCAAGCCATAAGCGTTTCACTTGTCCAAGTTGCTGTGCATCGGACCATGCGGCGTAGTACTGGTTGTGATAGTTCAAGCGAAAGAGAGCAAAGACTTGATTGATGGTATCAATCAAATCTACTTCATCGACCCTGGACGCCTCATCCTGCCCAGCTGGTGTCGCTGAGGTCGTCGGTGATGCTGCGGTCTTTCGTACGATCCGTTGGGCGAGCTCCGCCGCCTGCTGTTGATCTGCCACTCGCTTGCTCCTGGTGGCGTTGCCACTGGTATTTTACGTGCTGCAAAAACTTTGCATTCCACGACGTATGTACTTCATTGCTGTCGACCCAATAAACGATGAATTCATTGAGGACTGAGTCGGTATATTGCGCGGAAATATTGGAAAGTTCCAATGTCTCGTAGACCGCCGCGTTAGGTTTCCACGTCGGATCGAGTCGTTCAGGTACTGTACTGTGCTGCAGACTGTTCGCGTGCCGGGCCCAGCGCTGGCGGGCAAACTGAATAAATTTGCTGTTCACATCTTTAGGCGCACCACCGCGCTCTTTCCAGTACAAAATGAACTCAGGACGAATAGACTCAAGAAAATCTGAGGGCATCTCCGCACGGACTAAAATTTCTTTCGCATCCGCACTGGGTTCCCAGGCATTGTCAAAACGTTGCGGCTCACTGATCGTGAACGCAGGATGTTTCTGCTGCTGACGCCAGCGCGCGAGTACGTGGTGACGAAAACGCGCCTCGAGGGTTCGAATATCACCTGTGCGATCAAATGTTGCTAACTGCTCGAGTGTGAAGTGACGTGTCAGTCCGTGGTTCAGATTTAACAGGTCAATGAGGTGCTCACTGGGCGCCCAGGCTGTGGTGACAGGCTCAGGTACGTTTTGTACTGGGGTGTTGTCTGTTGTAACCCATACCAATGGGTCCGACCTTGAAGGACGCGCGGGTAAGATGCCTAGATCGACGATTCGTTGCAGCAGCTGGCCTATTTTTATAGTGTCCCAGAACGGAAACTCGTTCACCAACGCGGTGATCGAGATCGTCGGTTGCTGTTCTTTTTGCGTTGAGAGTTGATTGCTCAAACCTTGCAGTAGCACGGCCTCCTCCAACCCAATGGTCGCCGCAAGCTGGGTGGAAAAGGTGCAATAACGCTCTGGAATGAATCGCGGATTAGACATGAATGCAAACAGTGACTCTTGGTCTGATAGCATAGCGGTTTCGTGGTGCTGAGGCACCCCCGTCGGAGTGTTCTATGGCAAAAACCAAGTCAGCGTTTGTGTGTAACGACTGTGGTGCAGACTATCGAAAATGGCAGGGTCAGTGTTCGGCTTGTCAGGCGTGGAATACACTGACTGAGGTTCGAATTTCCGGTGGTGGCACGTCGTCGTTGCAAAAGGCGCGCGGTGGCTTTGTGGGTGCCACCGCAACGGTACAAAAGCTCTCGGATATTGACCTGGTTGACTTGCCCCGTTTCAGCTCGGGCTCTGCGGAGCTCGACCGAGTGTTGGGCGGAGGCTTCGTTCCCGGCTCTGCGATACTGATTGGGGGGCATCCCGGGGCGGGCAAAAGTACCCTCCTGCTACAAACGCTGTGTACGCTCGCATCAAGAGCGTCAGCGCTTTATGTGACCGGAGAGGAGTCACCACAGCAGGTTGCTATGCGTGCATCGCGCTTAGGTCTAGAGACTGATGCGCTGCGACTGATGGCTGAAACCGACGTCAATGAAATCCTTTCGGCGGCTAATCAACACAAACCAAAAATTCTAGTGGTTGACTCCATTCAGGTCGTGCACAGCGATGTGCTGACGTCTGCACCGGGCAGTGTCGCGCAGGTCAGAGACTGCGCAGCGTTATTGACACGCTACGCCAAGCAGACTGGGACTGTCTTGATATTGGTCGGTCACGTGACCAAAGACGGGAGTTTAGCGGGCCCCAAGGTTCTTGAGCACATGATTGACTGTTCCGTGTTGCTTGAGGGTGAACAAGATTCTCGCTACCGAACGCTTCGTGGGCAAAAGAACCGATTTGGTGCAGTCAACGAACTGGGCGTGTTCGCAATGACCGATCGTGGTCTTAAAGAGGTTTTAAACCCCTCTGCGATTTTCCTGGAGCGCGCTGAAACACCGGCTCCGGGTACTGTAGTCGTTGTGGTATGGGAGGGGACTCGGCCGTTATTGGTTGAAATTCAGGCCTTAGTGGACGCCAGCAACCTAGGTAATCCGCGTCGGGTGGCTGTGGGTTTTGAGCAAAACAGGCTGGCGATGCTTCTCGCCGTACTACACCGGCATGTGGGCTTACACGTCGGCGATCAGGATGTATTTGCCAATGTGGTGGGCGGCGTTCGGATAGCCGAGACGAGTGGCGACTTGTCACTGCTCCTTGCAGTGGTCTCGAGCCTTCGAAATCGAGTGTTACCCAAGGACTTGGTCGTCTTTGGTGAAGTGGGCCTTACGGGTGAGATTCGGCCCGTGACCAGTGGTCAGGAGCGCATCGCAGAGGCCGCTAAGCACGGATTTAAACGTGCGATTGTCCCCAAGGGAAATGCGCCACGAACGCCCATACCCGGCATTGACGTGCAACCGGTGTCTCGTCTTGATGAGGCGATTGCCCTGTTTGATTGAGTACCGAGCACTACATGAGTTTGCGATGCTTGACCCGACTCGGCACATCCGCGTCGCGTCCTAGTCTCACTCGTCGATCCTCTTCATAGTCAGTGTAGTTTCCCTCGTGGAAAACGACTCCACCGTCGTCCTCGTAGGCGAGAATGTGTGTGGCAATTCGATCCAAGAACCAGCGATCGTGCGAGATGACCAATGCTGATCCGGGGAACGCAAGTACCGCATCTTCAAGGGCTCTCAGCGTTTCAACATCCAAGTCATTGGTCGGTTCGTCCAGTAACAAAACGTTAGCGCCTTGTTTAAGAAGCTTTGCAAGGTGCAGGCGGTTTCGCTCACCACCCGAGAGGTCTTTGACGAACTTCTGCTGGTCAGATCCTTTAAAGTTAAAGCGGCCAATGTATGAGCGTGACGGTACCTCGTACGTCCCGATTCTAATAATATCCAGACCGTCTGATACTTCTTCCCACACTGTTT
>CBFHJX010000085.1:0-6558 GCA_965656285.1 Luminiphilus sp. | reverse complement strand
ACATTGAGGCGGAGCCTATCTACTTTTCATACTTGCCGCTGTCTCACTTGGCGGAGCGTCAGATCATCGAATTTACCTCACTTTGTCGCGGTGCTTCGGTAAGTTTCAACGAAGGACTTGAGTTTCTTGGGCGAGACATGAAGCGAACCCGCCCTACATTTTTCTTTGGTGCGCCGCGCGTGTGGGAGCAGTTCCAACAGGCCGTGCTTGCACTGTTTGGCGGCGCTGACGCATTCGACCGAGCGCTACTGGCGAATCCACAAGTTGTTTCGGAAAATGTAAAAGCGGCCTTGGGTCTTGATCACTGCGAGTTTCATCTTACGGGTTCAGCGCCCTTACCCCAGCCACTAATGGCGTGGTGGGACAGTGTTGGAATCGCGCTGATGGAAGGCTTTGGTCAAACTGAGGCCATGAGCTTGATTATCAGTCGAGAGGGCCAAAGGCGGCTGGGTGCACTGGGGAAGCCCCTGCCCGGAGTGGATATTAAGATCACTGAGGCGGGTGAGTTGGCTATTCGTGCAGACGGCTGCACGCCGGGGTATTACAAGCAGCCGGATAAGACGGCAGAGCTCATTCAGGACGGCTGGCTGCATACTGGGGATCGCTTCCGCCAAGATGAGGACGGGTTTCTTTATATTACTGGTCGCATTAAAGATTACTTTAAGACCATTCACGGAAAATTTGTGGCGCCCACCCCCATAGAGGCGCTGTTCGCGGAAAATCCGTGTGTAGAACAGCAGTGTTTGCTGGGTTTGGGTATGGCCAAAACGGTCATGATTGCGGTGGTCTCTGAGTCGATGCGTGCAACACCACTTGAGGACATAGAAGCCTCCGTGACGTCGACAATTAGGTCCATGAATGCATCGCTTGAGAAGCACGCGCGCCTTGCGGGAGTGGTATTAACTTATGCTCCGTGGACCATTGAGAGCGGTATTTTAACGCCGACTTTAAAAATAAAGCGCGATCAAATCGCGGATTGTTTTGGTGATGCGGCGACGGCGATGGCCACCGAGTCTGCCGAGAAAAAACAGATCTTAGTGCGGTGGGGCTGAACACGCATGACCCCATTTTTTTGTCGAAATTGCCGCCTTTATTAGCTCATTTGAGTAACTCAACGGGGTTGGTTTTCTGAAGATTACGCAGAGGAGATGGTATTCTTGTCGTCTGATTTTTTATCTCTTCGGTTTTCTCAGTGACGCTTCAGCCCGTATTGCTTTCTATTTCGCTTTTTGTTTTGTTCTGCTCTGCATCGACAGCATTCGCAACACCGATGGCGGACGCAGTCAGGCTTGACGAAGCGCCTACGCTCGACGGACAGGTGCTCGTGGATGAGGTTTGGACGCAGCCTGCGCTATCTGGATTTTGGCAGCAGCGTCCGACAGAGGGCGCGCCATCGTCACAAAAAACTGAGGTGTTTATCGGTTACACGGATACGACCCTCTACGTTGCGGTTATCGCTTATGACCAGGACCCTTCCGGTATTATCGTCGCGGACAGCCGTCGAGACGCCTCGTTAGAAAACGGCGACAGCTTTAGCTTTATTGTCGACAGTTTCCGAGATCAACAAAATGGATTTGTGTTTGGTACCAATCCTGCAGGTATTGAATATGACGCTCAGGTGAGTAAAGAGGCCAGTGGCTCTATGAGCCGAGGGGCAGGATTTAATCTCAACTGGGATACGCGTTGGGAGGTGCAAAGTCATATTGGTGACTACGGATGGTCGGCAGAATTTGCCATTCCCTTTAAGTCCCTGAGGTTCGGCGATGATGACGTACAAACGTGGGGCTTTAACTTTAAGCGAACCATCCGAAGAAATAATGAGGTGGCTTTTTGGGCCCCGATTTCCCGGCAGTACAGCCTTTCACGATTGGCCGACGCCGGGCGGATTGCAAATATCAAAGCACCAGCGCAACGCAATTTAAAAATCACGCCCTACGGCCTTGCCAAAGACCGCCGTGGTAATCAGATTGAGCGTTCCCGTGACCAAGAGTTAGGTTTTGACGTGAAATACAGTGTGACGCCGAGCCTTACACTGGACATGACCTATAACACTGACTTCGCGCAGGTGGAAGTCGACGAATTCCAAATTAACCTTGACCGGTTTAGTTTGTTTTTGCCTGAGCAGCGACCGTTCTTTTTGGAGAACGCGGGACAATTCAGTGTCGGAGTGTCGCGCGAGGTCGAGCTCTTTTTCAGTCGACGCATCGGAATCGCAAATGATGGCAGTCAGATCCCAATTAAAGCGGGCGCTCGACTCTCCGGGAAAGTGGGTGAGGCGACGAATGTGGGTTTCTTGCACATGCAGGCCGATGGAGTGACGGGCGTCGTCCCCCAAACCGACTTTACTGTTGCTCGGGTAAGCCAAGAATTTGAGAACCGGTCCAGTGTAGGGCTCCTACTGATCAACAAGGAGGAAAGTGGTTCGCTGGATGGTGGCGCTGACCACTACAACCGGACCTATGCACTCGATGGGCGGTTGGGTTTGGGCGATGACGGTTTGGTCTCGGGTTTTTATGCGAAGACAGAGACACCGGGTCTCAATGGAGACGATACGGCCTTTCAGCTCTCCGCAGCGGCTGACACTGAGGAATGGTCGTACTCTGCCAGCGTCATGCAGGTTGGTGAGAATTTCAACCCGGAGGTTGGATTTTTGCGGCGAACTGATTTTAAGCGGGTAGGTCTTTTTGCATTGAAGCGTTGGCGCGATCCTGCGTGGGAGAATTTACTTGAGTTAAGACCCCATATTTCCTATAGAGGTTGGTGGGGTGGCGCCGATGACCTTCATGAGACGGGATTTCTTCACATCGATAACCATTGGGAGTGGAAGTCAGGATTTGAAATTCATACCGGTGTGAACCTGTTGCACGAAGGCGTGCGTGAGGCGTTCGAGCTCGCGCCTGGGCAGGTGGTAGAAGCGGGTGAATACGATGATGAGGAGTTGCAACTAGTCCTAATGACAGACGATAGTCAGCCATTGTCATTTAATATGACCGCAAAGGTAGGTGGTTTCTTTGGAGGTGATCGGACGCAGCTTACGCCGAGTCTTCGCTATCGTATCGGTGAAACATTCAACGCCCAACTCGGTTGGACCTACAACGACATTAAGCGCCCAAATAATTCTGAGGCGTTAGAAATTAATGTCGGCTCGCTTCGAATGACCTATTCATTTAGTCCCAAGGTTTCGCTTCAAGCGCTTGTTCAATATAACGACGCGACCAAGGTTATGGCCTCAAACATTCGATTCGCGTGGCTGACGTCTGCCGATGCGGGTTTGTATCTAGTCTACAACGAGACCCGTGACGACGACGTTGGCATGTTCACTGAGAAGCGGCGCGAGTGGATTCTTAAGTTTTCCCACACCTTCGATCTGTTTAACTAGCACATAAAAGTAACACCAAGGTCATGCCGCGAGTCGATCATGAGGGCGGTGGATAGAGCGTCCTAACATCCGCGCTCGCTGACTGCGCTGTTACGGTGACTCATTAGGCTGGAAGTGTTTTTCGCCAGCGGCTGACCATCACTTGGTCAAACAAACCGGCCAGCGCGTAAGGGTCTTCGGCGCAAAAAGCGTGGGCGTCGACATCGCTATCAAAGTCAATAATCAGCACTGATCCGACCATTTCATTGTCGCTGCTAAGGAGGGGGCCTGCGGCAAAAAGACGATCACCAAAACTGTCAATGTAGGCCAGATGGGCGTCGCGCGTATTAAGGCGAATTTGCAAGCTATTGGCCTTGTCTTGGCAATGAATATGGTAAAGCACATTATCTCCTTCGAGCGTGCGTGGGCGGATGCGCTGAGCGTTGCGACTATAACCGTGTCGACGACTTAATTCTCTAGTTTGAAATAACGCCTATTGGTTAATTAGGTTTGGCAGTCGTCAAAACCGTGAGTAGGATCGTAGGTTGTTGTTTTCTCTCTAGTCGAACGAGTCTCCCATGATTGCTCACCAAAACGATAAAGCACGGACGGCCGAAGGTTATGACATCCCAGCGGTTGAGGCTTGGATTGCCGCAAACTCTGAATACTTTAAGCCGCCCTTTACCTGGGTGCGATTAGAGGGAGGTCACTCCAATCTAACCTATCGTCTTGAGGATAAAACCGGCAAACAGGCAGTGATTCGTCGCCCTCCCACGGGGGAGTTACTGCCCAAAGCACATGACATGAATCGAGAGTGGTCACTGATCGCAGGCCTTTCCCCGACAGGTTTCCCCGTACCGGAGCCTATCGGTTTTTGCGAAGATTTATCGGTGACCGGTGCCTTATTTTATGTAATGGGGTTTTCCCAGGGGCGTCCACTATTTAATAGCGAAGACACCTTAGCGTGGGTGCCGGTTGATCAGCGAGCAACACTGGCCTACTCGTTTATCGACACCCTGGCCGACCTGCACGTACTGGATCCTGATGCGGTAGGACTTGGGTCACTGGGGAAAAAAGAGGATTACATTGGGCGACAAATTAAAGCGTGGTATCGCTCTTGGGAGTCGTCTATCGAGTTTGCTCAGCTTGACGATCCTCGTGCACACGAGTTTAAAGCATTCTTTCTGGCTAACCAGCCTGCACAAGTGACAGCCAGTGTCGTTCACGGCGATTACTATCTCCATAACTGTTTATTTTCTGAGGCTTCAAAGGTCTCTGCCGTACTCGACTGGGAGTTGGCTACGCTGGGTGATCCTTTGGCTGACCTGGGTTATACGTTGCGTGCATGGCCCGAGATTGATGATGACCCTTTCTTGGAGTCGGCAGCACCGACGGCAGTACCAGGTCTTCCGCTGCGTGCGGAGCTAGCGCAACGCTACTCAGAGCGCACGGGTTTTCCGGTTGATTTGCTCGACTATTACGTGGGTTTTAATCATTGGAAAACCGCAGCGATATTACATGGAGTTTATGCGCGATATCAGGCGGGACAAAAGAGTAGCGAGGGTGTTGATCTTGAGGGCCTAAGAGAGGGGATTCTCAAGGGACTTGACGGCGCGGAGCGTGCGATCTCGAGATTGCAGTAGCGGCTCAGTTGACCTTTTTGAGAGAGAGGAGTTTGCCTTGATCGGTATAGGTCACTTGAAACGTGCCTACAACACCCTCGAAAGTGAAGTGGGGTTGAAGCATGGACCACGGTAAATTAATGGTCTGACCATCGTGTGCCCTAACCTGCACCCGGGTCTTGTGACCTTGATAAAATACTTGGGCCTCACGGTAACCAAGCGCGATCGAAAAGAGGGACTGCTTGTGCTGCATCATTTTACCGCCATGGATCTGACGCTAGATTTACATAAATAGGTCGGAACTTCACCTTGGCGTAACCGCCGATAGCCGGTCGCGGTGATTACTCAGGCGCATTGGCGCGAAGCGTTTAAACCTTTACCGTAGTGACGTTATGGCGTCATGACATGGGAGTACCATGGAGTTTTCTGATTTAGTGATTACGCAAATTAAGGGGCCACTCGACGCACTCTGCGCTGACCTTATGCAAGCAGGCGAGCTCGACCAATACCTCTTCTTCAACGGCGTTTCGGAAATGATTGGCGATGCGTCAGACGAGGGCGCAGTGATGATGGGCTGCATAGAGCTGGGGCGTTGCGCATTTTTGGGTTTTCGTTTCACGACGAGT
This sequence comes from Luminiphilus sp., assembly GCA_965656285.1. Classification (GTDB taxonomy): domain Bacteria; phylum Pseudomonadota; class Gammaproteobacteria; order Pseudomonadales; family Halieaceae; genus Luminiphilus. The sequence continues at coordinate 952 of CBFHJX010000085.1, read as the reverse complement.
GCAGAGATGCAGGTCACACAGATTCTCGATCGCGCCATTGAATTATCATCGATGATGAGTGCAGACAGTCCGCACTAAGCACGGACGTTGCCAAGCTAAGGCGTGCAAGAGGTGACAGCCTGTCCGATTTAATAGACTCTTGTCGTTTGAGCTGAGTAAGTCAACGCACAGGGAGTGAGTCTTGTCTGAAACTGTTTTGATCGTAGGTGCAGGTGCGACTGCCGGTGTCGGTGGAGCGTTGGCACGTAAGTTCTCCGAGGCGGGGTATCACGTCATTGCTGTTGGGAGAACCCCTGAAAAGCTTGAGGCACTTGTGTCTGAGATTCGAGAAAAGGGGGGATCGGCTGGGAGTGTCGTGGCCGACGTGACTTCTGAGGTCGATCAAGAACAGATGATGGCGGCTGTTCGAGCCCGCAAGGAGCCCTTAGCCGCAGCGATTTACAATGCCGGCAGTAACTTCCCCATAAAATTTTCCGACGTGACGCCAGAGCAATTCGAAGAGTTTTGGCGAATTGGATGCTTTGGTGCATTTCTCACCGCTCGTCAAACGCTCCCGTTATTTTCTGAGCAAGGAAAGGGTTCGCTATTTTTTACTGGAGCCTCGGCCTCGTTGCGAGGTCGCCCTAATTTCGCACATTTTTCAGTCGCCAAGGCAGGACTTCGAAACCTTGCTCAGGCCCTGGCGCGCGAATATGGGCCACAGGGTATCCACATTGCGCACGTGGTTATTGATGGGGTTGTCAACGGAGATATTGTTCGCGGCCGTTTTGGGGATTACTTGGCGTCACTGGGTGACGATGGTGCGCTTGAGCCTGACGCAATAGCCGAAGCGTTCTGGTCGCTGCATACCCAGCATCCGTCAGCCTGGACGCACGAGCTCGACTTGAGGCCCTACAGAGAGAGTTGGTAGAGCACCCCATTTAAAGGGTATTGGAAGGCCCTTTTTTCTAGG
>CBFHJX010000084.1:0-6605 GCA_965656285.1 Luminiphilus sp. | reverse complement strand
CCTCTAGATCGCGAGCTTAAGCGTGTTCGTGAATTCATGAGTCAGTCGGGTTAAGGAATTTCCAAACCGGCTTTTCTGAGCATTTTACAAAGCGCAATGAGTGGTAAGCCCTCCAATGCTGTTGGATCGGGGCCCTCGAGAGACGTCATTAGCGCAATTCCGAGCCGCTCCCACTTAAATGACCCTGCGCAATCTAGCGGATTGTCGCGAGTCACGTACCGGCGTATTTCTGCATCGTTGAGGACTCGGAACTTAACCCGATATTGAACGACTGAGCTTTGCACGTCGCCTGTCACAGTATTTAAAAGGGCGACGCCGGTGAAGAATTGCACGGTTTTACCACTGGATGCACGGAGCTGCGTGCGCGCGCGCTCGGTGGTACCGGGTTTGTGTAATCGCTGCTGTTCGAGAACGGCGACCTGATCAGAACCAATGACTAGTGAGTCTGGAGCATAAACAGATGCCGCTTTTTCCCGCGCCAGCCTACTGGCCAGCGCTGCGAACTCCTCATTGGGCAGCATTGACTCCTCCACTGAAGGAGCTTGCTGTGTATAGCTGATCCCTAGGCGATCGAGAAGCGTCGCTCGATAGGTCGATGTGGAAGCGAGTACTAATTGAAGTGGTTGAGGGTTCATAACGTCGATGTGAGTTTTTGACAGCTTTCAATTTTGACAGGGTTAAGCCCTGTCCGTATAGTCCGCCGCCATGTCGACGAACGTGCTCCCGCGAGAAGCTGAATTACGCAACTGGGCCGCTCGAGGTCTTGAGGCCAAAGGCGAGGTGTTACTTGATAACATGTCGAGGCTAAAGGCTGTAGTTACGCGAGCGGCGGGCCCGGCGAGCGCACGCATTAGGTGTCGAAAGGACGAGCAGTATCGCTACGTCGTTGAGGTTGAAGCTCAAATGACCGTGACACTGCAATGCCAGCGTTGTCTTGGAGACTGCGAAAAGGAACTGGCGACCACGAGTACGCTGTGTGTGTTGTGGACCGAGGACGTGGTAAACGAGCTGCCTGTTGATTACGATCCGCTGATTGCGGGCGATGTGAGTAATTTGCATGCGTTAGTTGAAGATGAGTTGTTATTGGCACTGCCCGCAGTGCCAATGCATGAGATGAAAGACTGTGGGCACGTCGCCACTGGGTTTGGTGATCTTTCAGATGATGTGATTGTCCAGAAAGAGAACGCGTTTGCTGCGTTAAAGGGGTTGTTGAAAAATACAGCGTCGGCGGCCGACAAAGAGTAAAATGATTGAGAAGCCGTAGTGAAGCAACTACGGAAGTGGAAATAATAGGAGAGCATCATGGCTGTTCAGCAAAACCGTAAAACTCGTTCGAAGCGTGGCATGCGTCGCTCACACGATGCGCTAACTGAGTCGACACTTACTATTGATAGTACGTCGGGCGAGACGCGTCGACGTCACCACGTCAGCGCAGATGGCTTTTATAAGGGCCAAAAGGTCATAGACTTGGGTAACGACGACTGAGCTTATGACTCTAGGCGTCGTTTTTCCCGGCCAGGGATCGCAACGCGTCGGGATGCTTGAAGAAGCGGCCGGCGCGTTTTCAGTTGTTAGAGAAACATTTTCGGAGGCCAGTGAAGCACTGGGCTACGATATGTGGGCGCTGGTTTCGCAAGATCCAGACGCGCGCCTTTCGCTGACCGAGTTCACTCAGCCTGCGATCTTGACGGCAAGCGTTGCATTATTCCGAGCCTTTGAATCCGTTCATTCGCTCGCACCTTTAGCGGCTGCGGGGCACAGTTTGGGCGAGTACTCGGCGCTCGTCAGCGCCCGCTCGTTGTCATTGTACGACGGCGTTAGACTCGTCAGAGCGCGCGGCGCGGCCATGCAAAAAGCAGTCCCAGTAGGAGAGGGTGCGATGGCGGTCATTCTCGGGTTGGACGACGACGTTGTGTCCACCGTCTGCGACGCTGTGTCTACCGCTGCGCACTATGTCGGGGGGGTAAATTTCAATGCGCCCGGGCAGGTCGTTATTGCTGGGCGAACAGACGCCGTTGAGCAAGCGATGCTCGCTCTTAAAGAGGCCGGTGCGCGCCGCGCTATGTCACTTCCAGTCAGCGCCCCATTCCACACACCGTTAATGCATCCTGCAGCTGACATTATGTCGTCGGCCTTTGATGAAGTTGACTGGTCGGAACCCGATTTTCCCGTCGTGAGTAACGTTGACGGATCGTTACAGCGAGACCCTGCAGTCATAAAACAAAGCTTGGTAAAGCAAATCTCATCGCCGGTCATGTGGACCGAATGCGTTGCAACACTGGGCAGAGTTGGGTGTGAAAAATTCATTGAAAGTGGCCCTGGCAACGTGTTGAGTGGCCTCAGTAAACGCATTGATAAGTCAGTGCCGATCAAGTCTATTGAGAGCGTTGCGTCAATTGAAGCTGGCCTTTCGGACCTCTGAGGAGAGTATTATGAGTGAATCAGACGACCGTCGTATTGCCTTGGTAACGGGTGCTACACGGGGCATTGGAAAAGCGATTGCAACGGAACTGGCGAACTCTGGATGCCGTGTCATTGGCACAGCGACGTCGGATGCTGGTGCGGCGACGATCCGTGAAACTTTGGACCCCTTTGGTGGCACTGGGATTTGCTTAGACGTCAGTGACGCGGAGGCCGTTAAAGCAGTGATTACCGGCATAACAAGTGACTACGGCGCGCCCACCATCTTGGTAAATAACGCGGGTATCACGCGCGACAACCTTATGATGAGAATGAAGGAAGAGGAGTGGTCGGACGTCATTGGAACCAACCTTAGTCCCTTGTTTACGGTGAGTAAGGCGTGTTTGCGTGGTATGACCAAAGCGCGCTGGGGTCGTATCATTAACATCTCTTCGGTCGTGGGTAGCATGGGTAATGCAGGTCAAGTGAACTACGCCGCCAGTAAAGCTGGCGCCGAGGGCATGTCGCGCGCGATGGCTAAAGAATTGGGATCACGTGCCGTTACGGTGAATTGCGTAGCGCCGGGTTTCATTGATACTGACATGACAAAAGTGCTGACTGAGGAACAAAAGGCGGCAATGTTGGGTCAAATACCGTTGGGCCGCTTGGGTACTCCAACGGAAATCGCGAAGGTTGTGGCTTTTCTCGCGGGGGACGCGGGGGGCTACATTACGGGAGAAACAATTCACGTGAATGGCGGCATGTACATGTGATGCGAAAAAATGTGGGTTTTAATCTTTTTAATTATCGGTAGAATCCGCACCACTTCAGCCCACGGGCTTTAAGTAACAATGGAGATAACAAGGGGACGTCATGAGTAATATCGAAGATCGCGTTAAGAAAATCGTGGCAGAGCAGCTGGGTGTCAAGGAAGACGAAGTCAGCAATGCTTCATCGTTTGTCGACGACTTAGGGGCTGACTCGCTGGACACTGTGGAGCTGGTAATGGCGCTCGAGGAGGAATTTGACACTGAAATTCCTGACGAAGAAGCCGAGAAACTCACGACTGTGCAATTAGCCATTAACTACATCAATGAGAACCTCGCTTAATTTTTGAGCTCGGTGTTTCATAAAAGGCCGCTCTTTCTCGAAGAGCGGCTTTTTTTTTGCTGATATAATACGCAACGGTACGGTGAGCGAAACGAACGTAATAAGTGGTTGAGAAGTGTCTGGGGGTAGAGATGAATAATCGTAGGGTGGTGATTACAGGTGTGGGTGCGGTCACCGCACTGGGACTTGATACCAATAGTACGTGGCGTGGCGTTACCAATGGTGAGAATGGCGTTCGGGCAATTGATCACTTTGATGCGAGCGCTTTCTCGACCCGATTCAGCGCAAGTCTCAATGGGTTCACCACAGATGGATACCTTGCGTCGCGTGACGCCAAACGCATGGATTCATTTATCCAGTACGGGATGGTTGCTGGCATTCAGGCGATGCGAGACTCGGGCTTGGAAATTACCGAGCAGAACCAAGATCGAGTCGGCTGTAATGTCGGCGCGGGCATCGGTGGCATAGGCTTGATCGAAAAGATGTCGTTGACGCTTGATCAGTCAGGACCTAGAAAGATTTCCCCTTTCTTTGTTCCCGGTTCCATTATCAATATGGTGGCTGGTAATTTATCGATTGAATTTAACCTCCGTGGTCCCAACTTGGCTATGGTTACAGCCTGTACGACCGGCACTCACAGTATTGGGTTGGGTGCGCGACTCATTGCCGCAGGAGACGCAGATGCAATGCTGGTGGGTGGCGCTGAGATGGGTACAACACCCGTTGGACTCGGCGGTTTTGCTGCAGCACGAGCGCTATCCACGCGAAATGAGGAACCCCATAAGGCCTCTCGCCCCTGGGATAAAGACCGCGACGGATTTGTGTTGGGCGATGGAGCAGGGGTAATGCTTATCGAGTCACTGGACAGTGCGGCGGCGCGCGGCGCAAATATTTACGCGGAGGTTGTTGGTTTTGGCATGAGCGGTGACGCTTACCATATGACATCACCCCCGGAAGACGGTCGTGGAGCTGCGCTATCAATGCGAAATGCGCTGCTAAATGCGGGTATGAACCCTCACGAGGTCGACTACATCAACGCACACGGTACGTCGACATTGGCAGGGGATCTTGCGGAGACTCTGGCGATAAAAAGTGTCTATGGTGATCACGCTAAAAAGCTGGCGGTGAGCTCGACAAAATCCATGATAGGCCACTTATTGGGCGCGGCGGGCGCAGTCGAGGCAATTTTTTCCGTGCTAGCAATCAGAGACAGGGTCGCACCGCCAACTATTAATCTAGAAAACCCTCAGGAAGGTTGTGATCTCAATTACGTCGCTGGGGTAGCTCAAGAACGGGATATTAACGTCACCATGTCAAACTCCTTTGGCTTTGGCGGGACCAATGGAACCCTCGTATTTAAGCGGTTCACTGAGTAAGTCGGCGCGTGCGGAAGTCGCTATTTGCTGGATTAGGACTGCTCCTTGTTATCGGTGTGTCGACGCTGACCTGCGGGTTGTCGGCCGAGCTCGATCGTGATCTGAGCATCACTGAGGGAAGCGATCGGTTCAGAGTTAATGAGGGCGACGGACTTATTCGTGTCGTTAATGCCTTCGAAAGCGAGGGGCTCATTCGCTCTGCGGAGTGGGTGAGATTGGCCCTGCAGTTTGAGGCTCATCCACTCGTGGTGAAACCCGGCGATTATCAAATTCACCCGGGCGAGTCGATAAGACAGTTACTTGAGCGGATGGACGCCGGCGATGTGGTGGTTTATCCCGTGACAATTCCCGAGGGAGTCACGCTCGACTGGATGCTGGCGAGGTTGTGGGACCACCCGAACCTCTCACGGGTGCTTGAAGGACCCCGGGATGAACGAATACTGTCGTTGATTGCGCCGTTTAACGTTCCAGAGGGCTTGTTTTTGCCTGAGACATATCTTGTCCAGGCCGGAGACACCGACCTTAGTGTTTTGGAACGAGCGCGAAACGCTATGCGAGACACGTTATCGCGAGCATGGCTCACTCGAGCGGAGAATCTACCGTTAAGTTCAGCCTACGAGGCCTTGATACTGGCCTCGATTATTGAAAAAGAAACGGGGGTCGCACGTGAGCGCCCTGCTATTGCCGGTGTTTTCACAAGGCGTCTTGAGCGAGGAATGCGTCTTCAGACCGATCCGACGATTATTTACGGGCTGGGGGATAAGTTTGATGGTGATTTGAAGAGACGCCACTTAAGAGACGGCACGAACCCCTATAACACCTATCGCATCTCAGGCTTGCCACCGACACCGATCGCTTTGCCAGGAGAAGCTGCCATCAGTGCCGCACTCAACCCCTCGGCGGGGAGTGTCCTGTACTTTGTCGCAAAGGGCGACGGTAGCCACGTATTTAGCGAAACATTGAGCGAGCACGAAAAAAATGTGCGACGCTATCAAATCCAACGAAAACAAGACTATCGGTCGAGCCCGCGGTAATGGCAAAGCAAAACAAACCAGCAAAGTTTATTACGCTTGAGGGCGGCGAGGGCGCAGGGAAGTCGACGAGCCGTGATTTCATAGAAAGGCTACTCAAACAGCATCAGATTCCATTCATCACGAGTCGAGAGCCTGGAGGCACTGCGATCGGAGAGCACTTACGCACGCTCTTGCTGGCTAAAGCCCAGACACCACCAGTCGCCAGTGCAGAGTTGCTCATGATGTTTGCGGCAAGAGCTCAGCATCTTCACGAGGTGATTGAGCCGGCACTCGCCAAGGGTGTTTGGGTGCTGTGTGATAGATTCACGGATGCAACCTATGCCTACCAAGGTTACGGAAGAGGTTACGACCTTGACGCGATTGCGACGCTTGAGCGTCTCGTGCAGCAAGGGCGCCAACCCGATCTGACATTGTTATTCGATATTGATCCAAGAGTGGGAATCGAACGCGCGCGGCAGCGGGCTGAGCTAGACCGGTTTGAGGAAGAGGAGCTCAGTTTCTTTGAGCGAGTGAGAAACGGTTATCTGCAGAGAGCGGCAATGGAATCACGGTTCACTGTTATTGATGCAGCTCGCAGCTTAGACGACGTGCAAGCCACACTGACCGAAACACTCCGGCCCATCATCGAGGGATCGATGTGACCGCATTTGGGTTCCCCGATTTTGAGGCGATTGTTGATGAAGTG
>CBFHJX010000083.1:0-6713 GCA_965656285.1 Luminiphilus sp. | reverse complement strand
CCTTCAAAATTTCTCCAAGGGCGACGACATCACCCTCGAGATGAAAGTGGTGAGGACCAGGCACCATTAAACGGCTAAATTGAGCCGCGTATTGGACAATCTCGTCAACACGCCGCTTGGCATCTGCACTGGCAAAAAAACCATCCTCACCCAAGACTACTAGCACCGGGCATTGCAGAGACTGATAGAAGGAATTTGTTGTGGCCTCTGACAGTTTTACATAGCTACCGCCAAACAGCCTAGGATCACTGAGCAAGAGCCAGCCTTCATCAAGCTGCCTCAGGGCTCGCGGAATCAGTGTCTCCGCGTTTTCCCGTGTAAAGCCATAACGCGTTCGCGCTGTAATAAAATCTTCTACGGTGTTGAAAATGCGGGCGGGCCTGCTCGTATACTTATACTTCTCAGACAGCGATGAGCGAAACAGCTCCGCCCCGTCATCATTTTCAAACGAGCGAGAGATCATGCCATCGAGCATGGTTACTGTGGCACAACGCTCGCCCAGGGCCACGGCAAGCACACCTGCAATGCCGGCACCACGACTGTGCCCAACAACATGGACCGTTTCGAGTTCGAGTTGATCGACAATCCCTACGAGCTGAGGAACGTCATCCCAAATGTGATACGACGAATCGGGCGAGCGATGACTACTCAACCCATGACCTGACAAGTCCAATGCTATGACGCGATAGCCCGTCAAGAGCGGCGCCAATTTGGCGAAACTCAACGCATTGTCCAGCCACCCGTGGATGGCGATAACCGTCGGCAACGACGACGAACCCCAACTCAATCCACGATACGTCAGACCGTCGACAACAAACTCAACGCTGGAGGGCTGAGCGCTCACTGATGATACCCAACGGGCTCACAGTGCAGAAGCTCGGCGCCGCCACGAGACGCCACGGTGACTTGCATGGTCGCAAAGCCACTGGGATGAAGGCTTGCGTGCTCCGCCGAGTCACACCACACATTGATCAGGTGAGACAGGTACGGCTGATGACCGACAACCAACTGGTGGTCACCGTTCGGCTCTAGAAATAGCCCCTGAACGTAATCTGCATGGCCGGGAGCCAGCTTCTCACACTCTTTCGTCATCGAAAACGAGAGAGCGCCATGAAGCAAAGCCGCTGTTTGCTGGGCTCGAACCAAGGGACTGTGCGTACACAAGCTCGGAGCGATGACGCCCCTGCGGTGACACCAGTTCTTGAACAGTTCAGCGGTTGCCATAACATGAGACACACCATGCTCTGTAAGCGTCCTATCCGCATCGCGAGCAGCACTGCCGGCCTCACCGTGACGCCAAACCGTGACTAACACATCATGCACTCATCTCAACTAAGAGTTTGTTCATTCGAGAGACGTAACTGGCCGGGTCCTCTAACTGAGAGCCCTGTGCGAGTGTGGCCTGATCCAAGAGAATTAAAGCCAGATCGGCGAATCGATCCTCATCTGACTCACTGTCCATGCGCTTCACCAAGCCGTGGTCAGTATTCACCTCTAAGATCGGTTGGCTGTCCGGCACCTCCTGACCAGCAGCTTCTAAAATGCTGCGCATTTGCGCGCCGAGTTCGTGCTCGCCGACCACTAGACAGGCTGGAGAATCGGTCAACCGAAGCGTTGGTCTCACCTCGCTGATTCGACCGCCCAAGGCCTCTTTGAGACGCTCAAGGAGCCCTTCATTGTCTGTCTTAGCCGCCTCAAGTACAGCCTTCTCTTCGTCAGTGCTCTCACCAAGATCCAATTCACCCTTGGCGATGTCCTTAAGTGCTTTGCCGTCAAACTCGTTAAGGTGACCCATAAGCCAGTCATCAATTCGATCTGACAGCAGGAGCACTTCTATGCCCTTCTTTCTAAACACTTCAATATGTGGGCTATTTTTCGCCGTGACGTAGTTGTCGGCAACCACGTAGTAAATGGCGTTCTGCCCTTCTTGCATCCGAGACACATAACTCGTCAATGACACGTTCTGAGTGTCGTCGTCGCTGTCTGTTGACGCAAATCGCAGTAATTCGGCAATCTTCTCACGGTTTGCAAAGTCCTCTCCCGGACCTTCTTTGAGCACATTCCCAAAGACGTTCCAAAACGTTTGGTACTTATCAGGGTCGGATTTCCCCATTTTACCCAGCATGTCCAACACCCGTTTCGTCACAGCGCTTCTAAGCGAATCAACTTGCGGGCTTTGCTGGAGTATTTCGCGTGAAATATTGAGCGGTAGATCTTGGGAGTCTAAAACGCCCTTTACAAAGCGAAGATACAGCGGCAGAAACTGTTCAGCGTCATCCATAATGAAGGTCCGCTGGATGTAGAGCTTCAGCCCACGCGCTCCGTCACGATTCCACAGGTCAAAGGGCGCCTGACTGGGTAGGTAGAGTAGTGACGTATAATCGAGCTTCCCTTCTACGCGATTGTGGCCCCAGCTCAATGGCTCCTGATAGTCGCTGGACACGTGCCGATAAAACTCTTTGTACTCCTCGTCGCTCACCTCTGAGCGACTGCGCGTCCAAAGTGCTTTTGCTTCGTTAACGCGCTCCCACGCAGGACTCGCCGGTGCTGCGTCTTCGTCGTCACTATCGACAGGTGGTGCTTGTTCGAGCATCAGAACCGGCACAGAGATGTGGTCTGAATATTTTTTTATGACGCTTCTGACACGAAACGGTGACGCAAACTCCTCTGCCTCACCATCCAAATGAAGTATCACTGTCGTCCCCGCGTCATCCCGAGTGGCCGAGTCAATACTGAACTCATCCTCTCCTGTAGACTCCCAGCGAGTCGCCTCATCACTTCCCGCCTTTCGCGAGATAACCTCAACACGGTCGGCGACAATAAATGAGGAGTAGAAGCCCACACCGAATTGCCCAATGAGCTGACTGTCCTTTTGCTGATCGCCGCTAAGCTGTTCCATAAAGGCAGCCGTCCCAGATTTTGCGATGGTGCCAAGATTCTCAATGATGTCTTCACGAGACATGCCAATCCCATTGTCACTGATGGTCAGCGTCTTAGTGTCTTCATTAACATCGACACGCACTTGGTAACCCTCACCACCCACATCAAGACTGCTGTCTTCGATGGCTTGAAATCGGCGTTTATCGATAGCGTCTGAGGCATTTGAAATTAGTTCGCGAAGGAAGATTTCTCGGTTTGAGTAGAGTGAGTGAATCATCAGCTGAAGCAATCGCTTTGCTTCTGTCTGAAAACCCATGGTTTGCTTAGAGGACATGTCGTACACCTGTATTAATAACCTGCTCATCAGATGGGGTAATCGAGCAAATTTTTCAAGCCCTAGCTCGTAAAAAATAGCATTTGATTGGATAAAAAAAGCCCGCTCACGGCGGGCTTTAGATCAGAGTTGACAGCAATCTACCAGCCTGTGATCTCGGCCATGGCGCTGCCAATATCGGCAAGTGATCGAACCGTCTTTACGCCCGCATCTTCAAGCGCTGCAAATTTTTCGTCGGCCGTCCCCTTGCCACCGGAAATAATGGCTCCCGCATGTCCCATACGCTTACCTGCGGGGGCAGTTACACCCGCAATATAAGACACCACAGGCTTGGTCACGTTGTCTTTGATAAACGCTGCAGCTTCCTCTTCGGCTGATCCACCGATCTCGCCAATCATGACGATAGACTGCGTTGCATCATCCTCTTGGAACAATCCCAAGATGTCGATGAAGTTAGAGCCCGGAATGGGGTCACCGCCAATACCGACACAAGTTGACTGACCAAAGCCCGCGTCCGTCGTTTGCTTCACCGCCTCGTAGGTTAAGGTGCCGGATCGCGAGACAATACCGACTTTCCCGGGAAGATGAATGTGTCCTGGCATAATGCCAATTTTACTCTCTCCGGGCGTGATAACACCTGGGCAGTTTGGACCAATAAGACGCACACCGAGCTCGTCACAGCGCACCTTTGCATCCAACATATCGAGTGTTGGAATGCCCTCGGTAATACAAACGATCAGCTCTACACCTGAGTTTGCAGCCTCTAAAATGGAGTCTTTGCAAAATGGCGCAGGAACGTAAATGACCGACGCATTAGCGCCTGTTTGGCTCACCGCGTCAGATACAGTATCAAAAACCGGAAGGCCCAAGTGCGCTTGCCCGCCCTTACCCGGGGTTACACCACCGACCATCTTTGTGCCATAAGCAATGGCTTGCTCCGAGTGAAAGGTACCCTGAGAACCGGTGAAGCCCTGGCAAATAACCCGCGTATTGGAATCAATCAAAATACTCATGCAGCACCTCCTGCGGCAGCGACAACCTGTTGAGCGGCATCGGTCAAACTTGTTGCTGCAATAATATTCAAACCACTCTTGGCCAGCACATCCCGACCCAGCTCAGCATTATTACCTTCCAAACGAACCACAACCGGGACCTCAACGCCCACTTCATTGACGGCACCAATAACGCCTTCTGCGATGAGGTCACAGCGGACAATCCCGCCGAATATGTTAATCAGCACGGCTTGTACGTTCTCGTCGCTCAAAATGATCTTAAATGCCTCGGTCACACGCTCTTTCGTCGCGCCGCCCCCGACGTCTAAAAAATTCGCAGGTTGACCGCCGTGAAGTTTCACGATGTCCATTGTTCCCATGGCCAGACCGGCACCATTCACCATACAACCAATATTGCCTTCCAATGCAACATAATTGAGTTCCCATTCGGCCGCCTTGGCTTCGCGCTCGTCTTCCTGCGAAGGGTCATGCATGGTCTGCAGGTCTTTGTGGCGATACATTGCATTAGAGTCGACAACGACCTTCGCATCCAAGCAGTGCAAGTTACCCTCGTCAGTAATGACGAGCGGGTTAACCTCGATAAGCGCCAGATCCTTCTCTTTAAAAAGTCTTGCTAAACCATTGAATATACTAGTAAATTGTTTGACTTGCTGACCTTTAAGACCCAGCTTAAATGCAAGCTCACGACCTTGGTAGGGCTGTGGCCCCGCCAACGGATCAATGGCTGCTTTCAGAATTTTCTCAGGAGTTTCCTCCGCGACTTTCTCAATTTCAACACCGCCCTCGGTAGACGCCATGAACACGATGCGCCGTGACGAGCGATCCACAACGGCACCGAGATACAGTTCGTCTGCAATGTCGGTACACGTCTCGACCAGAATTTTAGTCACTGGCTGACCGTTTGCGTCAGTCTGGTAAGTAACCAAGTTCTTACCCAGCCAAGATTCGGCGAACGCGGCGGCTTCAGCCGGAGAATCCACTAACTTTACACCGCCCGCTTTACCACGACCGCCCGCGTGGACCTGAGCTTTGACCACCCATTTGTCCCCACCAATCGCTTTCGCAGCTTCCAGCGCCGCCTCAGGCGTGTCGACAGCTATTCCGTCAGAAACGGGCAAGCCGTATTCCGCGAAGAGTGCCTTGCCTTGATATTCGTGCAAGTTCATACATCCCCCTTTATGAGTTTACGCAAGCGTTGCGCGCGCAACGCTTGGACCTTGACCGTATGAGCCTAGGATTTTAAAAAAATAGTTTACCGACGCTTCTTGTTGGGCATATGAATGGCCATGCCGTCTACCGCCAGAGCCGCTTCGTGAACAGCTTCTGACATTGTCGGATGCCCAAAAACCATGAGTTGCAGGTCTTCTGTACTCCCACCGAACTCCATGGTAATGACCATCTGCTGTACTAAATCAGCGGCCGATGGCCCAATGGCGTGAGCCCCCAAAATTCGATCTGTCTTCGCGTCAGCCAAAAGCTTTACGAACCCATCGGTCTCGCCACTCGCCTGCGCACGACCGATCGCAGCGAACGGAAATGATCCCGCCTTATAATCGACGCCCTCTGCCTTGAGCTCTTGCTCGGTTTTACCCACCGCCGCAATTTCTGGGTGCGTGTAAATAATCGACGGCACACACTCATAATTTAGCTGAACGGACTTACCATGAATTCGCTCTGCGACCATAACACCTTCCTCAGAGCCCTTGTGTGCAAGCATCGGACCTCGCACGATGTCGCCCACCGCCCAGACACCCGGTGCTTCTGTGGCGCAGCTGTCGTTAACGAAGACAAAACCACGTTCGTCCATAGTCACACCCGAGTCCGATGCAAAGAGATTCTTAGTACGGGGTCTTCGCCCCACGGCCACAATCAGTCGATCAAACACCTCTGTCTTACTTTCACCCTTCTCGGTGTAACTGACCGTGACGGCATCATTTTTCACCTCTGTCCCGGTTACGAGCGCACTCAGACGAATGTCAAGACCCTGCTTTTTGAATACTTTGGCAGCTTCTTTACTAACTTGCGCGTCCATCATAGGTAAGAAATTATCAAGGGCCTCAAATAAAACCACATCAGACCCCAAGCGACCCCAGACACTGCCCAGCTCGAGACCAATAACACCAGCGCCAATCACACCCAGTCGCTTAGGCACCGAGTCAAAGGTTAACGCGCCAGTACTGTCGACAATGACTGCTTCATCGGTGGGTGCGGGAGGGATAGCAACGGGCTCAGACCCAGCAGCCAACACCACGTGATCACCCGACAAAATCGATTTCGTTCCGTCAGCATGAGTGACCTCAACCTTCCGTCCAGCGAGCAGTTTACCGCTACCCTGAACAACAGTGACGCCATTATGCTGAAGGAGGGACGACACACCGCCCGTCAACTGCGTCACCACCTTATTTTTGCGCTTCATCATGCTCGTAACATTAATCGCCGGACTACCAACGTCGATACCGTGAACGGCAAAGTCATCGCGTGCCTCG
>CBFHJX010000082.1:0-6869 GCA_965656285.1 Luminiphilus sp. | reverse complement strand
AAACCCCTTCGCCAGTGCATCCGCGGTCATCGAGCCAGAGCCCACAGCAAACAGTGACACCGATTCAGGCGAACTCTCACTGGAAGACTACTTTCAGCGATTCGTTCTTGAAAATCAGGACGCGATGAATGAAACAGAGATCGCTCAAAAGCTGGGTATTAGCAGGAAATGTCTCTGGGAGCGCCGCCAGCGTTTTGATCTTCCTCGCACGCGAAAGAAAGGCGGCGTCTAGATTTTCCAGTGGTCCCATTGGTAACAGACTCGGTTTATTTCCGTAACACTTCTGTAACAAACAAAGCGATAACCGCACCCTGAAAAATCATAAGCTACTGATATAGTTAACTAATACTCTCGTGGCACAACAAATGCAGTAATTGTGACAGAGCTAAAATAATAATAAGCGGCCGAATAAAAATAATATATGTAACTACGGACCTGGGCGGGGAAGGCAACTTCCCCCAGTTTCTTTGTTCCCTACCTATTACAGCTGATAAGATCAGGACTCACGTTCTCGAGCTTCCTATTTTGCAGAAATTTGATTCAAGCAAACTGATAGACCACTCCGCGTTGTCGCGAGGCGCCGTCGCTGTTGTTGAGCGTCTGTGTGATCACGAACACAGTGCATACATCGTGGGAGGAGCAGTCCGAGATTTACTGCTAGGGCAGCGTCCTAAAGACTTTGACGTTGCAACCGATGCGACTCCCGAGCAGGTTGTTGCGCTGTTCAAGGGCGCACGGATTATTGGTCGTCGATTTCAGATCGTGCATGTCCGAATGGGACGTGAAATCATTGAAGTCACTACGTTTCGAGGGCACCACGCAGGAGACTCATCAACGCTGTCTAAGAAGTCGCAGAACGGGCTCCTCCTGAGGGACAACGTCTACGGGACGTTAGATCAAGACGCGGCGCGGCGCGACCTGACGATCAACGCGATGTACTTAGACCCGACAAATAAAATTATTCTCGACGATCTCGGTGGTCTTGAGGACGTTAAGCGGCGAATCGTCCGAATTATTGGGGACCCCGCAACACGTTACCGAGAGGACCCAGTAAGAATGCTTCGGGTCGTTCGCTTTGCCGCAAAACTTGGATTTTCGATCGACTCTGACTCTCTCGGCGCGATCTCAGCATGTCAGCACCTGCTTAATGACATACCCGCTGCTCGCCTGTTTGATGAGACTCTTAAATTATTTATGGCCGGCTACGCAGCTCCGACGTTTGAACACCTAGTGTCCCATAATTTGCTCAGCCCACTTTTTCCTGACGCAGTGAACTCACTGACTGATGAGTCCGCACAACCACTGATAGTAAAAGCCATGAGCAATACAGACGCACGGATTGCACGTGGCAAGCCGGTAACACCTGCCTTTCTACTTGGGGCCTTGCTTTGGCCTGCCGTTCATTGTCGAAGTAATGAAATCGCTCGCTCAGGAATTCATGAAGGCTCTCCAGTTCAAGCTGCTGGCCAACAAATATTAATGAATACTGTGCAACACGTTGCTATACCCAAGCGCTTTTCTATCCCTATGAAGGAGATTTGGGACTTGCAGCCGCGCCTTGAAAAATGCGCATCAAAGCGGGTTACATCGATCATCTCACTGAGGCGATTTCGTGCGGCCTTTGACCTTTTGTTACTCCGTGCCGAGCAAGAGCCAACGCTTGGACAAGCCGTCACATTTTGGGAAGAGCAACAGCAATTGTTCCCAGACCTCGTAGGCAGTCAGCCCGCAACCGAAATCCCGACGCGCAAGCGCCGCACCAGGCGGCGAAAGAATACGCCATGACACTTGCGGTCATTGGACTAGGGTCTAATATTGACGATCCGCCGCAACGACTGCAGGAAGCCAGTCATCGCCTGTGCACGCTACCCGGCCTTTCCAATCATCGCGTCTCACGCGTGTACTCGTCGCCACCCATGGGGCCACAAGATCAGCCACCTTTTTTTAACGCCGTGCTAACCGCAGACTGCAGCAACGAGGCCAGTGAGTTGCTCTTTAGTCTTAAGGCGATCGAGCAATCCATGGGTCGGGTTCAGAAGCGACGTTGGGGCGAGCGGTGCATTGATCTAGACATTATCCAGTTTGGCGAACTCGAGCTCGACACCGCAAACCTCGTCATCCCCCACTCCGGTCTCTGTGAGCGCCTATTTGTCATTCAACCCATGATCGATCTACTCGGATCGAATCATAAGGTGCCCGGATTGAGCGATCTTGGTACCCTTCGACAAGGGCTCTCGGATCATTCGCTCACGACGTGCGAAGCGTTCCAGTTGCATCTTTAGGCCATGGCATTAATGGGTGGACAGTGACAGAAAAGACCGTTCCAGGCGTTGACCTTCGCAACCGAGCGCCTCAGCCCTATATTGCGATTGAGGGGCCTATAGGTGTTGGAAAGACCACGCTCGCAAAAAGATTAGCCGATTTATTCGACTACCAGCTGCTATTAGAAGACGCGCATGAAAATCCATTTCTCAGTAAGTTCTATGAGAATCAAAGACAAAATGCGTTGGCGACACAGCTCTTCTTTTTGTTTCAGCGTGTCCAGAAAATGGATGACCTGAAACAGCAAGACATGTTCAAGCCACTGCGTATTGCCGATTTTTTGATCGACAAGGACCCCTTGTTTGCTCGCGTCAATTTAGACAATGACGAGTACGAGCTCTATAGCAAGGTATACGATCAAATGACGGTCGATGCACCGACACCCGACTTAGTCATCTACTTACAAGCATCGGTCGATCGACTGCTTGAGCGGATTGACCGACGCGGCGTTGCAGCAGAGCGATCCATTAGCCGCCATTACCTCGAATCGTTAAATGAGGTATACAGCGAATTCTTTCTCTACTACGATGCGGCGCCACTATTGATTGTCAATGCCAATCAAATTGATTTGATTAATAGGAATGAAGATTTCGTGCAGCTCGTGGACTATGCTCTGGACATAAAAGCGGGTCGACACTATTTCAACCCAACACTGATCGACTAACGTAGACAAAACACGCACCAAGGAGCTCATCACTCGATGCCTGACCGAATAACAACGAGCAAACTCGAAGCCATGAAGACCGCTGGTGAGAAGTTTGTAATGGTCACTGCCTACGATGCGACATTTGCACGACTCGTCAGTGACGCAGGCGCTGAATGCATCTTAGTGGGTGATTCGTTAGGAATGGTTTTACAAGGCCATGATACAACGGTGCCTGTGTCGCTCGACGCAATGGTGTATCACACCGAATCGGTTGCGCGAGCGCGCCCAACGTCCATGATTGTCTCTGATCTGCCGTTTATGACCTATTCATCACCAGACGTCGCACTAACTGCCAGCATGGAGCTGATGCAAAAAGGCGCACAAATGGTGAAACTTGAGGGTGGAACGTGGCTCAGTGAGACGATTCACCAGCTCGTTCAGCGCGGCATCCCCGTCTGCGCGCACCTGGGCTTGACTCCGCAATCTGTGAACGTTTTTGGGGGTTATCGCGTGATGGGACGCACACCCAAAGAAGCGAAGTCTATTTTAGCCGATGCTGTGGAAATTCAAGATGCCGGAGCAAGCATTTTGCTGCTTGAATGTGTGCCTGAAAAACTGGCTGCCGACATCTCCTCCAAGTTAGATATTCCCGTGATTGGTATTGGCGCGGGCGCCGGCACCGACGCACAAGTGCTGGTGCTTCACGACCTTTTAGGTTTAACCGAAAAGCCAGCCCGGTTTGTTGAGAACTTCATGACCGGCGCAGATTCGATTCAAGATGCTTTAGCAGCCTTCGTAGCAGCCGTTAAGGACGGTAGCTACCCGCAAGAGCAACACACCTACCAGTAATATGGAGATCCTCCGAACGATAGATGACATGCGAAGTTGGCGCGCTCGTCTGAGTCAGGACATCCGAGTAGGGTTTGCACCCACAATGGGTAACCTTCATGCGGGACACATCTCACTAATCCACGCCGCCAAGGCACACACCGACGTCACCGTCGCCTCTATCTTTGTGAATCCGATGCAATTTGGTCCGGGTGAAGACCTAGAAAGTTATCCAAGGACACTTGAGGTGGACCTGGCGAAGTTACAAGAGGCCAACGTCACTGCCGTGTTCATTCCACGAGCAGAAGACATCTATCCTGAAGGGATTAATCAGCACACGTCAGTCGACGTTCCCGACCTTACAGACGTGCTCTGTGGTGCTCACCGACCTGGTCATTTCCGCGGTGTTACCACCGTGGTCAGCAAACTACTCGGCGTCGTGAGACCACACATGGCGTTCTTTGGGGCCAAAGACCTGCAACAAGTCCTGGTCATCAAAAAAATGGTTCGCGACCTACTCATAAACGTGGAGATCGTAAGCGTGCCTACCCTGCGCGATCCCGACGGTCTCGCAATGAGCTCTCGAAATGGCTACCTCACGCCAGAAGAGCGAGCTCTGGCGCCCCACTTCGCAGCCGCGTTAACCGCTTGCGCCCTCACGCTTCAAAACACGCCCTCCGATGTCTCAGAAACAATCGACATTACAAAAAAGGCGCTTGAGGACAACGGATTTATCATTGACTACCTAGAAGCACGACGCACCAGCGATTTATCTCTGAGTCCCGAGCCCAACGCTGAAATTGCGATCTTTGGCGCCGTCTATTTGGGAACAACGCGGCTCATTGATAACCGCGTGATACCGCTCTAATGGTCAGATCTTAGTCTCCCAAGCGAGAGACTCAACTAAGGCGCCACATCACAGGGGTCATGTAGAAAGTCCAGCAACTCATTGACCGATGAGGGGGGTGGCGATGTCAGGCGACTCACCGCAAAAGCGACGGTAAAGTTCACTAGCGCACCCACAACACCAAAGGCATTGGGTTCGATACCAAAAAACCAATTCGGCGACATCGCGCCAAGGAACCCTGTGTCAGGAATAAACATGATGCCCTTGTGCTGAAAGACGTAAAGCAAGGTCACTGAAATACCCGCAAGCATGCCAGCGACCGCGCCCTCCCGATTGACCCGGCGCGCGAAGATTCCCATTAACAACGCGGGAAAAAGCGATGAAGCCGCCAGCCCAAATGCAAGCGCTACCGTCCCAGCTGCGAATCCGGGCGGATTTAACCCTAAATAACCTGCGCCTAAAACCGCAACCGCCATTGCAATCCGCGAGGCTCTTAGCTCTGCCTTGTCTGAAATTGACGGCATATACGTACTTTTAAGTAGGTCATGCGAAATCGCACTAGAAATAGCCAACAACAGTCCCGCCGCTGTCGAAAGCGCCGCTGCCAATCCTCCGGCGGCGACTAAGGCGATAACCCAATTAGGAAGGTTGGCGATCTCCGGATTAGCTAAAACCAGTATGTCGTTATCCAGTTTCGTGAGCTCATTGGTTTTTGGATCTGATGTATATTCAATTCGACCGTCACCGTTTAAATCCTCGACCTTGAGCAAACCCGTTTGTTCCCAGTTTTCAAACCACCCGGGCTTGTCTTCAATGAAAAGTGCTTGTCCATCGGATTGCTGCATTGTGTCGACGATATTGAGTCGTGCCATCGCGGCAAGGGCAGGTGCTGTCGTGTAAAGCACCGCGATAAATACAAGCGCCCACCCGGCGGAGCGACGCGCCGCCGCAACGCTAGGCACCGTAAAGAAGCGAATAATGACGTGGGGCAAACCGGCTGTACCAATCATTAGGGACGCCGTAAATGCGACCATGTTCAATGTGCTACCGCGCAGCGTTGTCGTGTATTCCTGAAAACCCAGATCGAGCAATATCAAGTCGAGTTTATCGAGCAGGTAAACATCGGTCCCTATTAAGGTTGAACCCAGACCCAGTTGGGGTAATGGATTCCCCGTTAATTGCAGACTGATAAAGATCGCTGGAATGGTATAGGCGGTAATGAGTACACAATACTGTGCGATTTGTGTGTACGTGATGCCTTTCATCCCACCCAGTACGGCATAGAAAAAGACAATAAACATGCCGATGCCTAAGCCTGTTTCATAATCTGTTTCTAAGAAGCGCGAAAAGGCGACGCCCACTCCTTTCATCTGACCGATCACGTAGGTTACTGAGCAAAGCACCAAGCATATGACTGCAACCACACGCGCCGTATCCGAGTAATAACGCTCGCCTATAAAATCGGGAACGGTGTACTTGCCATACTTTCGCAAGTAGGGCGCGATGAGTAAGGCCAGTAATACGTACCCCCCGGTCCACCCCATGAGAAATACAGATCCGCCGTAGCCGTTGTAGGACAGCGCGATCAAACCGGCCATAGAGATAAAGGAAGCGGCCGACATCCAATCTGCGGCGGTCGCCATACCATTCGCTATCGGGTGCACACCACCGTCAGCAACGTAGAAATCTTTGGTGGAGGAGGCGCGCGTCGCGATAGCAATACCGATGTAAACGGCAAAGGTCGAACCCACAACGAGATACGTCAGGAGCGTTAAACTCATTGCTCTGTCTCCTCTTGGTACTCGCGCTCAAAACGAGTCATGGCTGCGGCGAAGTAGAAGATCAGCGCGATAAAAACAAAAATAGACCCCTGCTGCGCGAACCAAAATCCAAGCTTGTAACCACCCAACCTAATTTCATTAAGAGGCTCCACCAAAAGAATGCCAAATCCAAAGCTCACAACAAACCAGATGACGAGAAGCCGAAACATCAGCGACCTCACCCGTGCAGAAAATTGAGCCCTTCTTATTTTATTAGTTTGCTGGTCAGCCATTGACTGGATATCTCCCTTTATAGCGACGCTTGTTATTCCACTGCCGCACGACATACGGCATTATTAAGATAGCACTGCGCCGTTACGTAAAACGCGCGCAGTGATCAAAACACAAGGATCCACCGCATGTCTAACGAAGCGATTTACCCCGTACCGGAAAACTTTTCGGACGC
>CBFHJX010000081.1:0-6869 GCA_965656285.1 Luminiphilus sp. | reverse complement strand
AACAACCCTTCCTCATCCGTCAGATAGACTCGATCGCGCTCAGGACCAAAGTGGGGATAGCGTGCGGTTTCTGTCGTCATCAAGACAGTCGAGGGGCCGCCGTTTGCCGGCAGTCTGACGAGTTCAAGGGGAATACGTAAGCCACCAAACTCACTAAATGTTTGAGTGCGCAGATACTCATTACCTCTCATCGCGACAATTGACTCACCGTCAGGGCTATACGCCAGATCCGTATAAAATGCCGCGATCTCGGTCAGTCGCTGTGCGCGTCCTCTCCCATTAGACCGCATTCGATAAATGTGTCCACCTTTTGCCTGCGACCAGGTCGTATAGGCGATCCAACGACCGTCGGGTGACCAGACCGGCTTGAATTCTCCGTTCATCTCGTCAGACAACCGCTTTAGATTTTCTCCGTCCGTATCCATGACGTAGATATTGGCGAGCACCGAAGCGGCAATCCTTGTCCCGTCGGGAGACAGTCGAGGGTCCTGAATCAAGGTAGCCGTAAGATCTCCCTGGGGCACCCGGTATCCCGCTGTCAGGTCTGGCCCCACATCAAGACTCACCTCAGCAGTAAAAGGTACTTCGGTCCGTTCGCTCGATGAGACCTCCACACGCCACACTTTTCCAAACGCGTTAAAAATAACCGCGCTTGCATCTGCCGTGAACGTGTAGCCCGGCAGTAGATCGCGACTTGGCGGTCTAAAGTTCTCCTGAGCATCTCGCTGAATCGGATAGGTGAGCCAGCGATCGTCTCCCGACTGGAGGTCACGAATACGCAATCCGGTTTGAGTTTCAAAACGAGTGCCGTAGACCATGAAACGGCCATCGGGCGAGAGCACGGGACGGAAGGCACCACCTTCCGCTTGAGTCAGGGGTTCGATCTGTCCCGTGCTTAACGAATAACGAGAAATTTGAGTCGCGGGTAGGTCCCGCCTGGATCCAACGCCCTGAGCAAAATAGAGCTGATCTGAGTCTGTGGAAGCTTGAACGCCAACCCCCCAGAATTTTTCATTTTCACCCGCACTGGTCAGTGTAATACCCGATCCGCCATCCGCGTGATACATCACCAACTCAGTATCGCGGCCTACTCTCGTGACAAACAGATAATCTCCATCAGACGACCAGGCCGGTGAAATTAAACCTGACTGACGTTCTTTTGAGATTTTAAGAGGACTCGAGCCGTCGGCGTTCGCAACCCATAAGTTAGTGGCACCATCGCGGTCACTGACAAACGCAATGCGTTCGCCGCTAGGTGAAAAGACCGGCTGACTGTCATAGCCCAGTCCCGCCGTGAGGCGTTTGGCGACACCGCCTTCAACAGGCAACGCATATAGGTCACCCAGTAAATCGAAAATCAACGTCTTTCCATCGGGCGATGCATCGAGCGTGAGCCACGATCCCTCATGGGTCTTGAAGCTCAGCGGCTGAGTTTCGCCTACAAGCGGTAAGGAACCGGCGTCCTCCTGTATGCCTTCTGCGCGTGCGAGAGCTGCGCAAAGCATCGCCGTAAGTCCCAAGCGAGTAATCCATACTTTAAGCGCCATAGCTCTATCCTTCGATCGACAAAATTGTTCTATACGACGAGGGGAGCAGAAATTCCCGCTAGGCGCAAATCCAGGCCGCTGACAACCGCTGAATAATCACTGTCGAGTGACTTAAACACTGATCAGCGCACAGCCAGTTCAGTAACTGCCTTTTTATCGTTTCATTCATTAGCCTGTATAGTGGAGTTTCGAATCGCGGCTAAAAAAACCATTACCGCGGAGGCCGATCTCGCGTCTTTCATACGGAGAAGAACTATGAGTGCTGACGACGTTAAAACACATCATCGTGTTTGCCATTTGTGTGAGGCCATGTGCGGTCTTGTCATCAAAACTGAGGGCGAGAGCGTCATCGACATTAGAGGTGACAAAGACGACCCTTTAAGCCGCGGCCACGTCTGTCCAAAGGCCGTCGCCTTGCAAGATATCCACGAGGATCCAGATCGACTCAGAAAGCCCCTGAAGCGCGTTAGATCTGTTGCAGGTCAATATCACCACGTAGAAATTGAGTGGTCCGAAGCGCTAGACCTTGCCGCAGACGCGCTGGCATCGACGATTCAATCGCACGGCGTGGACGCCGTTGGCGCCTACTTTGGAAACCCTTCCGTTCACAATTACGGAATGATGACGCATCAGCGTAATTTATTCCGCCACATCCGAACACGAAATCGCTTTTCGGCCACGTCGGTCGACCAGCTGCCACACCACCTCGTGTCAATGTGGCTTTACGGCCACATGCTGCTCAATCCGATCCCTGACATCGATCGAACACACTATTTCCTGATGTTAGGTGCTAATCCACTGGCCTCCAACGGGAGCATTTGGACCGTCCCAGATGTCCGTCGTCGCATCAAAGAGCTCACCGCGCGCGGTGGCAAATTAGTGGTTATCGATCCACGAAAAACCGAGACCGCAGAGCTTGCCAGTGAACATTACTTCATTCGACCCGGAACCGACGCGGCTTTTTTGCTCGGACTCATACACGTCGTATTTCGAGACAACCTCGCCGCACTTGGTGCACTCGGAAAGTTCACAGACGGCGTTGAGGCCGTTCAAGAAGCAGTACAGGCACTCACCCCCGAGTGGGCAGCTGACATTACCGGTATAGAGGCAGGGCACATAGAAAAGGTGGCACATGAACTAGCCGCTGCCAAAGCCGGCATTTGCTACGGACGCATGGGGGTCAGCACGCAAGCGTACGGAACGCTCTGCCAGTGGGCGATTCAGGTGCTAAACGTGATTACCGGAAATCTCGACAAACCTGGCGGCAGCCTCTTCACGCTGCCTGCGATGGATCAAGTTGCGAATACAGCCGCTGGGGGCTTTGGTCGCTTTGTCAGCCGTGGTCGCGGTCTACCGGAGTTCAATTATGAGCTACCAGCGGTGACGCTCGTGGACGAAATCCGCACACCGGGTGAAGGCCAAATAAAGCTCATGTTTACGGGCGCAGGAAATCCCGTGTTATCAACCCCCAATGGACGGGCGGTTGACGAGGCTTTAGAGACCCTCGACTTCATGATTTCGTTAGATCCCGCACTTAACGAAACTACCCGACACGCGGATGTCATTTTGCCGCCAACATCACCCTTAGAGCACGACCACTACGATATTGCCTTCCATAATCTCGCTGTTCGAAACACCGCGCGCTACAGCCCAGCAATATTTAATAAGCCCGAGGGAACTCTGCACGACTGGGAGATCTTCGCTGAGCTAGGAAACCGACTTGCCGAGCGTTTAGGTGTCGAAAGCATGCCGGCAACAGCGCCTGATCGACTCGTTGACGCAGCGCTTCGTTCGGGCCCTTACGGCCATGACACCGAGTGGGACTTGAGCATCGAAAAATTGAACGCTCACCCCTCGGGTATTGACCTTGGCGAACTCAAATCGTCCTGCCCTGAGCGCTTACAAACACCCAAGAAACGTATTCCTCTGGCTGTTCCCCAAGTGCTGAATGACATACAACGACTGTTGGCTGAGACGTCCCTCCCTGATAAGGGCTACCGGCTTATCGGTCGTCGTCACGTGCGCGACAACAACTCCTGGATGCACAACCACCACCGACTTGTAAAAGGAAAGCCAAGGTGCCAGCTGTTAATGCACCCAGATGACGTCGCTCACGAAGGCTGGCAACCGGGGACGTACATCACCATCAGCAGCCGAGTCGGCAGTATCCAAGCAGAGCTGATGCCCTCGGCTGAGGTTATGCGTGGTGTGGTAAGCCTGCCACACGGCTACGGCCACGGTCTCAGCGGCACCCAATCAAAAATTGCAAACGCGCATGCGGGTGTGAGCTGTAATGATGTAACCGATGAACAGTTTATTGACAAACTTTCCGGTAATGCCGCCATCAATGGTGTTGCCGTCAGTCTCAGCGTTTAGTGCCGAACGGGCCGGGGGTAGCGTCTTTTCGCCACCCTCCGCAATTTCATTACAGGCGTTTCTCCATTGAATCGACTGTGTTGGAAAACATGTCGCTGATCCCGCACTCACCCCTCGACAATCACCGTATGGGTTGAGTAGCCTCTCAGCATTCGAATCATCTCTTAAGGAGCTACACCTCATGTTCAGTCACATTATGGTCGGCGCAACCGACATCGAAGCCTCACGCAAATTCTATGACGCAACGTTTGCCGCGCTGGGCTATGGGCCCGGGATTATCGATCCCAAGGGTCGAGTTTTTTACATAACAGACACGGGGATCTTTGCGATTTCGTCGCCGATCGATGGCAACCCAGCAACAGCCGGTAACGGCAGTACGATCGGCTTTTCAGCGCCCAGTACCGAGGCGTCGGATGCCTGGCACGAGGCGGGACTGGCAAGCGGTGGAACAAGCTGCGAGGAGCCACCCGGCGTTCGAGACAGCAATATGGGTGATATATATCTCGCGTACCTCAGAGACCCGTCGGGCAATAAAATTTGCACACTTCTGCAAGTCTAGGTATGCGCAGTCTTTGGGCGACGGTCCTGTTGGTGAGCGCTTCAGCTCACGCAGGTTTTGCCGGGACTGGCCCTGACTACGATGCAGAGGCGGATGTCTCAGAAACCTGCTCGGTCTGTCACAGCCTGCGCTATCTCGATAGAGCACAAGGCTATGATACAGCCGATGAGTGGTCTCGCATCATCGCGAGTATGGTGTCGCTACCGGCTGCGCGCGACCGCGCGATTAGCACCTTTCTTGCTGCCAACTACCGACACAAGCCGTCAAAAGCACCAACGCTGATCGAGGGTGATACAAACATCGTCATCGATGAGTGGTTAACACCCTCGCTTGGCCAGAGGACCCGTGATCCGATCGAAGCACCTGACGGTGCCATTTGGTGGACCGGCATGTGGGCGTCTTTGGTGGGTCGTTTAGATCCCTCTACCGGTGCGATGCAAGAGTTTTTGCTGCCCAGCGCGGCCCGTCCACACTCGATTGTTCCCGATCGCGATGGATTTATCTGGTACACAGGCAATAGCAACGCAACCATTGGAAAGCTGGACCCCGCCACGGGCGAGATTGTCGAATACCCAACTCAGGCACGAGATCCTCACACTGCGGTGTTCCACCCCAATGGAAACCTTTATTTCACCAGTCAACACTCCAATATGTTGGGTCGTTTAAATCCGACGACCGGAGAGGTCACGGAAATAGACACTCGACAAAAGCCCTACGGCCTAAAAGTCGGTCAGGACAATGACCTTTTCGTAGCCTTCAATGGAACCAATGCGATCGGTCGAATGAACCCAGAGTCACTGGCAGTAACTTACTATGAAATTCCCGATAAGAAGGCCCGCATTCGACGTCTCGACGTCGACAGCGACGGACACGTTTGGTTCGTCAATTCTTCACTGGGTAAAATCGGTAAACTCGATGTAAATACGGGTAATGTCGAGCAGTGGAACTCCCCGAGCGGGCCCCTGTCACACCCCTACTCGATGACAGTAATCAATGACATTGTTTGGTATAACGAGAGCGGAATGCGCCCTGATACGCTCGTTCGCTTTGATCCGGCCACAGAGCGCTTTCAGAGCTGGGCTGTTCCCTCCGGCGTGGGCATTATTCGGCATACATGGGAGACCCGGGACGGCGATTTGCTCATCCACCAAAGCAGCTCGAACCGCGTTGGGCGCGTCAGAATTGCAGAGTGAGGATCACCAAGACGAGCACCATCGAGTGCTCTTCACTGTGAGTCAAATCCCCGAGGGGCGAGTCTCTTCCTTCGGCCGAATCGCAGCCGCAGCAGGACTTCCCCGAAAAGCGCGCTGGATCGGTCGAATTTTGAGTCAGCTTCCGGCAGAGACAAGCATTCCTTGGCATCGAGTATTAGGTCATGGAGGCAACATTACCTGCCCGCGACGTGACATCGCGCGGACCCGGCTCTTAGATGAAGGTGTGATGGTTGAGAACTTCAAGGTCAAAATGAGGTCTTATGTGTGGCCTGAGTCGAGTGACGCTCGATCTCAGACTAAGCATCGGGCCGAATAATCAGCTTTCCCACAACCTCTCGCCTCTGCAGCATGTGAAACCCCTCCACAGCCTTATCCAGCGGAAGTTCGGCGTGAACATGAGGGCGTGTCTTACCTTCTCGTGCCCATTGCCAAATTTGCTCTAGATTTTCGACGCCCCGGTCTGGAAAACGGCGACCGTACTCCCCTGCTCTGACACCCAAGACCGAGAAACCCTTAATCAGCGGCATATTGCTCGAAAGCGTTGCTATCCGACCACTCGTAAATCCAACCACGAGCAACCGACCCTCGAAATTGATGCATCGCACGCTCTCATCGAATACATCACCACCTACCGGGTCGAAAATAACATCGGCACCGCGTCCACAGGTCAGTGCTTTCACCTCGTCCTTAAACCCGCCGTGAGTATTGATCACAGAATCAGCCCCGTGTGCCGCGACTTTGTCGAGCTTCGCGTCACTGCCTCCCGTCGCGATCACCGAAGCCCCTAGTAACTTACCCAGCTCAACGGCGGCCATACCCACACCGCCACTGGCACCGTGCACCAGCAAGGTTTCGCCCTCTTGCAGATTCGCACGCCGAACAAGAGCGACATAGGCGGTCAGATAGGCCACTGAGTACGCCGCAGCCTCGGCAAAACTCATATTGTCGGGCTTCCTCTGCAGACCCTGAACACCGACCACCGCAAACTCTGCAAAACCACCGTACCGCATTCCCGCAACTACAGGATCACCCCGCTCAAAACCAACGACGCCCTCTCCGAGCGCATCAATCTCGCCCGAAATATCCATACCTGGAGTAAACGGGGGCTCGAGTTTTAACTGATAGTTTCCCTGACAAAGCAACAGGTCAGGATAATTAACACTCGTGGCTTTT
>CBFHJX010000080.1:0-6919 GCA_965656285.1 Luminiphilus sp. | reverse complement strand
AGCCGACTGAGCGAGTCGTTCCGGCGAGTAAAGATTCCGCTCTATCTCATTTTATTTTTAGCCGCCGTGTACTGGGGATTTGAGGGCACTTTTCTCGACTTTTGGGACGCGAGTTTGTGGTTGTTCGCATTTTTTGTGATCGAGGGCAATATGAGCACGTGGCGTGATGAGACGGGCCAATCGCAGGGAGCAGGAACATAGGCGCTTTACGGAGTTGGCCTTTGGACTGTTATTTCGGAATCATCGTCATGCTTAAAATAGGCCCTTCAATCGCGCGGGTGGTCAGACTCAGGTGCTCGTCTGAGAATGCTCTCGCCCACACGCATCGTCCTGATGCTTTTTCGAAGTCCTTTCGAGTGGGCGAGAGTCCACTGATCGCTGCAAGCGCTGTGCCATTTCGTCTGGCCGCTAAGTGCTGAGCATGTCTAGGCGCGGTCGCCGCATTCGGACGTGTCCACAGTCCTAGTTTAGGTGTCCAAGGCTTGGCTGATGTGTCCGGCAATGACTTCCGCCGCGTCTGAATCCACATTGACGGTTGCATGGGCGTAACGCTCATAGAGCGGCACGCGTTCGTTGAAGACGTCCTCCAGTGTGTGATTGCCTGGCGAAGCAATGCCCCTGTCCGGCGCGAGCGAAATGCGGTACGCCACTGTCGCTAGTGTGGCTCTCAGATACACGACGGTCGATGACTGAGTAAGGCGCCGCATGATCGCCTCGCTATAGACGACCGATCCACCGGTGGAGATGACCGAGGCCCCGATACCCATCTCCATCAGCACTTGCTCTTCAATGGTTCGAAGCGCGGTGTGGCCTTTTTCCGCAATGATTTCCGCAAGCGTTGCGCCCGCTTGTTCTTGTATTAGTAAGTCAGTATCAACAAACGCAAGTCCTAAACGTTTAGCGAGTAAGACACCTACGGTGCTTTTGCCGCTCCCCGGCATGCCAATTAAACTGATGACACGCGCCGGGTGACTCCTCATATCAATGTCCTTCATACTAAGCACCTCCGCGCGCTGCAGTATGTTCGTGTGCCGTGTGCTTGACCATTTCTTAAGTCTGCTCATCAACAGGAGGCCACTTTGCCACTTGAAACACCACTGACCGTGATGCACTTGAGCCTAGGGGCAAAAATGGTGCCGTTTGCAGGGTACACCATGCCGATTAGTTACCCGCCTGGCATTATTGCAGAACATCACCACACGCGTGCACACGCAGGTCTATTCGATGTCTCGCACATGGGGCAGGTCACTGTATCTGGGCAAGACGTGGCTGAACAATTAGAGCGCCTGATGCCGGCTAACTTATTGAGTTTATCGCCAGGATGCAGCACGTATGCATTGTTAACCAATGATGATGGCGGAGTGCGAGACGACCTTATCGCCACTAATCTTGACGGCGATCGATTTTTTCTGGTGATCAATGCGGGCAACAAGCACGCTGACGTTACTTACTTCAAAGCCATGCTTCCCGATTTGACCTTTGAAATGCACGAGGCGCGGGCGCTAATGGCGTTACAAGGCCCCTTGGCGAGGCTCGTGATGCAGCGACTTTCCGATGTTTCGTCGACACTGACATTTATGACCGGTGCTGCGGACTGTATTGCAGGTATCGATGCGTGGGTGACTTGCTCTGGTTACACAGGTGAGGACGGATTTGAAATATCGGTTGCAGCGGCTGATGCTGCGGCACTCATGACGGCGCTACTTGCAGAACCTGAGGTAGAGGCTGTCGGTTTGGGTGCGCGCGATTCACTGCGCCTCGAAGCGGGCTTATGCCTTCACGGTCACGAGCTTTCACCCACTATTACCCCAATTGAGGCCGGCTTGCGGTGGGCTGTATCACCGGCTCGCCGAATCGGTGGGGTCCGCGCCGGTGGATACCCAGGCAGCGACGTTATTGACCATCAGCTTGCAGAGGGAGTCACGCAAAAGCGAGTGGGTCTGAAGGTTGAGGGTCGCCGACCCGTGCGCGCCGAGGAGTCACTTTTAAACAACGAAGGTCGTTGTATCGGTCGCACATGCTCGGACGCCTTCGGCGCGACCGCCGGTGGACCTCTGGCAATGGGCTATGTCGAAGCTGAATACGCCGATGTTGGCACATCATTGCATGTGGAGGTGCGCGGTAAGCGCGTTGACTTGACAGTGGTCTCCTTGCCAATGGTGCCGCAGCGTTACTTTAGAGGATAGTGGGGGCACTGGGGTTTTCTGTCGATTCGAGTCAATGTGCCCAGTCACGGTCAGCGCGAAATTGCGTTGAGAGGTAATCCATTTGGTCGGAAAGGACCCGATCCTTTGCCAAGTAATGCCACTCATAGGGATTGGGTTTGAAGGGTATCGCCAGCAGCGGCATGCCCGCCTGATCGGGTGTTAAGCAGTCTTTAAGCCAATTGCAGCGTTTGCAGGCGGCGACAACGTTTTCCCATTTATCCTCGCCGCCTCTCGATGTGGGTATGACGTGATCGCGTGTGAGTTCCCCGCGAGTCTTTTGGCTCCCGCAGTAAAGGCATCGGTGGTCGTCTCGTCTAAACAAAGTCCGATTGCAGAGCGGAGGAGTAAAGTGGTCAAAGACTCGACCGTGCAGTGCCACAATTGGTTGAAGGGTGATTTTTGAGCGCACACCGGTCCGTCGTTGAACGCCGCCAAACACTGGGGGAAGCGGGTCCCCGACGCCGTAAATGACATCGCCTCGAGCGTAGGCAGAGATCGCATCCTGTAGGCTAAGCCAGCCTCGTGGACGCCCTGCCACATCCAATTTTAGGATTGCTTGCATGGCCATCGCTCCCGCGTTTGGCTAAAGCTAACCCGTTGGTTCGCGTAACACAACGAAACAAATTGGTTCGAGTCCCTCTCATCGCAAATTTGGCGGTGGCCGTCGCCGATCTTATTTTATTTATTGAAGGCGCCCCCTAATAATGATGTACTTAGGTTTGCGCGCTAACATATAAGAACGCGTGACTTTCTAAAGAACATTAATAATAAGGAGCGGTAATGAAGCGGATAACCCCCAATGGATTTGGCGGCACGGTCCTGCCATTTGCACTGAGCGTGTTGACGGCGAACCTTTTGCTTGCCAACACAGCTTTGGCACAGGATGACAACAGCAACCTCGAAGAGGTCGTGATTACAGGTTCTTATATCAAGGGCTCTGGAACAGACGAGGCCTCTCCGGTGGAGGTTCTGGATAGCGACTACATTCAGAAGCAGGGCGCCTTGACCATTGGCGAACTGACTCAGAAGTTGTCAGTGAGCACCGGTGCCGAAAACAACCCCGATAGCTTTACATCGGGTTCGACCCAAGGAACTTCCAACGTAAACCTCCGCGGCTTGGGTCTTACCTCGACCTTGGTGCTGGTCAATGGCAAACGTCAAACCATTGCGGCAGGCGTTGCAAATGATGGCTCCGTTTTTGTCGATACTGCATCGATTCCAATGGCGGCACTTGAGCGTGTTGAAATCCTCAAGGAAGGTGCAACGGCGACCTACGGTTCTGACGCGGTTGCGGGTGTTGTGAACTTTATTCTTCGTGATGACTTTGAAGGCATTGAAATCTCTGCCGGCCATCAGTCAACCGAGAAAAGCTCTCAAACGACCTCTGACGTCAGCGTTCTGGCTGGTTTTGCCATGGGCGAGAAGACGAATGTCATTGTCGCAGGTAGTTTTTTACAGCAAGACCCGCTGAGTTCAGCGGATCGACCTTACACCACGATCAATGCTGTAAGTTCGTTGGGGCGAAGTTTTTTGAACTTAGGTGGCTTGGCTCCCGGTCTTCCGGTGTTTATTGACGGTACTGGTGCCTACGCAGGTACATACGGACCAGGCGAAACCATTCCTGATGCCAATTGCGAAGCTAACGGTGGTATTTTATCTGGCGGATTTGTTCCAAGTTTGGGCGGTCAAAAGTGTGGATTCCTGTACGGGCCTCGCTTCAATTTGGTGAACGAAGAAGAGCGCACCAACGTCTACACGGCGGTCACACATGAAATGGACAACGGCATTACTGTCCGCGGTGAGTTGGGCTTTGCGAAAAATGAGGTGTTGGATAACCCTCAGTCGCCTTCCTACCCCGCACTGAACTTCCCAACTATTGCACCCGGACAAGCTGGCAGCCCCTTCAATGGCTTTGTTCGCTGGTACGGTCGTCCGCTGGGAGCCGAGGCAACGTCTCCGTTGGCACCGCGTAATTCTGAAACACTCAGGGCATCCCTTGACCTTTCGGGTTCTTTGGACGACGGAGCGTGGGATTGGAATGCGTCACTGACCTACTCTGAGAACGATCGAGAAGGATCTCAGCCTGACACCATAGCATCGCGCTTGACAGCGGCGCTTGCAGGTCAGGGCGGTGAAAGTGGCTCGGAAACATTCAATATTTTCGACCCGAGTCAAAACTCTGCCAGCCTTATTGATTACATCAGCACCAATACGTATACCAATATCGTGACTGACCTAACGGTCGCCGACTTGGTTGTTTCGGGGCCGTGGTTTGATTGGAATGGTCGCACGGTGAATCTTGCTTACGGTGGACAATTCCGTAACGAGGGTTACGAAGTTTCGCGTGATGATATTTCCACACAGACCATTGATCCACTGACGGGCGAGCTGACAACTGCCGATCTTATTTTCTTGGGTGGCGGCATCGAAGGTGGTTTCCAGCGAGATTCATACGCGGCATTTGCCGAAGCGTCCGTGGCGTTGACTGATTCGCTGGAAATGAACATCGCAGCGCGTTACGAGTCGCTTGAGTCTGATAATAGTCTGGATCCGAAGATTGCGCTGCGTTGGCAGGCCACAGACACGGTTGTTGTTCGTGCGTCTATGTCGACAGCATTCCGTGAGGCGTCACTCGTTCAGCAGAACAACCAGTCAACGTCATTGCAGGGGCTTGTCGACGTAGGTGCAACGAGTGCGTTGTTTGTTCGTGTGCTTGCCGAAGGTAGTAAAGACCTGAAGCCCGAAACGTCAACCAACACCAACCTCGGTGTAGTCTGGAGTCCAAGCGACAACTTTGATTTCCGTGTGGATTACTGGAAGTTTGACTACGAAGACGTCATTACCGTGCAAAATGCGCAAGGCTTGTTGACTGCCGACCCTAACGGTCCGAATGTCTCGCGGGTCAACGGTGTGTTGAACGGTATGAAGGTCGCTTACTTCAATGCGGCATCGGTTGATACGGACGGGTTCGATGTGGCCGCTGATTGGAATCTGCCAGCCGGTGACATGGGCGACTTTGGACTTCAGCTTTCGCTGAGTCGCTTCTTGAGTTACGAGATCCCAGACGGTTCAGGCGGTTCACAGGATGTTGTGGGGTCGTTTAACCACAATAACTTTGTGCGGTCCCTGCCTGAGACGAAGTGGAATCTGACAGCGGATTGGGAGCGTGGTAATCACAGCGCATCAATGGTTGTTTACACCGTCGACTCCTACGAAACAAGCCGTGCCGTTCCTGCCTCTGCTCAAGCGCAAGGGTTTGATACGGGCATTGATCAGTGGAGCACGATCGATCTTGCCTATAACTTCAATTTCAACCTCGGCGATAGCCAAGCGGTTTTAACTCTCGGCGGTAAAAACGTCACTGATGAAAAAGCGCCAAGGGCCTATGACGCAGCAAACTTCAGCTACGATCCCAAGCAGCACGACCCCCGTGGTCGTATGTTCTTCGCTCGTGTGAAGCTTGCACTGTAAGGTTATCTTGTATGATAAAAGCCGCCTTCGGGCGGTTTTTTTTTGGGTTAGGGAAATGGCATGGCGGGTAACTTTGGTTCAGACAATACATCAGGAATTCACCCGAATATTATTCAAGCGCTATCGCAGTCGGCCTCAGGGCACTCGCCGGCCTACGGTACCGATGCGCTGACTCGTCGTGTCGAAGACAGACTTCGGGCGCTTTTTGAATGCGACCTGACGGTGATGCTTGTGAGCACCGGAACGGCCGCCAACTGTATTGGATTGGCGACATTGTGCTCACCGTTCGGGGGCATTTATTCGCACAGCGAGGCTCATATTATTAACGATGAGTCCACGGCGCCTGAACTATTCACAGGCGGTGCTCGGCAGTTCAGCGTCGGTGGTGATGCTGCTAAACCGTGCCTTGAAGCGCTCGAGGCTAAAATAGCAGTATCGGGCGCGCGCGGTGTGCACTCTGTTAAGCCGTCGGTCATTGCGTTGTCCAACCTTTCCGAGTTGGGTGCCTGTCTTTCGAGTGATGAGGTCTCGGCTTACTCGGCGCTTGCGCGCGCAAACGGCATGAAACTTTTCATGGACGGCGCACGATTTGCCAATGCGGTTGCTGCCACGTCGGAAAGTCCGGCAGCGTTGACGTGGCGTGCCGGTGTGGATGCGTTGAGTTTTGGCGCCACCAAAAATGGTGTTATGGCGGCAGAGGCCCTTATTTTCTTCCACTCAGAAGACGCGTCGTTGGCGGAGTTTCACCGAAAGCGCAGCGGGCATCTATGGTCCAAGCATCGCTATTTGGCGGCGCAGTTTGATGCTTACTTGCAGGACGATCTGTGGCTTACGCTCGCATCGAGGTCTAATGACACAATGGCCCAACTTAGGGAAGTTATTGACTCTGTCGACTTCATTTCAGTCGTGGCTGGCGGCGACGCTAACGAGCTGTTTGTGACCATGAAGCCCGACGTTGCGGCGTTCCTCTATGATCAAGGACATACTTTTTTCCCGTGGCCGTCGCTACCTAACGCCTATCGACTCGTGACGTCGTTTACGACGGAGCAGCAAGAGATCGATGCACTGCGCAATGATCTTAGAGATTTTAAGGGTTGATCTACGAGTCAGTGCGCAATCCATTGTGCACTGACGACTTCTGTTTTACCGTCCAAGATTCGTCCTGTGAAGGTCGCGCCCTGTTCAATGGGTCCAACGCCTGCGGGAGTCCCGGTCATAATGATGTCTCCATTTTCAAGTGG
>CBFHJX010000079.1:0-6999 GCA_965656285.1 Luminiphilus sp. | reverse complement strand
CCGAACTTCAGCCTGTCATGGATCAAGTCGGTTATCTTCTGCTGACTCAGGATCCGCTGGATTTCAGTGAAAACAACCCTGAGAAGTACACGCGAGAGACGACACGCTTTGTGGCTGGGCTTGAATGGCAGCCTGCCGATGGTCACTCGATCGAGTTCTCTGTTAATCAGGGTGTTTTTAATCAGAAGTCCCAAACATCAGCTATTTACCTTGATCGCCTTTACGCGGCGATTGATGCCGTTGTTGATGAGAATGGAAACGCGGTGTGTCGTTCGGATCTCGATCCTACTGCATCTTATGAGATCGATTACTTCGCCGCTGCCAATGGCTATGCCGACGGTGCTTTCTCCAGTAACGCGTACTACACGTTCACGCCTGGAAGCGGTCAGTGCTCGCCGCTGAACCCGTTTGGGACTTACTCGGCCAGTGCCGAGGCGCAGGACTTTGTGACGGCGTCGCTCACGGACGAGCTTGAAATAGAACAGTTCGTAGTTAACGTGACGGCAGTGGGTTCATTTGATGTG
Organism: Luminiphilus sp.; assembly: GCA_965656285.1. Lineage (GTDB taxonomy): Bacteria > Pseudomonadota > Gammaproteobacteria > Pseudomonadales > Halieaceae > Luminiphilus. Next base: position 6,475 of record CBFHJX010000079.1, on the reverse strand, counting down.
CTCGATAGTGTTTTAGATGGACCGCTTGGCTACGCGGTGGGTGTTGAATATCGGGATGAGTCGAGTGACAACAAACTCGATCCGATAACTCTGGGTGTTCTCCCTGCAACCTCGTCGTTCCAACCAGGTCAACTGGTGAGCGACGTATCGCCTTGGCTGAACTCCTACAGCTCGTTTGACAATACCCAGCAGTTCGATACGAAGGGCGACTACGACGTGACTGACGTGTTTGCTGAGGTGCGTTTACCGATCTTTGTTGATCGTCCTCTCGCGCGTGAGCTCACTGTGGACGGCGCTGTCCGACAGGCAGATTACTCAACACTGGGTCAGGCGACCACGTGGAAGTTTGGTTTGACTTGGGCCCCCGACGACGATATCCGTTTTAGAGCGACAGTCTCAGAGGCGGTTCGTGCTCCCAATATCTCAGAGTTATTCGACCCTCGGTTGCCCATATTTATTGCGGCCACTTCAGACCCTTGTGCATCGACTAACGTGAACAACGGCACCGCTGTTCGTGAGGCAAACTGTGTCGCAGCGCTTTCCGCGTCTGGTGTCTCGCAAGACACCATTTTTACTGATGGCGCCTATGACTGGACCAACCCCCTCACTGCGCGCTTTAACGGCGTGTCAGGCGGTAACCCCAACTTGAGCGAGGAGGTTGCTGATACTGAGACCTTCGGTGTCGTGCTAACGCCCAGCAACATCGACGGTTTGACGTTGTCGGTTGATTATTGGGACGTCGCGATCGAGGACGCCATCTCGGCCGTGAGTGCGGACGATATTTTGAAAGGCTGTTACGACTCAGGGAACTACCCTAATCTTGGGTTCTGTAACTCGTTCACGCGCCGCGCCGATGGTGGCTTGAACTTCCTTGAAACCGGACAAATCAACTTTGCCAAGTTGGAAGCCGAGGGCGTGGATATTGCTGCCGCCTACGAGTTCGCGATGGGGGACAACAACTTCCGTGTCCGCGCGGTTGCCTCTCGTCAGACGCACCTTAACCGGTTCTTTAACCCGCTGGATGAGGCTGACATTGATCCAGAGCTCAAGGAAATTCAGCGCCCCAAAGTGGCTGGCTCGCTTAATATCTCCTGGGATCGTGGCCCGTTTGCCTTAAGTGTCCAGACGGTTTATCAAAGTAAGCAGGGCGTTGATGAGATCGAAGAAGTCTTAGGACTTTACGGTAACCAGGCTGTGTATGGTGACGCTGGATTCTTTGAATCGGTCATGATCACTGACATTAACGGTAACTATCAGTGGAGCGATGAGCTTTCAATCTTTGCTGCCATCAATAACGTGGATGATGAAGTGCCTTATTCGACGCAGACAGCGTGGCCTGTCGGTCCTCGAGGTCGCACGCTGGTTCTCGGATTTTCTTATTCGATCTAAGCTCCATGGCGTAGACGGAATGAAAAGCCCGCGGCTAACCTCGCGGGCTTTTTTTTATCAAAAATAAACAGGGCACTGATACAAGGCGTATTTAGTGATACAACGAGTATGCGACGATTTTATCGCACCACGGAGTCTTGCAAGCTATGAGTAGCCCCCCTGAGCACGATGAGTTTTCAACTCATGCCGTCCCGCGAGAGGCTCGAGTGGCGTCTTATCGTGTGGCGGCTGTCGCCTCTATGGTGTCGTTTTCCTTACCCACTTTCATTGCGGGTATTGAAGTCGCCAGTGGTGTCGGTGAGGCGCTCACACTTCCAGCCCTATTAGGCGGGTCGTTCATCATTTTTTTAGTGGGATCCCTAATGGGTTCAATTGGTGCACGCACGGGTTTTAACTCGTATCTGCTTGTGCGACTCGCATTTGGTGATACGGGAGCGCGACTGGTCAATCTCGCGTTTTCAGTTTCACTTCTGGGTTGGTTTGGTATCAATCTGAATCTCTTTGGTCTGGCGATCGCAGGTTTGTCTAAGGACTTTTTTAATGTGGTGCCGCCTGAGTTGGGTGTGACTGTTACGGCTAGTGTGTTGATTACGGCGACGACCATCATTGGATTTCGGGCCATTAATCTTGTGTCGACACTGATGATTCCAGTGCTCGTGTTTGTGGCCTTGGCATTGTTCTTTGCCGCTACGGGGCACGCAGAGCCGACCCTACAGAGTGTTTCGGGGGAAATGAGTCTGGGCGATGGCATCTCTGCCATTGTCGGCTCGATCGTTATTGGGGCCATTATCATGCCGGATATTACGCGGTTTCTGCGATCATGGCAGGGCGCTGTAGTCACGGGAACGTCGAGTTACCTGATTGCTCAGCCCTTTGTTATGTGGGTCGCAGCCGCAGCCGCTTTGGCGCTAGGTACTCAAGACATCATCAGTATTATGCTGACCCTTGGCTTAGGACTAGGCGCGTTCATTATTATTATCGCGGGATCATGGGTACTCAATACCCTAAACCTCTACAGCGCTGTTTTGGGGGTCACCGCATCGTTTCCAGCCCTTAACGCACGTCACGTCACCATTGCCCTGGGTGTGATTGGCGTCTCCGCGGGGCTGCTGAATATCTTGGACAGTTTCGTCACCTTTCTCTTTTACTTGTCAGTGGTCTTCATACCGGTCGCCGGTGTCATTATTATTGACCACTTTGTGATTAGACCTGACGTCTACCGGGTCACAGGTGTAGAAGAGGATCGACCGGTCAACCGACCTGCGGTAGTGGCCTGGCTTACCGGCGCTACCATTGCATTGGCGGGATCCGAAGGGTTGTTCGCAAGTCTAACCAGCGTCGCTGCGCTGGATTCAGCAATCGCCTCTGGTGTTATTTATGCGCTCCTAACACGCGTTTGGACGGTGAGGTCTTAGTATGCGAATTGGCTTAGATGTTGGAGGGACTCATACCGACGCGGTACTTATGGACGGTAACATCGTGATAGCCAGAACAAAGACGACGACGAGCGAAGATGTCGCGTCAGGCATCGAGGCGGCGCTGTCAGTAGTTTTGAAAGAGCAAGATCCAAAGGCCGTGTCACTGCTCACGATCGGCACCACCCAATTCACAAACGCCGTCATAGAACGTAAACATCTTGCACGTGTTGCGGTGGTGCGAGCGTGTCTTCCTGCGGGCCGGGGTTTGAAGCCGCGTGCTGATTGGCCGGCTGACCTCGCGAGTGCGACCGATGGTGGGAATTATGTGATCCACGGCGGACACCTCTATGACGGGCGGATACTGGCTGATCTCGACCAGCATGAGGTCGAGCGCGTTATTGAGGCATTGAGAGGATCAGAACCTGACAGTGTGGTGATCTCCACGGCCTTTTCGCCCATGCAGCAAGACTATGAAGACGCACTGGCCGATCGCTTTTCTGCTGCCTTACCTGAAACGCATGTTTGTACCTCACATGATATGGGCGGACTGGGCCTCATCGAGCGTGAGAACGCGGCGATTCTAAACGCATCGTTGTTAAAATTTGCTCAGCGGGTGGTCATGGCGCTTGTCCGGTCGAGTCAGCATTTCGGTCTGGTGTGCCCTGTTTACGTCAGTCAGAACGACGGTACCTTGATCGATCTTGACAAGGTGAGCGCCTTTCCCGCTCTGACCTTTGCGTCGGGTCCTACGAACTCTATTCGGGGTGCTTGGGCGCTCACGGGCTTGTCCGATGCGATCGTTATCGACGTGGGTGGAACAACCTCCGATATTGGTGTTCTTAAAACCGGGTTCCCTCGGCAGTCTAACTTGGTGATCGATGTGGGTGGGGTTCGTACTAATTTTAGAATGCCCGATGTCCTTGCGATGGGCCTTGGGGGCGGCAGCCTCATTGGCCCCGGCGGTGAGGGGTGTGGTCCTCAATCAGTGGCGCGCGCGCTCAAGGAAAAGGCCCTATGCTTTGGTGGCGACGTGATGACATTGACCGATGTCGCAGTGTCTCAGGGGCGCATGAAGATTGCCCATACCACGATTAATGACCCCGTACCTCAAGCGGTGTGTGGCAGGGTCGATGCTTTGATCGTTGAGCGCCTCAGCGCTGCAGTGGATCTTATGAAGCCCGGTGGAGCAACGCTTCCTGTTATTTTAGTGGGCGGTGGTGCACCACTCATTCCAGGAGAAAAACTGGCTGGATGCCCCATTATAAGACCGGTCAATGCCGATGTGGCTAATGCCATTGGCGCTTCGATCGCGCAGGTCAGTGGTGAGGCTGAAGGCCTGTACGTTGTGGGGACTCAAACGCGTGATGAGGCGTTAACAGCGCTGACCCATGAGGCAGAACGTCTAGCGTTAGTCGCAGGCGCAGATCCTGAAAGTGTGGTGGCGATCAATATCGAGGAAGTCGATATTCCGTACATGGCCACTGAGACCACTCGCATTCGGGTCACTGTGGTGGGTGATCTCGCTCAAAAAGAGCGAGCTTCGCGATGAAGATTTTTGCATCGGATATTGATGACTTGGCACTGGGGGCGGTATTTTTGGCAACGGGTGGAGGCGGCGATCCCTACCTTCCGACGCTAATAACGCGGCAAACGCTGTTACAAACGGGTGGTGTCACGCTGATCGACCCGAGTGCTCTGCAGGACGATGATTTTATTGTCCCAGTCGGGGGAGTGGGTGCACCGACGGTGTCCCTTGAGTTGCTGCCGTCAATTGATGACGCCTCGAAGGTGCTGGATGCGTACGAGCGTTTGATCGGTCGATCGATTACCGCGGTTGCTTCTTTTGAAATTGGTGGCGGAAATTCACTCATACCACTCATGGCCGCTGCTGTGCGAGGTATCCCGGTTGTTGACGGAGACGGAATGGGACGCGCTTTTCCAGAAGCTCAAATGATGAGCTACGCGATCGCAGGCGTTAAACCGACACCCGCGCTGGCGATGGACTATGCAGGTAATACGGCAAGTTTTGAGACGTCCGATACCACGACGTATGAGTACCATATTCGCGCGTATGCGGCCGCCGCAGGTGGCATGATTACTGTTGCCGAACACCCTATGTCGGGAACACAACTGCGCAGGTCGGTTATTCCCAATACGGTCAGTTTTTCGCTGGCTTTAGGGCGTTTACTGCGCGAGCGGCGCGGGCCTGTGGACGATCTGTTGGCGCCTTTGAAGGATTTATTCGCTGACTCAGTTTACGGATCAGTGCATAAAATATTCTCGGGGAAAGTATCTGGGAAAAGAACAAGGACGTTGGGTGGTTATGACATAGGGAGCGTGTCGCTGGAGGACGTTAATGATCCCAGTCGTGTGTGCGCTATTACGATAAAAAATGAATACTTAGTGGCGATGATTGACCAGCAGCCGCTTGCGATGGTGCCCGATTTGATTGTCATCGTGGATTCAGAGACATCCACGCCGATTAATGCGGAACGTCTGCATTACGGGCAGCGGGTGGCGGTCTTGGCTATTGGCGCTCCTGACTTTTATCAGTCAGAGGCCGCACTAAAAGCCACGGAGCCTCGTTGCTTTGGAATCGATCTGGACTATGCTCCTTTGGAACAACTCACTCCGCACTAAGTCGGTATTTCAAACGGTGTTGAGTCCGCTGTATTACTGACGTCGTCCGTGTCGTTAAAGAGGGACAAAAAGTCGTCAAGAATCATATAGAGCGCGGGTATTAGTATGAGTGTAATTGCGGTTGCAAAGACGACGCCAAAGCCTAAAGACACAGCCAGTGGCACGAAAGGAGCGGTGTCAAAGTCGCGGGTAACCATGAGCGGTAATAGACCCATAAATGTCGTGACCGATGTGAGGAAAATGGGCCTAAATCGAGACATGCCAGAGTCGATCACTGCGTCTCTCGCACCCATCGCATGCAATCGCCGGTTTCGATTGATGAAGTCAACCAATACGAGGCTTGAATTGATCACCACACCAGCAAGCGCGATCATTCCAAGGAGTGAAAAGAAGACAAGGTCGTAGCCCATGATCTCGTGGCCAATGATCGCTCCGACAAAGCCAAAGGGAATACTGGCCATAACGACAAGCGGTTGAAGATAGGATTTAAGCGGCACGGCGAGCAGCGTATAAATGACCATAAGCGCGACAAGGCTTGAGCTGACGAGGCCACTCAAGGCTCTTGCGCGCTCTTCAGCTTCACCCGCCTGGACAATCGAAATGCCAGGAAAGGCCTCCAGCACGCGAGGGATATCGGTTTTAAATAACTCACTAAGCACCGTTTCAGGTGCAATCCGCGTTCTGTCGGTTGAGGCCACGAGATTAATTGTTCGCTGTCCAGCCGTGCGATTAATCGTCGAGTTCCCGACGGTAGGGGTAATACGAGCGACGGACAAAGCCGGTACTTCGGTGCCGTCGGGTAGACGGATCGTCATGTCTTCAAGACTTGAGAGGAACCGTCGGTCTTCCTGAGGGAAACGCACCATCACTCTGACGTCGTCTCGGCCCCGCTGAACACGCTGCGCCTCGCGCCCATAGAACGCGTCGCGAACTTGATTGCCTAAATCGGCTTGCGTTAGTCCAAGCGCCTCTGCACTGGGTAGAATTTCAAGCGCAAGCTCCCGTTTCCCGGACCGATAACTATTACT
>CBFHJX010000078.1:6573-7056 GCA_965656285.1 Luminiphilus sp. | reverse complement strand
GCGGCGACGAGAATCTGAATCCGTCAATCGAGGGGCGAGTGCGCAAGCTCGATTGCGGTCAAATTACTGACGGTGCGGCCTGCGTTATTTTAGCCAGCGAGCGTGTCGCGAAGAGCCATGCGGCCAAGCTCGGTCTCCGTCTGGCAGATTTGCCGAGAATTAAGGGATGGGGTCATCGATCTGCCCCTATTTTATTGGAGACAAAGCTCTCGTTGTCGCGCGGCAGTGACATTATTTTTCCACATGTGGCAATGACCATGAGCGACGCCTTAGGACGAGCAGGCTTTAGCCGCATTGATGAGCTCAATGGTCTTGAGACTCACGACTGTTTCACCGTCACCGAATATATGGCCATTGACCACTCCGGGTTGACACGGCCGGGTGAGAGCTACAAGGCGATCGAAGAGGGTCGTATCAGCTTGGATGGCGACTTCCCGATCAATGCGAGCGGGGGTCTTATTGGTCTTGGGCACCCTGTTGGTG
>CBFHJX010000078.1:0-6563 GCA_965656285.1 Luminiphilus sp. | reverse complement strand
AAATCTCATGACGTTTAATATGGGTGGCAGCACAACGACCTGTGCAAGCTTAGTGGTGGGCGTTGGTCCGTGACCGACGCTTATATTTATGAGTCAATTCGCAGTCCACGTACCAAAGCGAAGGAGTCGGGTGGGCTTCACGAACTAACGCCATCAGAGTTGCTTGCTCAGCTCTATGAGACGCTTGCTAGGCGTCAAAATCTGGACCCCAGTGTTGTTTCAGAAATTATTTTAGGCTGCGTGACTCAATACGGTGAGCAGGCGGCAAATATTGCAAAGACCTCGAGCTTATTGGCACGGTGGCCTGCCACTATTGCCGGGATGACCCTCAATCGATTTTGTTCATCGAGTATCGACGCTATTTCACTGGCCGCACTTAAAGTCGCTGCAGGTCACTCGTCTGCCATACTGGCCGGAGGTGTTGAAATGATGTCGCGAGTCCCTTTAATGGCAGACCGCGCGCGTGTTTTTGCGGATCATGAATATGGGGTTTCACACCAAGTCTTGCTCATGGGTGCTGGCGCCGATCTCATTGCTGAACGAGTGGGTGCGTCGCGCGCTGACTGTGACGCAGTGGCCTACCTGAGTCATCAGCGGGCGCTGCAGGCGCAGCATGAGGGCCGTTTTACATCCGTCGTCCCGATTAAAACCCCTTCTGGCGCCGTTTCTCTGGATGAGTGCATTCGACCCTCGCTAACCGCTGAGCGACTTGCCGCAATGCCCCCTGCGTTTTTGACCTTAGGTGCGGCGGGGTCTGACGCCGTTCAGCTTTCTCAGTACCCAGATCTGACCAAAATTACTCACGTCCACACGGCAGGTAATTCGCCGGCCATGTGCGATGCGGCCGCTGTACTTTTGGTTGGATCGAAAATGCTTGCCTCTAATGAAGGCCTGATACCTAAAGTTAGAATTGTTGACTCCGTGACCTGCTGTGGTGAGCCGCTCGAAGTGGTCAGCGGTTGCGTTGCAGCCACCAAAGCCATTCTGAGTCGCAACAAGCTCAGGCCATCAGACGTTGATGTCTTTGAAATTCACGAGGCGTTTGCTGCAACGATTGTTAAGCTTCAACGCGAGCTTGAGATTGATTCAGCCCGGCTAAACATTAATGGAGGCTGTATTGCTTTAGGACACCCGATGGGCGCGACGGGCGCCATCATGGCCGGCACAGCCATTGACGAGCTGGTGCGATGCGACGGTTCGATTGGAATCATTGCCGCAAGCGGTGCAGCGGGCAGTGGCAGTGCGCTTTTGGTCGAGCGTTGTTAGTGATTACCTTCCTGCCCTGTCGATCTAAAGTCGCTGTGAAGCAGTTCGTCGGTCAGTCTTTTCTTGTAGCGGCGTTGGCGGCGTCGCGCGCGCGCAGGGTCAGCACGCCAGCCCGCGCGCTTATCTGATACTAAGTCGTCGACGTCCATTGCAAACTCGACCTTTTGCCCATCGTTCTCGTACGTGCGTCGTGTCACACTATTTCCTCTGGACTACTTAATACCCGTTAGTGTGAGTCGGTTGCCCGTCCTTGGCGACCCTTATGCGTTTTTCGAGGTCACCTAATCTAGACGAATGTAAAACAGCTCTCGGTAGCATGACCTCAGTTTCTTCAGCTTTTTACTCAAGAGATGATTCTGACCCTCGCATGAGCTACCAAATGCGGTAAGTTAGACGGCTCATGACGGCTGAGCGGAATTTACAGGATGAGTACTCTCGAGACGCCGGCGTGGCTGGGTCAGCTTAAGCGCGCGGTATCAAAAAACAAACGGGACGCGCACAACCGCTATTTTCAGCTGGCCACCATTGGTCAAGACGGTCATCCACGGGTTCGTACACTGGTTTTTCGTGGGTTTTCGGACGTCGGGTGGTCGCTGTTGAGTGTGACCGATGCCCGAAGTGAAAAAGTAAGCGAGCTTGCCTGTCACTCGCGAGTGGAGCTCAGCTGGTACTTCACACAAACACGCGAGCAGTTTAGGTTGCGTGGTGCGGCGACGGTTTTTGGCATCGATTCTGATCCCGAGGGTCATCGTCAGAGATTTTGGAGTGCAATGTCTGAGGCGGCTCGAGCCCAGTTTTTTTGGCCGACGCCGGGTGCGCCACTCGAGGACACTGAAGCTCCCAGCTTTTCTCAGGCGCCGCCTGCGACCTTTGCGGTGATCGAATACACACCAGTGCGGGTTGACCATCTTGTGTTGACAAAGACACAAAGCCGGTCGGTGAGCGAGTATGTCGCTGGGCAGTGGCGAGAGACACCCATCAACCCATGAGTTTTTAATGGGCTGCCGGCGATCACCCTTTCCCTTTGGGGTGTTCTGGTCGTTTATTTACACTATGCTACGCACCGATAACAAAAATATTCGATTGCTAGAGGTCCCTGCTAATGCTCATTAATCTATTAATAAGAAAGGGTTTAGCGGCTGTTGCCGCGTCCTTAACAGCATTGTTGGTTGCCTGCTCCAGTGACACCGTCGAGCAGTCCAGTGAAGCATTTAGCACCATGGCGGATGTTCACAATAATCCGGAGATTATTGCCAGCACCGCGAAAATTGATGAGTTACTCATTGCCCAAGACCCTGACGGTAACTGGCTTGCCAGTGTGTTCGAGTCCGATACGAGCTTGCTCGAACGCGGCGTCGACTCGCCCCCAATGAACGCTCAGGATGCAGCGACTTCAATTGAAATGGGTGACCGAAAGGCCTTCTATGGCGACTTGCATGTTCACACTGAATATTCCTTCGACGGATATGCAATGGGGACCCAAGCAACTCCTTATGACGCCTATCGATTCGCCAAAGGTGAGGCGCTGACGAATCCGGGTGGATTCGAAATGAAGTTGTCGCGTCCCCTCGACTTTTACGCGGTCACCGACCACGCGATGTTTCTCGGCTTGGTCAAAGCCTCGGCGGAGACCGGTACTGATTTTTCTAAAACTGAGTTTGCCAATCCCTATCACGGTCTAAATGCGCCCGATAACTACGACACGGATTTTTTTAGTATGGCGCGTCGGTTAGGGACCTTCGCGACCTTCTTACCCAGAGCCGTGTTCGGTGTTCGTTCGGGCAATGTCGACCAAGATCAAGTGCTGGGTGTCATCCGATCCGCTTGGGAGGATATTATTCTTGCCGCTGACGAATACAACGATCCGGGTCAGTTCACAACCTTTGTCGCCTACGAGTACACCTCATCGACTGCGGATATGGGCAATTTACACCGCAACGTGATTTTCAAAGGGAGCGATCTGTTACCCCGAGAGCCGTTCTCACGATTCCACTCAGTGAACCCCGAGGATCTCTGGGACTGGATGGACGAGCTGCGGGCTAAGGGCGTGGAGAGCATGTCCATTCCTCACAACTCCAATGGCTCAAACGGGCAGATGTTCAAATTGGAAGATTGGGCCGGTAATCCGCTTGACGATGACTACGCGATACAGCGTATGCGCAATGAACCCATTGTTGAAATAACGCAGGTCAAAGGCACTTCTGAGACACACCCGTTACTGTCGACGCGCGATGAGTTTGCGGGTTTTGAAATTATGCCTTATCGCGTTGCCACCAATGCGATCAGTGCGCTCAATGGCTCGTACGTGAGAGAAGCGCTGTTGAATGGCCTGGCACTTGAGCAGTCTGGCATTCAAAATCCGTATCAATTCGGTTTCATTGGGTCCAGTGACACACACTCGGGTGCGGCTGCGATTGAGGAAGATAATTTCGTCTCAAAATTGGGTCTTCTTTCCAGCAAGGCGAATCAGCGGGGGTCTGTTCCTTACACGGGCCTCGAGGCGCAGACGTTTTACTGGGGGAGTAAGATTGCCGCGATCACAAGTCCTTCAGCGCGCGGCACCTCGGGCTACTCCAACGAAGAGGGCGGGATGTACATCATGGGCGCAACGCCAACGTTTGGTGCCTCGGGATTGGCCGCCGCATGGGCGGAGGAGAATACGCGAGACTCCCTCTATGACGCGTTTCGCAGAAAGGAAGTGTTTGCGACCTCTGGACCGCGCATTCAGTTACGATTTTTTGCTGGTGCCGACTTGGATGAAACAATGCTTGCGTCCGCAGAGGCTGTTTCTCTGGCTTACGCCAATGGCGTCACGATGGGCGCTGATATTCTGTTATCGACGGATGACGCGCGTGCGCCCAAATTTTTAATGATGGCGGCGGCGGATCCCGCGAGTGCGCCACTGCAGCGGCTCCAGGTGATTAAAGGTTGGGTGGATGCGTCTGGCCAATCCCATGAAGAAGTAATCGACGTCGCGTGTGCGGGTGGCACCTTGGTGGATAGTCAAACTAACCGCTGTCCCGATAACGGCGCGCGAGTGGATATTTCCACATGCGCTATCAATCCAGAGACCGGTGATGCACAGCTGTCAGCGCTTTGGAGTGATCCTGAATTTGATTCATCGGTCCGGGCTTTCTACTACGCACGCGTCATCGAAAATCCAACCTGCCGTTGGTCGACTTGGGATGCCATCAGAGCGGGTGTAGCGCCTCGTCCGACGCTTGCAAAGACGTTGCAAGAGCGTGCTTGGTCGTCACCCATCAATATTGTTCCAGGCGCCAACTGAGCAAGGTCCTGTGCTCAGCACCTTTCCGAGTCAGTGGGTTGGGTAGTCAAGCAGTGTCAGTGAGAACTGATCGCCAACGCGCAATTGCGCGAGGTCATCGATGGAAAGACTCGCACATTGCAATACGCGTGGGTACCCGCCAATTGTCTGTGCGTCGGCGAGTAAAATAATCGCCTGTCCGTCGTGAGTGACCTGAACGGTCCCGGGTTGAACCCCCGAAGACACCATTTCTTTCGGGTGTGCGCTGTGTGTTAGTGAGAGCGCTGTGTCGGTTCGCAATCCGATGCGGTTCGACGGCGCCACGACCGTTATGGGGCGCCCAATGAGCTGCGCGACAGCGGAGGGCTCGAGTCGATCGTACTCAGGTCCTCGATAGGCTCGAATCATTGAGGTGGAGGGCGTTGGCGGCAAGACCATCGCTGGCCATGGAATGACACCTCCCGATCTGGTTTCGAGTACGTCCTTCGCTTGCCACACGGCGGAGGCAAGTAACTCGTGGCTACCGATGCGCAGTGCACTGGCGCTTCCCAGCCACGTCCTTACCTGCCATGCACCCTCGATAGCGAGATACCCGCGTACGCCCGTCGTTGGCGATTCAAATGACAGCTCGTCGCCGGCGGTAAGCTCAATAGCCTCGCGACTGTCTACTAACTGATTATTGACGCGTGCAGAAAATTCAGCCCCCGCCAGTGCAACCTTACCTGCGCTTTCACAGATCAATCTGGGGCCGGTCATTGTCAGCTCTAAAACCGGCGTATGAAGCGCGTTGCCCACCAGTGAATTTGCATAACGCATGGCTGCCCTATCGAGTGCGCCACTGATGGGTACCCCCAAGTGTGTGTATTCGGGTCGTCCGGCGTCTTGAGTCGTTGTCCGCAGACCGCTGGTGACAAACCGAAGCCTCACGATATCCAAGGCCTGATATCAAGATCACCGTGATCCCATTGATGGCTCAACTCGGTGAACTCATCAAGGGTTATGGGGAGGAAGCTAACCCGATCATTTGGCGCAAGTAGCGCCGGCATTTGACGCTCAGGATTGAACAGCGATATCGGTATCCGTGCGAGGATGCGCCAGCCACCGGGTGAATCGAGGGGGTATATGCCAGCCTGATCTCCTGCAATCGCCACAGATGAGGCGGGGACGCGAGCCCTTGGTGTTTTCATTCGACTGCAGTGTAAGGTATCCGCAAGGCCCCCCAGATAAGGGAATCCAGGTAGAAAGCCCATCGCATTAACGCGGTATTCGGATCGGCAAAATGTTTCAACCAGTGAGTCCCATGACAGTGATAACTCGTGCTGTAACGGGTCGCAGTCAAGTGCAAAGGACGGGTCGAAGCAGGTGGGTATGGACCAGAGCTTCTCGCCTGCAGTGGGTTCAGGGTGGGCGCGCTCGAGTAGTTTAACCAACGCCGCATGAACTTTAGAATAAGAGGTCTTTGTCGGGTCGAAGGTAACGAGGACGCTGTCGTAGCTCGGCGTGGTGCTGACGATGCCTTGCGGGTCTTCGGCTCTCAGCAGGCGGTTCAACGCCATCGCACTTGGAGTGGCCCTGTCGTCACTCGCGAACTCGACGAGTGCCGCGGTATCACCGAACGGCCGAATGATTGCTGTCATGGTAATGGGCCCACATGAATATCTAGTGCGCTCAAGGCCTCTCGGATCGCGTTGATCTGTTGCAGGGCACCCGGTGTATCGCTGTGAATGCAAATGCTGTCCGCTTCTAAAATAATGGAGTGGCCATCTGTCGATTGTATCGGTTGCGCATTAACAATCGACATGACTTGCTCAGTCGCAAGCTCAGAGTGCTCAATAACAGCGCCGAGTTCAGAGCGTGGTGCCAATTGGCCGTTGCTTAAGTAGCGACGATCAGCGAATGCCTCGGCGATAAAGCCGACGCCATGGCGGTCACAAAGCGCTTGCTGGTCACTGCCGGCAAGGCCCATGAGTGCGGGTACAGGACGTATGGTTTTTAAGAGTCGAATAACGGTTTCAGCCAGTGCGTTGTCCTG
>CBFHJX010000077.1:0-7119 GCA_965656285.1 Luminiphilus sp. | reverse complement strand
CGCTCTGATCAACGCAACACCGCCGCCCGCAACAACACCCTCTTCAACCGCAGCTCGAGTTGCGTGAAGTGCATCTTCCACTCGCGCTTTCTTCTCTTTCATCTCGATCTCTGTCGCAGCACCAACCTTGATCACTGCCACACCGCCGGCGAGCTTTGCAACGCGCTCTTGCAGCTTTTCACGATCGTAATCTGATGACGTGTTTTCGATCTGAACTCGGATTTCACTCACACGACCTTGAATCGTGTCAGCATCACCCGCACCGTCGACCAGCGTGGTGTTGTCCTTGTCCATTGTGATGCGCTTTGCGTTACCTAGGTGCTCAAGACTGGTGTTTTCAAGATCAAGACCCACCTCTTCCGAGATCACTGTTCCGCCGGTCAAGATCGCAATGTCTTGCAGCATCGCCTTGCGACGATCGCCAAAGCCTGGCGCCTTACACGCTGACACTTTTACGATACCGCGCATGTTATTCACAACCAGGGTTGCCAGCGCTTCACCTTCTACGTCCTCGGCAATGATGACGAGAGGACGAGACGCTTTTGCCACTTGCTCAAGCACAGGCAACAACTCTCGAATGTTCGAAATCTTCTTGTCGACGAGCAACACAAAAGGCTCTTCAACTTCAGCAGACATGTTGTCTTGGTTGTTGATGAAATAGGGTGAGAGGTAGCCACGATCGAACTGCATGCCTTCAACCACGTCGAGTTCATTCTCAAGACCTGAGCCTTCCTCAACGGTAATCACACCTTCTTTACCCACTTTCTCCATCGCTTCAGCGATAATTTCACCGACCGATGTATCACTGTTTGCCGAGATTGTGCCGACTTGCGCGATCGCTTTGTTGTCCTCACAGGGAGAGGCCATACCCGATACCGCTTCAACCGCTGCAACGACTGCTTTGTCGATACCGCGCTTCAGATCCATAGGGTTCATGCCTGCTGCTACAGATTTGAGGCCTTCGTTTACGATCGATTGTGCAAGTACTGTGGCTGTTGTTGTTCCGTCACCGGCAACATCGGACGCCTGTGAAGCAACTTCCTTCACCATCTGAGCACCCATGTTCTCAAACCGGTCTGCCAGTTCAATTTCCTTCGCAACCGACACACCATCCTTGGTCACTGTCGGAGCACCGAATGACTTTTCAAGGACGACGTTACGGCCCTTTGGACCCAGAGTTGCCTTTACCGCGTCTGCCAGTGTGTTAACACCAACCAGCATGCGCTGACGAGCAGAGTCGCCAAAAAATACGTCTTTAGCTGCCATGTATAAGTTCCTTTACTTAGATTTTACTTTAGTAATTAGTCGATAACTGCGTAGATTTCGCCTTCGCTCATTAAGATAAGCTCTTCACCGTCTATTTCGATGGTGTTGCTACCCGCGTATTGGCCAAAAACAATGTTATCGCCGACTTGAACGGTTAAAGGGCGTTGCTCGCCATTATCAAGCACCTTGCCAGCGCCAACCGCAATAATTTCACCTTGATTAGGTTTCTCTTTTGCAGAGCCTGGTAGGACGATACCGCCAGCCGAGGTCTCTTCTTCTTCCTTACGACGAACGACAACTCTGTCGTACAACGGACGAATATTCATGAGTTTCAGTCTCCAAAATGACAATTTCTTTTAGTCCCCATTTGGGGCTGAAGGAATAATGGGGGCTTAAATCACAATTTCAAGCTTTTTTTAGCACTCAAAGCCTGAGAGTGCTAATTCTGCTCAAAAAAATCGAAATCGACCGTATTTACTCGTCGTCGAGGCGAGAAAAATCACCCTCGAGCGTAATCGGCCCCCGATCATCGGTGTGAGACGACTTACCGTGTGGGATGTCACGCGGCTCTGCGGCCACCGACGGTTTTGCCTGAGCGGAGGCACCGCCGCCAACAAGCGCTCGAAGCGCGGCTCGGAAGAAAATATACAGCGCAAGTACGTCCGAAATAACACCCGGAATCATGAGCAGAACCGCACCGAATGCCACGCTTATTTCACCGGCAAATAACTGCCCGCGAATCGCTGACGCCGACGTAAAGCGCCCCGCAGTCATCAGCGCCGAACGACCGGCCCATTGAAGGAGCCAATAGCCAACGATAATCATGAAAACAATATAGCCCATTGTCGCCAGTGCGCCCGCACGAGCACTCAACTCAAGGAGTGTCCAGAACTCTAAAAATGGGAAGGCTATAAGCAGTAACGGCATGCGGTGTGTCCTCGCCAGGTCGTCTGGCCTTAGTGTACGTCACTCCGTCACATCACGATACGCTGATCTCGGAACATGAACGCGCCGGCTATCGTTGTAGTGCCGACAACCGGTGCAGTCCGTGCGGACTACCATCGGGATTGAGCGAGAGATACAGACCGTCTGCGCGCAATATCAGCGCAGCACACTCCCAATCGCGCTGAGGTACCGCCGAAATCAATACGCAGCGCTGATCGTTGCGGGCTATCCATTGCCCGAGCACTGTATTGACAACACGATTCTCAACCCCATCAGAGTCTCGCCACCAGCGGGTTTCAAAATGCCCATTGGCGTACCATCGTGTCTCCGCTCTAATGCCAGGCTGATCTTGTACGCGACCCTCATCCAAAACATCTGAAAAGGCGGCTATGATTTCTGCAGTCGACAGGGCTGTTCGAGTCGCGACCTGAGCTTGATGTAACGTCGCCGTCCCAGCGTGCTCTTCCCCTATGCTCGGCGCAGATACCAGTAAAACGCACAGTAAGGCTCGCTTGAATGCGCGGACGACCGAGAGAGACTCGATGAGGTGGTTAAGGCGACTCGTCACGGTCTCTCAATCGTTCAACGGCCCCTCTGGGCTCGTTATCAGACGTCATAGAGTCATCGGGGCCATGGTCAGCTCCCCAAGGCGCCACCCACAAAAGCAGGAGCATTCCCGGCACTGCCGCGACCATGCACAGCAAATAAAACTCCACCCAACCCAGACTTTCAACCAAGAATCCAGTTGATGCATTGGCCATTGAGCGAGGCAGTGCGGCCAGTGCTGTGAAAAGTGCAATCTGAGTGGCCGCGAATGTGCGACTGGACTCTCGCGCCATGTAGGCGACAAAAGCCGCCGTGCCTAGCCCGACGCCTAAGTACTCAAAACTGATCACCGCTGCAAGCAGCCAAATAACTGGGCCCGTTGCGGCAAGTATTGCAAACCCGCCAATACTCAGAAGTTGCACGGTACCGAACAGCCACAAAGCTTTGTTGATACTCACCCGCAACATAATCGCACCACCGATCATGGCACCGATAATACTACTCCAGAGACCCGCATTTTTCGCCCAGATACCGATCTCCGTCTTAGTAAAACCCAGGTCCAAATAAAACGGTGACGACAAGGCAGTGGCCATGTTGTCCCCCAATTTATAGAGCACCATGAATGTCATGGCCAGAAGCACGCCGGCCCAGCCACGACGCTCAACGTAGTCAGCGAACGGCGTCACGACTACCGAATAGATATTGTTGTGCACAACCGGCGGTCGACTGGGCTCCTTAATCGACAACGAAAGTCCAACACCAATGCTCATGAACCCCGCCGTAATCCAAAAGACCAAGTGCCACGGCAAAGAGTCTGCAAGCACAATCGCAAGCGACCCGGGAATGAGACTTGAGATTCGGTAGGCCTGAACGTGCACCGAATTACCCAAACCAAGCTCATCGTCTGAAAGGAGTTCTCGCCGGTACGCATCGATCGCAACGTCTTGTGAGGCGCTGAACACTGCAATGACTGTTGCCATGACTGCGACCAAGCTTAGATTAGTAACCGGGTCAACAGTGCCGATAAAGCCGATGGTCACAATCAAACCAAGCTGGGTAAACAACATCCAGCCTCTGCGTAGACCTAAGGGCAACTCAAAGCGATCGATCAATGGCGCCCAAATCACCTTCCAGGAATAGGGCAAACCGACTAAGGCAAAAAGTCCAATCTCCGCCAGAGAAACGCCATTGTCACGAAGCCACAGGGGGACTAACTGATACAGGAGATACAGCGGCATGCCCGACGCGAGGCCAGTAAAGACGCATATCAACATGCGCTTTCCTAGCATTTGCTGCCAAAAGGAAGGAGTGGTCGTAGTCATGCAACCTATTTCAAACAGTGGCCATCATCGGGTGACTGTACCCATAAAACAAAAGCCCCGCGACTGCGGGGCTTGATTCTTTAAGCGGGGAACTGATAATCCTCGAACATTTCTCGAAGCTTCATTTTTTGAATCTTTCCTGTCGCGGTATGGGGCATTTCATCGATGAATTGAACGTCGTCGGGCATCCACCACTTCGCTATCTTACCCTCGAGGTACCCCTTAAGCTCGTCCGGCGCCACAGCATCCTCGCCGCTCTTAACTATGATGAGCAGTGGTCGCTCACCCCACTTAGGATGGTTTCGGCCAATGACAGCCGCCTCGGCCACTTGAGGATGACCCGTCGCACAATTTTCAATTTCGATGGATGAGATCCATTCACCACCCGACTTGATCACGTCTTTCGTGCGGTCAGTGATCGACACATTGCCCCGGGAATCGATAGTGGCAACATCACCGGTTTCAAACCAACCGTCTTCTTCATGGGCCGAGCTGCCATCGAGCTTGAAATAGCTCGAGCAAATCCAAGGCCCCCGGACTTTAAGCGCACCAAACGCGACACCGTCCCAAGGGAGTTCCTTGTTGTCGTCGTCAGTGATTTTGACGTCGACGCCAAAAATAGGCTGACCCACGTTCGTTCGCATCTTGGCAAACGTCTCCGCGTCATACTGATGGCGACGCGCACCCGATGAGTTCGAGGTGCCCAATGGGCTCATTTCAGTCATACCCCACGCGTGGCGCGTGTCCACACCGTAGGTATCAAACTCTTCCATCACAGAAAGAGGACAGGCCGATCCTCCGACAATAATACGCTGCAGCGTGTCGACTCGCAGCCCGCTCTCACGCAAGTGTGCCAACAGGTTTAACCATACCGTCGGCACGCCGGCGGACATGGTGACCCCCTCTTCATTGATCAGCGCAGCGAGTGTCGGACCGTCACCCATTTTATTGCCCGGCATCACCATTTTAGCGCCGGCAACAGGACAGCCGTACGGGTTGCCCCAAGCGTTAACGTGGAACATAGGTACGATGGGCAACACGACGTCCGACCCTGAGATACCCAGAGAGTCTGGCATCATTGTCGCGAAAGTGTGCAGCACCGTCGAACGGTGGCTGTACAAAACGCCTTTGGGGTTGCCCGTCGTGCCTGAGGTGTAGCACAGCGCGCAAGCTTGATTCTCATCGATTGCAGGCCACTCGTAGCGGTCGGACTGGGCCGCGACAAGCGTCTCGTAGCAGAGGACATTGGCGAGCGATGTCTCGGGCATATGCTCGGCGGTCGTCATCACCACCCAACCTTTGACGCCCGTGCACTGATCGGCCACTTGCTCAACCAAGGGCCAAAAGTCGGGGTCCAAAAAGACGTACTGATCTTCAGCGTGATTGATAATGTAAACAATCTGCTCTGGAAATAATCGCGGATTAATGGTGTGACACACATATCCAGCGCACGCCGAGGCGTAATACGTCTCAAAGTGCCGATAGTCATTCCACGCAAGCGTCGCAATACGGTCGCTGGGAGACAAACCCCACGAGTCCATGGCATTGGCCAACTGACGAACCCGCGCGAAGGAGTCGGCGTAGGTGTAACGGTGGCGTGGGTTATCCCGAGTAATTGAGACAATCTCTTGCGCGCCATGAACACGCTCAGCGTGTTCCATGATCGAAGTGATCGTTAACGGGACGTCCATCATCAAGCCTTGCATGAATTACCTCTCTATTTTTGGCTGTTATCGTTATATTTTTATATCGAAGATCTAGGTCTTTGACCATAGGCCAGCGCTATGACCTGCAAGCCCCTCAACCTCCAGCTTTAGCAAGTGCGCCAGCAGCGACAGTTGCGCCCAGCGGTGCATCGCCTCTGGAACGTCATCGTATACAGATACCACTAGGGTTTCGAGCGCGACCGGTCCACTGCGTTTCAAATTCGCCACGACCTTTGCTTCGCGCATGAGCCGGTGACGAACCAGTTTTTCAACTTCGTCGCGACATCCTGGAATCACCTCGCCGTGACCGGGCGCAATGGCCTTTACGTCGTAATCGAGCAGTCGCCGAAGCGAGTCAATGTACGCTTTCATATTGCCACCGGGGGGCACAATAACCACGGTTGATCCATTCATAATGTGATCACCGGCAAAAACCATGCCCTCTTCTTCCAGGAGGAAACAGTAGTGATTATCAACGTGTCCTGGCGTATGAATCGCCCTTATCGACCAATCCGACCCCTTAAAGACAGCGTCTTGCGACAGTGTCACCTGCGGCTGAAAGGTCAGGTCTTGGTGCTGGTCATCGGCCGTGATCGCGCCGATCATAGGGACGCCCAAAGCTTGTGCAATGGGCGCCGCCGCGGGCGAGTGATCCGGGTGCGTATGCGTGCACAAAATGTGACTAATACGCCCCTCAGCGACCTTTAGAATATGGTCAATGTGCTCGTCGATGGCAGGTCCCGGATCGATCAGTGCCAGATCTTCCGTACCCACCAAGTAAGTGTTCGTCCCAGGTCCTGTCATGGCACTCGGGTTGGGTGCGACCAAACGTTGAATCAGCGGCGATAGTTGTACGGCCTGATCATACGCCTGCATATCAACTCACCAACTGGGCAATCGTGACAGCGGGGTCGACGTCGGCGTCATAATCAACACCGTCAACCTCAAAGCCAAAGAGCTGAAGAAATTCTTCTCGGTAGCCCGAAAAATCGGACAAGTCGCTCAAGTTTTCTGTATTTATTTGGTCCCACAGCCCAGCAACCTCGGTCTGCACATCGGGAAGGAGTTCAAAGTCATCAACGCGCAGCCGTCCCTCACCATCCAGCGGTTTATCGCCGTAAATGGCCTCGCGAAATAGACGATTAATTTGCTCAATACAGCCCTCGTGTGAACCTCGCGCCTTCATGACTTTAAAGAGAATAGCGAGGTAAATGGGCATCGCTGGAATCGCGGCAGAGGCCTGAGTCACCACGGCCTTTAAGACTGAGACGCGGGCGTCACCACCTTTGGCCGCAAGTCGCTCGCGAATCGCTACAACACGTTTATCAAGATCT
>CBFHJX010000076.1:0-7309 GCA_965656285.1 Luminiphilus sp. | reverse complement strand
GGGTTTGATAACGCCCAAACTGGACGCGCGCGAGGCGGCAGTCACAATGATTAAATTCCAATCACAAAGTTGGGAAGGCTCACGGCGACGGCCATGTGCCCCAATGACACCCGAATCACATTGATCCCAATGAACAAAATGATGGGCGAGAAATCGAGTCCCCCCATAGGCGGTAGCACTTGTCGAAGCGGTGACATCACAGGCTCGGTGAGCTGCCAGATGAACTCAACAGCGGGGTGCGCACTTTGTGGTGCGAGAAAGCTGACAATGATGATCGCCAACACACTGTAGAAAATAATACTGACAAGGAGTCCAGTCGCACCTAATGCACTCCAGATCAGGGCTTGCAGAATGTTAAAGGCTTCGAAACGACCAATCAGCGACAGCATGATCGCGATGAACAGCACTTGGCAGAGTATCAATGCGACTAATCCGCCCGCGTTGAACCGGTTCCCCGAGGGAATCAGTGTGCTGAAGGGCTTTACGACGGGGTCGGTGACGCGACGAACGGCTATTGAAATTGGGTTGTAGCCGCTGACGCCGCACAACTGAGCGAGAAAACGGGTCGCGATTAAAATAAGAGCCAGACTGAACAAGGGCTGTGTGATCGTCATACCAATGTCAGCAAGTGCACTGTTCATAATCCAAACTCCTCGCTCAGTTCAATAGAGCGTTTCTTTGCGGCACGCGTGGCTAACATAACGATCGCCCTTAATTCTGACGCTTCAAACGACTTGATGGCCTGTTCTGTGGTGCCACCTGGACTTGTGACATTTTCTCTGAGCCTTGCCAACGCATCGTCACTGGTCTGGGCAAGTTTTGCGGCTCCCAGCGCCGTTTGTACGGAAAGCTGATGTGCGGTCTGGGGCGACATACCTTGTTCAATAGCGGCATCGGCCAGGCTCTCCATAAAGAGAAAGAAGTAGGCCGGCCCACTTCCTGAAATGGCTGTTACGACATCTAAGTCTGACTCGTTAATCACCCATACGCATTGTCCTACGGTGGACATCACTCGCTCGGCGAGAATACGCCCGTGGGCGCGCTGATCAGAATTTGAAAAAAGCCCCGTCATGCCTTCACCCACAAGTGCCGGCGTGTTGGGCATGCTACGTATAACTGCGTCATCATTGGGGAGACCGAGTAGATTCGCCAGTGACACAGAATTTATACCGGCAATAATGGACAGCACAGTGGCGTTGGAGCTGACTCGGTGTGCAAGCGGTGAGAGCGCGATATCGGTGATTTGAGGTTTGACCGCCAGCACGATTAGGTC
The DNA here is from genome assembly GCA_965656285.1 of Luminiphilus sp. Taxonomy (GTDB): domain Bacteria; phylum Pseudomonadota; class Gammaproteobacteria; order Pseudomonadales; family Halieaceae; genus Luminiphilus. Next base: position 6,036 of record CBFHJX010000076.1, on the reverse strand, counting down.
GGCACCCAGATCGGCATCTGTTGCGGATTCAGCAATACGAATTAGCCCTGACGCACGTGCGGCGCTTTGCGCTGATTCTGAGGGATCGACAACACCGATGTTCTCAGCAGGAAAGCCACTCTCTATGAGCCCCCCGTAAATGGCGCGAGCCATGTTACCGCCGCCTATAAATGTAATCTTTGGTTCGCTCACTCTATGTATTCCTTGCATTTGTACTTAAGTATAACGCGCGCCAAAGATATCTGTGCCTACTCTGACCATGGTTGATCCCGCTGCGATGGCAGGCTCCATATCGGCAGACATCCCCATGGATAGCTCACACATTTGAGGGGGAATTGCGTCGATGTTTAACAGGCTGGCTATACGCTCAAACTGCGCAAGTTGAGTCGAGGGGTCAGCCGTGGGCGCGGGTATTGCCATAATGCCGCAGAGTTCCAATCGATCGAACTCCAATGCTGCAAGGGCTAACTCAGTAAGCTCAGCGGGTGACGAGACTCCCGATTTGCTGGGCTCTTGAGGAATATTAACCTGTAGACACACTTTTAACGGTGCTTTGTCTGACGGTCGCTGTGCATTGAGGCGCGTTAAAGTCTTCAGTCGATCGACCGAGTGAATCCAGTCGAAGTGCTCGGCAACCAAGCGCGTCTTGTTTGATTGCAAGGGACCTAAAAAGTGCCAAGTGATATCGAGCGAACGGCATTGTTGACATTTTTCGACGCCCTCGCTGACGTAGTTTTCACCAAAATCGCGGATTCCTGCCCTAAAGGCTTCTCGAATGGCGTCGACGGGCTTTGTTTTGCTGACCGCAATCAGTCTGATATCGGAGTCAGCTCGATTCGCGTTGCGCGCCGCATTTGCAATTCGGGTCCTGACGCGAGCTATATTTTCGTTGAGCTTTTTGTCATCCATCGTCATATTTTACTTATAGGTAGCCTCTTCAGGAACCTGTTTATTAAAGGGTAATTCGCTGAAGTTTGCGGCGGCGCTAGCATTGACGGCTCAGATAAAATGTAACCGTCGCGTGATTATTGAGCTGCCTCGTTACCGCGATATGCCCGATGAGCGATATTAGACTGCTACGCGTGGTGTGCATAAACCTTTAGAGGTGGTATGTCTGAGAGTAATGAATTTTCCTTCAGGTGGAGACTCAACCATTCATCTGCGTACGCAGCCAGCTCTCTAAAATGACAGCTGCGGCAAGGTCATCCACAGGGGACTTAAAATAGTTTCCATTATGTCCGGCTTCTTTAGCACGTAATTTGGCCTCTTTCGAACTAAAGCGCTCATCGTAAAGTATCACTGGCAGTCGAAACCGGCCCTCGAGCTGTCGTGCAAACCTAGCTGCTTTTTCTGATAGCGCAGTACTTTCACCAGCTTCGTCAATAGGGCTTCCAACAACAATTGAGCTTGGTGACCACTCGATAATAAGCGCTCCAACTCTATCCCAGTTAGGCTTACCATGGTGTGCATCCAACACCACAAGTGGTCTGGCTTCTCTTGTTAAGGTATTTCCAACCGCGACACCAATATTTGAAAGCCCGAAATCGAAGCAAAGTAGTGTAGATACTTTGACCACTTAGCTGTGCCCTGCATGTTGGGTGAGCAACCGGATATCAATGCCCAGCAGCTGCCCCGCTGATTCTGATTTGTGTTCGGCAGAAATGTCGAAAAGAACCGTTGTATCCGCCGTAATAGTGAGCCAGCTATTCTCTGCAATTTCCTTTTCAAGCTGCCCCGCAGACCACCCTGTGTAGCCGAGGGCAACAAGGTGCTGATCAGGGCCTGATCCGGCGGCAATGTCCGCAAGCACGTCTCTCGAAGTGGTTAGCCACACATCCTCATTTACCTTGAGCGTTGCGTCGTAGCTGATTCCGGGTGAATGAAGAACAAAACCGCGGTCAACTTTTATAGGGCCCCCTGCCATGACAGAAACCTCATCGTGACTGAGCAGTGGTTGAATATTGAGGTGCTCGAAAATATCAGCTAGTTGGAGGTCTAATGGCTTGTTAATTACAAGTCCCATTGCTCCGGTTTCCCCGTGCTCGCAAACATAGGTAACGGTACCCTTGAAAAAACCGGACTCAATCACCGGTGTCGCAAGCAAGAAATAGCCTTTTAACGAATCTGTGGTGCGCTGCATTTTCATAACTTTGTATCTGCCTGGTTCTGCAGGACCGCCAAGGTCTTACGATCTATAGTTTATCGATTTGTGCACTCAACTTGGGTAAAACTATAGAAAAGGTTTCGCATTCACGACTATTTTAAACAACCTATAAATGTATACAGCTTGTTGGACCTCAGTCTGCGCCAATTTGCAATCTACATAGTCCAGTATTTTGAACCTTCTTTGTTTGTGGTGGTGATATAAAAGTTGTGGGTGGGTTCTGGAGCGGTGCTGAGACATAAGCCACCGGTCGTGGATTGTTGAAAAGACCGCGTTCAGAGTGCACGGCGCTCCACGACCTCACGTTCAATACACGCAATCAGTGCTTCGCCAATCCGCGTATTCTCAGCGCGATCAATTTCGCGCATACACGTGGGACTTGTGACATTGATTTCGGTGAGATAGTCACCAATTACGTCAAGGCCGACGAATAACAGCCCCTTTTCTTTTAGGGCAGGACCCACTTGTTCAGCAATCCACCGGTCACGATCTGACAGGGCCTGGACGACACCAGATCCGCCCGCTGCGAGATTCCCACGATTCTCCCCGGCCATTGGCAATCGAGCCAAACAGAAGGGTATCGGCTCACCGTTGATCATTAGGATGCGTTTATCGCCGTCCTTGATCTCTGGCAAATAGCGTTGCGCCATAATCGTCTCGCCACCGTTTTTGGTCAGTGTCTCGAGTATGACGTTGAGGTTTGGATCCGCGCGGCTCACCCTGAAAATGGATTGTCCACCCATGCCGTCCAAGGGCTTATAAATCACATCCTCATGCGTTTCATGAAACGCTTTGAGTGCCGCCGGATCCCTTGAAACCAATAGCGGTGGGCAGCATTGAGGGAACTGAGTGGCAAAGAGTTTTTCGTTGCAGTCGCGCAGGCTCGCACAACGATTGACGATCAATGTACCACGGCGTTCCGCGTTCTCGAGCAGTTGCGTTGTATAGAAAAACTCCATGTCAAACGGAGGATCTTTTCTCATTAGCACGACGTCAAGCTCCGACAAGGGCGCGCTATAGCGAGCCCCTAAAGCAAACCAATCGTCATCGCTCTCGTAGACGTTAAGTGGACGCAGTGAGGCCACTGTTTCGCCATTCTGAACAGATAAATCTGACTGCTCTAAGTAAGTCAGACGATGCCCAGCTGCACTCGCAACCCTCAATAATCCAAGCGTCGTATCTTTTGTCGTGTTGATGGACGAGATTGGATCCATCAAGACCCCAATGCTCAAAGCCATATCAGCTGAACCTCACGTGTCTGTTTAACGTCAACCATAATTCTGAGTCTCGCGAGCAATGGGTTCAAGACTTTATGTCGCCCCACCGAGCACCAATCACGCTGAGCGCCACCAGAGGCGCTGTTTCAGTTCGAAGCACTCGAGGGCCCAGCCGCAGCGCATAAAATCCAAATTGAGAAGCGAGTCTCAGCTCTTCACTCGTGAACCCACCCTCGGGTCCGATTAAGACGGCCACACTTTCAGGGGTGGTTGACGTCTCCTCACTTTCAAGTGCCGGGTCTAACAGGTACTTACAATCAGCCTCCACGCCTGCTACCCAAGAATCGAGCGGCTCGGGTGAAAAAACCTCAGGAATAACAGCACGTCCGCTCTGTTCACACGCGCTGATCACCACTTGCTGCCAATGCGCGCGCTTTTTTAACCAGCGCTCCGGTGAGAGTCGAACGTCGACTCGCTGACTTAAGATGGGAACAATTGACGTGACCCCCAGCTCGGTTGCTTTCTTGATAGCCCAGTCGAATCGGTCGCCTTTGGATACTGCAAGCGCGAGGCAGGTGTGGAGTGTTGATTCCGTGTGTAGGGATTTAACCGACGTAATATTGACCGTGACTTGTTGTTTGCTTACGGCGTCAACCTGGCCTGAATAATCTTGCCCATCGCCATTAAACACACTGACTTGGGTGCCCACCTTGACCCTGAGGACTCTCGCCAGGTGATGGCTTGCATGCTCGTCGAGCGCACACACCTGCCCTGAGGTGAGTAGTGACGAAGAATAAACTCGGTAGCTGCGCATCTTGCTATGTTAACAGCTACCGAGAATCGTACTTTAGTACTTGTAACTGTCGTTCTTGAACGGACCATCGACGCTAACGCCAATGTAATCGCCCTGCTGCGAGGTGAGTTTGGTCATCACCCCCGCAAAGCCCTCGACCATCAACGCAGCGACTTGTTCATCGAGGTGCTTGGGGAGTACGTCAACCGTAATCGCTGCTTGCTTCTGTCCAGCGGGTAAATCAGCAAACCGTTTGGCGTACAGGTGAATTTGCGCGAGCACTTGGTTTGCAAATGAGCCATCCATGATTCGCGACGGGTGACCAGTTGCATTACCAAGGTTCACCAAGCGCCCTTCAGCCAATAAAAGGAGGTAATCGTTGGTGTCGTGGTCGCGTATGACTTTGTGAACCTGCGGTTTGACCTCTTCCCACTCCCAATTTTCACGCATGTATGCGGTGTCGATTTCGTTGTCGAAGTGGCCAATATTGCAAACAACAGCACCGACTTTGAGCGCGCGGAGCATCGCCGCATTACAAACATCGACGTTACCCGTTGCGGAGCAGAGCACATCTGTTTGGCCGAGCAGATCGGTGTTTATACACGCATCGGTGCCATCATTGACGCCATTAATGAAGGGCGACACCACCTCGTACCCGTCCATACAGGCCTGCATTGCACAGATCGGGTCACATTCAGTGACGCGCACAATCATGCCCTCTTGACGAAGCGATTGCGCAGAGCCTTTACCGACATCGCCATAGCCCAGCACCAATGCGCGTTTTCCTGCGAGCAAGTGATCGAGACCTCGCTTGATGGCGTCGTTGAGACTGTGACGACAGCCGTATTTGTTGTCGTTTTTTGATTTGGTTACCGCATCGTTGACGTTAATGGCGGGGATTTTCAAAGAGCCGTCTGCGAGCATGTCGTAGAGACGATGAACACCCGTTGTAGTCTCTTCGGTAACACCGTGAATCTGGCCAAGCATTTGTGGGTACTTGTCATGCAACATGGAGGTCAGATCGCCGCCGTCATCGAGAATCATGTTAGCTTCCCAAGGCTTACCGTCCTTGAGAATTGTTTGTTCAATACACCACTCGTACTCAGGCTCGGTCTCGCCTTTCCAAGCAAAGACGGGAACGCCTCGCGCTGCAATTGCCGCCGCCGCATGGTCTTGCGTTGAGAAAATGTTACAGCTTGACCAACGAACTTCCGCACCCAAATCAACCAATGTCTCGATTAAAACGCCGGTTTGAATCGTCATGTGGATACAGCCCAGAATTTTAGCACCTGCAAGAGGCTGTGCATCGCGCATACGGGCTCTGAGCGTCATCAGTGCAGGCATCTCTGATTCTGCGATTGAGAGTTCTCGTCGACCCCACTCGGCGAGTGTAATGTCGGCGACTTTGTAATCTGAAAATGTTGCTAAATCAATGGCGGTTGTCATCGCAGCCTCCTGGCATCCTGGTGTACTTAAAGTCCCGCCGTTGCACGCAGTGCCTCGGCTTTATCGGTTTTTTCCCATGAAAAATCAGCGCGCTCGCGACCAAAATGGCCGTACGCGGCGGTCGCTTGGTAAATCGGGCGCTTGAGATCGAGCATATTGATAAGACCTTTTGGCCTCAGATCAAAGTGCTCTCGAATCAAGTCGATAATACGCGCTTCCGAGATTGTCGCCGTACCAAAAGTATCCACCGAAATCGATGTGGGCTCTGCAACACCAATGGCGTACGAGACCTGAATTTCGCATCGATCAGCCAGGCCCGCTGCCACAATGTTTTTAGCGACATAGCGACCCGCATAGGCTGCGGAGCGATCTACTTTTGAAGGGTCCTTGCCGGAAAATGCGCCTCCACCGTGCCG
>CBFHJX010000075.1:0-7381 GCA_965656285.1 Luminiphilus sp. | reverse complement strand
CTTGCGGGCCTGGGGCGAGTTCATTCGGCAAACGAAGCGATTCGTGCCGTTGATATGGCGCATGAGGCACAGTTTAAGCGGGTAAATGTGGATCTTATGTATGGACTCCCCCTTCAAGATCCCGCTAACGCACTAAGTGACGTACAGATCGGCTTAAGTCTGGGCGTGGAGCATATTTCTTGGTACCAGCTTACGATCGAGAGAAACACGGCGTTTTGGTCTTCGCCGCCTCAGTTACCTGCCGAAGAGCTCATTGAACCCATGCAGTCGCAAGTCGCTCGTCTCATGGCCGAAAAATCGATGACGCAATATGAAGTCTCCGCCTGGAGCAAGAAAGACCAAGAAGCACGTCATAATCTTAACTACTGGCGTTTTGGTGACTACCTGGCCATTGGCGCAGGCGCACATGGAAAAGTCACCCTGTCGAATGAGGTCTTTCGGTTCCAGCGGACGCGGCAACCGCAGCATTATATTGGGCAATTTTCTGACCCCTCGACCACCGCGTCGAGCGACGATTTAAAGCCAATTGTATCTGCTGATCTACCCGGTGAGTTTATGATGAATGCCTTGAGGCTTAGGGACGGAGTCGACAATTCTGTTTTTGAAGCGCGCACCGGGCAGTCTGTTGAGGTCATCGCAGCACAGCGCTCAGCGCTCGTAACGTTAGGTCTGATGGATGCCGACAGCACACGTCTGCGCGCAACGGATCTGGGTTATCGGCACTTGGATAGTTTGATCGAGCGATTTATTTAACGCGCAAGTTTCCGAAACATCAGGTCCCACACACCGTGGCCTAAACGATGACCGCGGCGCTCAAACTTTGTCTCCGGTCGCGACTCGGGCCTGGGTATGAATTGCTGGTAGCCTGCGACATTCTGCACATTGCCGTTATTTTCGAGCACCGCCATCATGTGCTCGGCATAGGGTTGCCAATCTGTCGCCAAGTGCAGTCTTCCCTCAGGAGCTAAGCGCGTCAGCAGCAGATCTACAAACTCAGGCTGGATAAGACGGCGCTTATGATGACGCTTTTTATGCCACGGATCGGGGAAAAAAATCTGAATAAGATCAACTGTTTGCGGTGGAATCGATACTTCGAGAACGCGCACCGCGTCCTCAGCAAAGACTTTAATATTTTCAATACCGCGCTTTTCCACCTCGGCAAATAACTTGCCAACACCAGGTTTATGCACCTCCAGACCGAGGTATCGATAGGTCGGATTCTGCTCAGCCATTGCGAGCAAACTGTCGCCCATTCCAAAACCAATCTCGACAACGCGAGGCCCGTTGACCGCGTAGCTTTGCTCCCAGTCAAACTGCGGCTCAGTCAGACTAAAGCCGTGCTTGGGGAACACCTCATTCCAGCCCTTTTGTTGACTCTGCGTCATTCGACCCGCACGAATCACAAAACTTTTTATCTTGTGTGACAGTTCCTGATCAGACATCGGGATCGTGACTCTTTTGAACTGCCGCAAAAAATGCACAGACCCATCCAGCTAATAGACTCGCGCCACCAAGCGGGGTAACCGCCCCCAGTTGCGGAGTGTCTGTCAACACGAGCAAGTACAAACTCCCGGAAAACACACAGACACCCATTACAAAAAACACTTGCGCACGTTGTAACCAGACACTGTGTTTATTGTCGACGGCGGCGGAAAGCGCAATCATCGCCAACGCGTGCAGGGAATGGTAGTGGACAGCAACTGTCCACGTGTCTATGCGCGCCAAGGAAACTCGAGACTCGAGTGCGTGCGCACCAAAGGCGCCAAACGCGACCGCAAGGAACGCCAGAAAACAGGCAATAGCAACAAAGGAGAAACGCATTAATCGAGTGGCTTAAGCAACAATTCCTGCGCGAAGTTTTTTCATGGCATTATTTTCAAGCTGGCGAATACGCTCAGCTGAGACACCGTACTCCTCTGCAAGCTCATGCAATGTTGTCTTCGGTTCTGCCAACCAACGTCGAGCCACAATATCGCGACTTCGGGCATCTAACGCAGACATAGCCGCGCTAAGTTGAGTGCCTTTGTGAGCAACACAATCAGCGGCTTCCACCACCGTGGCCGGGTCTGCTGATTGATCCTCCAAATACTGTTGTGGTGCCTGCCAAGCCGATTCTTCGTCCATATCCACTGGCAAATCGAACGCCAAATCTCGACTCGACAAGCGGCTTTCCATCCGGGTCACTTCCGATGGCTCGACACCCAAATCTTGGGCAATCGCAATCGTCTCATCCTGTGTTAACCAATGCGTTCCCGTCTTACGGCTTCTCAAGTTAAAGAACAATTTACGCTGCGCCTTGGTTGTCGCGACTTTCACAATGCGCCAATTCTTGAGGACGTACTCGTGCATCTCAGCTTTGATCCAGTGCACGGCAAAAGAGACCAATCGAACACCTTTCGTCGGGTCAAAGCGTTTTACCGCCTTCATCAATCCGACATTACCTTCTTGAATGAGATCCGCCTCTTGAAGACCATAACCCGAATAACTGCGCGCAACATGCACAACAAATCGCAAGTGAGCAAGTACTAACTCTCTCGCAGAATCAACGCTGTTGTCATAAAAGAGGCGCTCGGCCAATTCCTGCTCTCGCTCAGCCGACAGCATAGGAATCGCACTCACAGTTTGAACGTACGCACCTAGGTTGGCACCAGGCACCATATTTAAGATCGCGTTTGGCGTCATTGAAACTGAAGTATTTGTCTCGGTCATACCCAAAACTCTCAACGTGGCTAGAAATTTTAGCACTCTTGTTGTGAGAGTGCTAACTGAGCCAAAAAACTCCTCGGAATTTAACGGGGCTGGATTCGAGTCAAATGCAGCTGAACGGAATACCAGGCGCTGATTAATCCTAAAGCAGCGCCTATTGAAATAAGCACCAATAACTCAGATAGGATTAACGAGGGTACTGAAGCCGCCTGATCGTACAAATCAAATAAGCGTTTTACTGGGGCGTCTAATATCAGCAGTGCAGCGCCGCTGAGCAACCCCCCAAAGACACCGCCCAGTGCACCACTTAGTAACCCTGTGTACAAAAAAGGACGTCTCGCAAAGGCATTGCCGCCCCCAATGAGCTTAATCACAACGATCTCGTCGCGGCGAGCCTCGATGCCAAGGCGCAGCGTGTTACCGAGTGTTAACACAACACCCACCGCCATGACGGCCCCTAAAACCATGGCAATCGTCCTCAATAAATCAGTGAACGCATTCAGCCGCTCCAACCATCGACTGTCTAGAATCACTTGCGAGACGCCTACCAGCGAACCGAGATCGATCTGCAGTTGTTCAACGCCCGCAAGGCGAATGTTCGCGCTTGGATAGACCCATAGCGTATGAGGGAGTGGGTTTCGATTAAGTTTTTGGACCAAAATCTCAAGTCCTGTCGCGCTCACGAAATCCGCGAGCGCGCGCTCGCGGTCGATCACTTTAACGTCGGCAATGCCTGGTTTGCGAAGAATCTCCGTGCGCAACTTGTGAGCGTCCTCAAGCGACGCATCTTGTCCAAGCAAAACTGAAAGCTGAGGCGGCGCGTCAATTTTAGAGATCTGTTCCTGTGCCGTGGCGGCTAACGATAAACCCAAGCTGGGAACTGCAAGAGCCACGCCGATGACCAAAACAGTCAACAAGCTGGCAATGGGCTCCCGAATCAGTTTATCGACGCTGATCAGCGCAGCCTGACGGTGATGATGTGCCCAGGCGTTCAGTGCTGAGCGCGGACCCGCACCTATTCCTGCTGAAGTCGTTTGTGAATTACTCACTCAGTGATTCCCCGCGACCCAACGCCCAGAGTGATTAATCGCCCTCGGTCGAGCGTTAATATTCGCTGCGACATTCGAGAGATCAATGCCAGATCGTGGCTGGCCACAATAACAGTCACACCGACGCTATTAAACGCTGAGAAAAGGCCCATAATTTCTGCGGAAAGCTGGGGGTCTAAGTTGCCCGTGGGTTCATCAGCGATCAAGATTTTAGGCCTCGCTACAACAGCCCGAGCAATACCAACCCGTTGTTGTTCACCACCTGACAAGGCATCCGGCGAGGCGCGCTCTCGATCAAGCAGACCCACTTTGTCTAAGGCCGCACGCACTCTTCGGTCAATATCTCGTTTTGTAAATCCGGCGATCTCTAAGGGCAAGGCCACGTTGTGATAGACCGATCGGTCCGCTAACAACTTATGATCTTGAAACACAACGCCAAAATCTTGCCGGTACTTCGCAATACGCGACTCTGTTACTTTTGACAGCGCCCGCCCACCCACTGACACCTCGCCTGAAGAGGCTCGATCAAGGAGCAGTAGGAGCCTTAGAAGCGTGCTCTTGCCTGCGCCAGAATGGCCGGTTAAAAACGCCATTTCGCCACTGCGCATTTCAAACGACAAATCACTCAGAGCCTCACGATGCTCGTAGCGTTTGTTCACTCGATCAAAGACAAGGTTCATAGTAATTACTTCGTTGTACTGAACAACGCGTCAACAAATTCGCGCGCATTAAAAGGTCGGAGATCTTCAATTCCCTCACCAATACCGATGTACCGAATAGGTCGCTTTGTCTGCTGTCCGATAGCGAAAACCACACCCCCTTTTGCCGTGCCGTCGAGCTTTGTCAGCGCGATTCCCGTAACGCCAACCGCCGCATCGAATTCACGTGCTTGCGATACGGCATTTTGGCCCGTACCCGAATCGAGCACGAGCAATATTTCATGTGGCGCGCTGGGGTCAGCCTTTTTAATGACGCGAACAATTTTTTCCAACTCTTCCATCAGATGAGCTTTGTTATTGAGTCTCCCCGCCGTATCCGCAAGCAACACATCTACGTTGCGCGCGCGCGCAGCGGTGAGCGCGTCAAACAAAACTGATGCGCTGTCGGCGCCCGTGTGCTGAGCAATCACCGGAACATTATTACGCTCGCCCCACGCCTGCAGCTGTTCTACCGCCGCAGCTCGAAAGGTATCGCCCGCTGCCAACATCACCGTCTGACCTTCGGACAGGTACCGATGAGCAAGCTTGCCGATCGTAGTGGTCTTACCCGCACCATTAACCCCAACGACCAAAATCACAAGCGGTCCATCAGTGGGCTGATCGAGCGGCTGATCGTTATCCGAGAGCGTGGCAACCAAAAGCGCCGTCAATGTTGCCATGACTGCATCGACATCGACCGCTGACTTGCGTGGATGAGCATCGATGAGTTGGTCGATAATGATCTTTGTAGTGGCCACACCCACATCGGCCATCAGCAGCTCGGTCTCCAGTGCTTCAATGACGTCGTCATCAATCGTAGCTTTGACGCCCAGCGCATTCTCTAAGCCGGACACCAACGATTGACCCGTTTGACTTAAACCTGACGTCAGACGTGAAAACCACGACCCTTGAGATTGGCCATCGTCTTCTGTGCCACCAATGTGCGCTTCTTTCGTGACTTTTTGCTTGTGTCCGAACCACTTCATACTAATTTTCACGTCCCTAAATGAAACAAGCCCCTGCGATGAGCGCTATGCTACTTTAAGTCTAACATTAGGTACTCGCATGATGAGCAAAACTCGACGCGCTCAACCCAGTAATCAGTTGCGCATTATTGGCGGCGCATGGCGCGGCCGAAAGTTAAGCTTCCCCAGTGTGGACGGTTTGAGACCAACACCCGACCGAGTTCGAGAAACACTCTTTAACTGGCTTACAGGTCACCTCGATGGGGCTCAGTGCTTAGACTTGTTTGCTGGCTCTGGCGCCTTAGGTTTTGAGGCACTTTCTCGTGGCGCTCGCTTCTGTTGCTTCATCGATCGCAGTGACCTTGTAAACCAAGCTTTAACGGCAAGCGCGAAAACACTGGGATGTGGTGAGCACATGTCTGTCTTGCAAGCAGACTCTTCACAACCCGTTTCGCTCAATCGCGTCTTTGATGTCGTTTTTCTTGATCCGCCTTTTGCCAGCAATCTTGTCGCACCATGCCTGGAGTGGCTTTTAGTCTCCAATCTACTCAGCTCAGATACTCTGCTTTACCTCGAAACACCTAAGGCCGTAACAGTTCACGATGAGCGCCTGCGAACGCTTAAGGAAAAAACAATGGGCGACGTTACCAGTCGGCTAATGGTCCAGCGGTAATTTGGTTTGTTCTTCGCGTTTGTGTAGTCTCAGCGATCTAGTGAGGAGCGCGTTCTATGCGAGATAAAACAGTCGTTTATCCCGGTACATTTGACCCTATACACAAAGGCCATGTCGATTTAGTCGAGCGCGCCGCTGCCTTGTTTGATCGAATGGTCATAGGTGTCGCTAAGAGCTCGAGTAAAAAGCCCCTGTTTACAACTGAGGAAAGGATAAATCTGACCGAGCAATCACTCGCCCACCTCGATAATATTGAAGTCAAAGGCTTCAGCGGGCTGTCCACTGCGTTTGTCGCGGCGCAAAACGCCAACACCGTGTTACGTGGCATTAGGACGGTGGGGGACTTTGAATACGAGCAGCAGCTTGCCAATATGAATCGGGCGATGAATCCTGAGTTTGAGAGCCTCTTTTTGACGCCCTCAAACGCTTTGTCCTTTATTTCTTCTTCGCTTGTTCGCGAGATCGCCTCGATGCAGGGCGATGTTTCAGACTTCGTCACAGGCCCAGTTCTTGAGGCGTTAAATCGGAAGTTTGGCGCCTAACGCTGGCAGCGAGTACAGTAAACAGTCGCTCTGTTCGATTGACGAATTTCTCGAAGGCGCCGGACTTTGCAGCGCTTACAAATATCACCGCCGCGACCATAAACCTGCAAACTCTGCGCGAAATACCCCGCCTTTCCATCGCCACCAACGAAGTCGCGAAGCGTCGTACCACCCACCTCAATAGCGTTCGCTAAGACGGTCTTAATCGACTCAGCTAGGGCCATGTAGCGCTTTTTACTAATCCCATTCGCAGTCCGGTCCGGTCGAATTCCCGCCATAAATAGCGCCTCATTGGCGTAAATATTTCCAACGCCTACGACGACTTTGGCATCCATAATAAAAAGTTTTACGGCGCTACCTCGCTTGCGAGACTGCTGAAACAAATACTCCCCCGTAAAGGCCGCCGACAGTGGCTCAGGCCCCAAATGCTCAAGCAGCACATGCGACTGTCCGACAAAGCAATGCATGCTCCCAAATCGTCGCGGATCGTGATAGCGCAGCAGCATCCCGCTCTCGAGTACGACGTCTACGTGATCGTGTTTTCGCGGTAACTCATTAGCCGTGGTCATGCGAAGTGAGCCCGACATGCCCAGGTGAATCAGCACCGTTGCACCGGAATCGAGATCGATTAAGAGGTACTTAGCGCGACGGCGTGTCTGAGTGATTATCGCTTGACTGAGGTGTCGCTCAAAGTCCCGAGTGATCGGCCACCGCAGACGACGGTCTCTCACTATCACATTGACAATGC
>CBFHJX010000074.1:0-7457 GCA_965656285.1 Luminiphilus sp. | reverse complement strand
TTTGGGAAGAGCGACGTCCCCGGTGGGGCGCCTGGCCTTCAAAACCAGTGAGGTGCTGACGAAGCGCCTGGTGGGTTCGACTCCTACCTCTTCCGCCACATTTGCATTCAATGCTTTCAACCGTATAAATCACATTACGATAAGCCATTGTAAATAATGCAAATTCACTAAATCCCTTACCGCATTTTATAACATTGAATAGCGCTCAATATGTTGGTCCACGGCTCAAATTTACCACCATTAAAAATCACTACGATGGTGTTGCTTAAATCAAGACAGCGGGCGTGCTTGATGACTATGACACTGATGCTGGGAATCAACATGGACTCCTGTGTCACTCATTAAACGTCAAAAGCCCCCAGTGGACCTTGCACGAGCACAGGTCTAAATGAGATTACGTAGCGATCCAGCGCCATAAAAATCTTAATAGGCCTTTCGTTCGTCCGCAGGTTGCTCTAGCGTGTGTGCCTGAATTTTACCGAGGAGAGCGCAAGTGCAATTTGATGACGTAGTAATGGGACGCCGCAGTATTCGAGGTTATAAAAATGAGCCCGTCTCAAAGGCATTAATTCAGGAAGTATTGGCCTTAGCCATGCGCTCGCCGTCATCCATGAACACACAGCCATGGAACTTTACCGTGGTCTCTGGAGAGCCCTTGGACCTGATCCGGGCCGGCAATACCGAGCGAAATCTTGCAGGCGTGCCGCACTCACGCGAGTTTCGGATCGGTACCGCCTTCGCTGGGCAACACAGGGACCGTCAGGTAGGCGTCGCTAAACAGTTATTTGCGGCCATGGATATTGCACGTGAAGACACCGAGAAACGGCAGGATTGGGTACTGCGCGGATTTAGGCAGTTTGATGCTCCAGTATGCGTCATCATTACCTACGACGCCGTACTGGCAGACAGCGACGATACCGCGTTTGACTGCGGTGCGGTCACCACAGCACTCGTCAATGCCGCATGGTCGAGAGGACTTGGCGCCGTAATTAACAGCCAGGGAATTATGCAGTCGCCCGTGGTGCGCGAACACGCCAAGATTGCCGAAGATCAGGTCATTATGAAGGCTGTAGCCTTGGGCTGGCCAGACGAGATGTTCCCCGCTAATGCTGTTATTTCACACCGTAAAAGTGTCGAAGAGGCCGCCACTTTTTTAGGGTTTAGTGATTAAGCTCAGGGCTTCCTCAACGCAGAGGCTGGCGCTCGATAACGCTTTTACAGAGGTAATGCGTCTCTCTCGCCAGCCGGCTCCCGTAAGCGATCTGTGATTGATACTCAAGAGGTAAAAATATGACTGCGCAGGTCTCTTATTGATGCTCTCTGCTACCGGCTGATGCTCTTCGCTACCGATCTGGTCGATCTTGACGCTCTCACAGATGACGTTTTAGTCTCGCGGCAATGGTGCTGGTTTTTCTTTGAGTTGCTTCAATCCCGGTGGGAACGGCGTATTTAGGAAAGTGCCAATCCAGTGGAGCCATATGACGACAAGTAAGTCACCGTGGGTCATTACCCGACTCAGTCCCAGCCCGCCTAGAAAGGCAAAAACGACCCAGATTAAACGCCAGCGAAGGGTAAAGAAGTGAATGGCAGCAAAGATAACATTGCTAATAACCACTGCATAAACAGGTGCCAGGTAGCCCTTGAGTAAATTTGGCAGCGCAAGACGGAAAATCCATTCTTCAGCGATGGAAATAAACAGTAAATAGCCAATCCACGTCAGTTGCTTACGGTTCACAACCTTGTCCGACAGCTGCGAGTACACGATTAAAAATACCCACAAGGCCAGAAAGGCCAGCCCATAGTAATGCGGTGACGCCAAGAAGCCGGTCAGGCTCAGCGACAAGTCTGCGAACGCCTTGGGAAACAGAGCGAAAAGTCCGGCCAGAGCCAACATTAATAAGCCGTGCCGCACGAAGACCTGTGTAAAGCTCGTGATTTTTGCACCGTCTGGCGCATCGCGCTGGAGACGGCCTTGCGACTCTGGGAACACGCCCTTTGAGTCGTTTTTTGGGCGTACGTGTTTAATTTTTAGCATGACGCGAGGTTAAACGATTCTTTAAGCGAGCGGGCGGATAAAAGACCCAGACCTCACTCGAAGAGCCTGCGCCAAGCACCCGGGGTACTGGGGCTTCATCGACGCTTTCTCATGATGTTTTGTGTCAACGGCGGTGTTGCTTTGACCCGACGTTCTCCGCAAACTCTGTGCGCCCCCAACGCTGTGCCGTCGTAAGAAGCGAAATTGCACACGGCGTCGATCTAAGACGCCCGCTTTCTGCCCCGGATACTCGTGTGTGAAGCCGGTATCTTAGGTGGTGCAGCGAACCTCATGTCCGTCTCAGTGGGGCAGTTTTGAGGACGCGCCTTTCCTCTTGGCACGTTGTATGCCATATTTTAAAGTCATCATGAGGCACTGATTTTAAACGCTGTGCTGACTCGGAATGATGCAAAAATAATAAGCGCGTTCATGGGCTTGAGTGCCGGCTCTGTTTAGAAGGAGACCTATTTTGAAAAAGGTGATCGTAACGGTGGTCGTATTAGGGCTCCTTGGTATTTTGGGGCAGCTTGTTATCAGTCTTCCCGCCGTCCAAGACAAAATTCTCGAGCGCGGTACGGCCATGATTGCCGAGCGCGGCGCTCAGGGGTTGCCTGAGTCGGACAGCTTGCGCGTGTTCGTCTGCGGCAGTGCCTCTCCGCTGGGTATGGGCCAAGCACAAGCGTGCATTGCAGTGGTCACGCCAGAGCACTTTTACCTCATCGACTCCGGCGCGGGATCAACTGACAATATCGTGCAGCTCAATTTGCCCACTGATCGGCTCAATGGAATTTTGATTAGCCACTTTCACTCAGATCACATCGCCGAAATATACGAAGTCAATCTCAACTCATGGGTGACGGGTCGGAAAGAACCGATGTTGGTCATCGGCCCCCAAGGTGTCAGCGAGGTAGTCGAAGGCATCAACACGACATACCAGCACGACCGACACTATCGCAGCACGCATCACGGAGAGTCGCTTCTGCCGCCCCACTTGGGCCTCATAGACCACCAGACTGTCATGCCAGGCGTGATCATCAGTGATGGAGACCTTAAAATTACCGCCTACCGGGCCGAACATCCGCCCATTGAGCCGGGCATGGGTTATCGCATCGATTACCGTGGCCGCAGCGTAGTGATCTCTGGTGATAGCAACGTCACTGCCGAGACACAACGGATCGTCGAAGGCGCAGATCTGCTGCTTCACGATGCCTTATCGGTACCCACTGTTAGTCGATTATCGGACGCGCTCGGTGCGGTCGGTCAGTCACGGACGTCCAAGATTGTTGAGGATGTTATGGATTATCACGCATCGACCGAGTCGCTGATTGCGCTCGCCAACAGTTCAGACGTCGGTATGGTTGCGTTCTACCACCTGGTACCTGTTCCCGCAAATCCCATCATTGCAGAAGTGTTCATGCGCGAGACACCGGACAACTTCGTACTAACGACTGACTTGATGGGCTTTGAGCTCCCTATTGGCAGCGATGAGATTATGGTCAATAAGCCATAATCGGAACCAGGGCATAGCGTCGTTTGAGCCGCGGCTTACTCGGTAGTACTCAATCGTTGCTGAGTCTTGATCGATTAGACGACCCACTGCGTGTTCAATGACACAGTGAGCGTTCAATATCGCACCATTTGATCCCATTAAATGCGGGTTGGCATCGGTTGCTTAACTGCGACAACGCGGCCTAATCTAGAGCGGCCAAACGGAGATTTAAAGCTTCTTAGAGTGAATAAATGACTGAATCGGCTGAGTTGGACGACAAACTGCGCGATGCACTTCTTGAGAGTCTTGCAAGCTGGGATCCACGCGCGTCAGTACCGCTCGCACTATCGTTCATGGCCCATGGCGACGCTGAGGCCCTGGCGGGATTTGATCGGCTTATGCAGTCAAGTCCTGGTGCTGGGGGAATGCTGGAAGATCGGTATTTAAGTCCCCCGCCGGATGTTGATGCCCTGCGCTTATGTCCCGAGGGAAGTCTCGGGAGCGCCTATGTGCAGTACCTAGATCATAATAAACTGGACGCAAATTTGCTCCGCGAATCAGCGTTTATTCCCGCCCACAAAGCGCGAGGCGACGATCAAGGCTACCTTGCTGAACGTGGTTTTCAGCTCCACGATCTTTTTCACGTGCTCACCGAATACGACACGTCGCCCTTGGGTGAAGTAAAAGTAGTCAGTTTTACGGTTGCACAAGCGCCCGCACCCTATCCTGCAATGATTATTGCCAGTCGTCCGCTTCAGATGATGCTCTATCAACCCGAGCTACTCCCGTTTGTAATGGACGCGATCACGGAGGGCTGGACTCGTGGCCGTCGAGCTAAACCCTTGCTGCCCGTGCACTGGGAAGATTACTGGTCAGAACCCCTCGCTGAGTTGCAAACGACCTATGAGCTTAATTGATGCGAGTTGAGGATAATCTCACCGTATTTGCGGGCGCGCCTCGAAGCTGCGCGCCCGAGGACAGCCAGCCTCAGTCAGAGCTCTCTTTCGCAGCCTGTGTCCGGGCTTTTCTACACACTAAAAACTGACGGTCGATCAACGAGACCTTCGCAACCACATTCGCCCACTCAGGGGTCAAAGTGCGTCTTCATCGCGGCAAGCACGACCAAAGGGTCCGAGCGACGCTGGTAGTTCTCAGAAAGATCCATCCACACTACGGTTCCGTCGCGATCGACAAGCAACGTGGCGGGAACAGGAAGCGCAGCCGCCTCTTCGGTACCCGGTGCCGAGTGAAAGCCCTGATTACGAAGACCAAATAGATCGGTCACTGCAAGCTGTTGATCAGAGAGCATCGTCGCGTTCAGACCGTGCAGATGGCGACGGTCGGCAATAACCTCGGGGAGATCCACACTCACCGTCAGCACCTTTACACCACGCTGATCAAAATCAGTGCGCAGCTCTTCGAGTCGACGCAACTCGCCGACACAGTAGGGTCACCAATGCGCTCGGAAAAACTTAATCAGCACCAAGTGTCCATTCAAAACACGTGAATCAAATGCGTCACCAGATCCGTCAACCGAGGTGAATTGTGGAACGGTGTCCCCTACCTCGATGACAGTATCACGCGCGACGATTTGCTCACTGACCGACATCGTTACCGGAAAAAAGAGACCTATTGCGATGGCGAGTAGTGGCGGAACCGCACCCAACCAACTGGTTCGCTTCACCAGTGCAAGGACGCCAAGCGCAGCGGCGAGAAGAAACAACACCACAAAGAGACTGCGGTCAGTGGGGAGTGCGACCTCATCGACGAGGTAGAACCAGTACCAGGCGGTGACAACAGCAATCGCCGCCGCCGCCAACCCAATTTTAGTTCCTGTCTTGTCTCGTGCCATAGAGGTCCCTCGCTCATCGAAGACGGTCCCACAACCACTCAGCCAACGTCAAGTGACAACATCGGCTCAATACCCGTACCTTTGACAACCGCGTCGACACGAGCCCTGTCAGAAACAGTCAATTTGCGGTACTGCTCATTCGTCCAACACAGGCACTTGGCTTGGTAGGGGAATGTTTGCTGGACCCACGGCGCACCGTCAATTTCACCCTCCCACATTTTTTCGTCCGCATGGACTGCGCGCGCATTGGCCAGTTGTGCGGGTGCGTAAACGCGGCCTATTTCGGACAATATACCCCGCAAACTACTGGGCTGTTCCTCCAAGCTAAACCAATCGTCTGCAGAAGGCTCAATTCCTCCCTGATCACAGACTTGATCAACCCAAGCAACAGTCCGCGGCGAGATCTCGTTAGCAATGGCGCGCGGAGTTGGGTCAAACCCCACCAACTGCGTCAACTGACCGTGCAGTGCAAAATCACCCGCACTCGGACGCTGACCCAACATGAATTTCTGCGCTGACAGATGCGCTTCCATCGCGGATAAAAAACGCCGATAACTGGCATCTATGACCGGCGCAGTGGTCTCGTTTGAACCCACCACATAAAGGCGGTCTATCTGTCTTTGCGCAATCTGGGCCTTAAACTGTCCGAGCGTCTCAGACGGCATACTGACGTTCATGCCCAAGGGCAATAGGGTCCCCGCCTTGTCCGCATCTTCAGAAAAATGCCAGCGATAGTGAAACATGTACTTGGTACACCACTCATCGGCAAAGTCCTCGATCAAATAATCAATAAACGCCAACGCAGGGTCACTGGGCAAAACCGAACGCTCGGGAAAAAGCGTTTCAAGACGTCTGATAATCGGCGTGGAGTCACACTCTGCGACCGGCCCACCGTGTTCCTCGAACACGAATGTGGGCATAAAGATCGGCTTGGGGCGCTCGGCACCCAGTGCGTCGCAGAGCGATTCAGGCTGACCCCACTCAATGGCATAGGGAATACGACGGTAACGCAGTAAGGCCACCATTTTTTGAGTGTAAGGCGAGCCCGTGCCGCCCGCTAAGCGAATTGGAGTTGAAGGTGTCATTGTCAGTCGTCGCCTCTAGCTCAATTTTAAGAGTAGTTTGCCGTGATTCTGGCCCGTAAACAGCATCTCAAAGGCATCGGGAAAGCGCTCGATACCGCGTATTATGTGCTCTCGGAAAAACAGTTGATCGCTGCTCCAAGCCCCGAACAGCCACTCGAGCGCTTCGGGTACTCGATGCATGTAGTCGCGCATCGTAAATCCCTGAATTGTTAGGCTGTGCGTCACGACCGTTAAAAAATTTGACGGTCCACGAACCTCCATATTGCCACCGTATTGTGAGATCCCACCACAGACGACTACACGCGCTCGATAATTCATTTGGCCCAGTACGTCGGAGAAAATATCGCCACCGACGTTATCAAAGTAAAGATCGATTCCATCTGGACAGGTCTCGCAAAGTCTCGCCGAGAGGTCTTCGTTTTTGTAATCAATCGCCGCATCAAGGCCCAATGTGGTGGTCAAATAATCCGCCTTTACCGGCCCACCTGCGATACCGATCACCCTCGCCCCAGCGAGCTTTGCGACCTGCGCCGCAATAGAGCCCACCGCACCAGAGGCCGCAGACACGACAACGGTGTCGGATGCGGTGGGCCTGCCCAGATCTGACATACCAAAGTAACCGGTATAGCCCGTCATCCCAAGTCCGCTCAAAAACTTCTCGGGTGACGCGAGTGAGCAATCAATTTTTGACAGCTGAGCCGCCTTGTAGACACCGTGCGTTTGAACTCCCGTAAAGCCCGTCACCCAGTCACCGGGCGCCAGACCCTCAGCGCGGCTCTCCATAATCTCGCCAACACCAAAAGCTCGCATCACGGCGCCGGGTTTAACTGGAGGCATGTAACTTCGCTTGTTGGTGATCCAACCCTTCATTCCAGGATCAAGAGAGACCGTATGCAGGGCGACGCTCACCTCTCCCGCCTCGAGACTACGCAGGGGGTTCGAGGTTAAGCGCCACACGTCACGCGGTGCACGCTCACCCGGATAATCATCCATTCG
>CBFHJX010000073.1:0-7574 GCA_965656285.1 Luminiphilus sp. | reverse complement strand
CCTAAATTAGCGTTTCATAGGGGTCCAAAGCGTCGAAAGGGGGACTATTTTGGGCCTTACCCGAGTGCTGCCGCTGTGCGTTCAACGCTTCATCTGATGCAAAAAGTATTTAAGGTACGCCAGTGTGAGGAATCTTATTTCCGTAATCGGTCTCGGCCTTGCCTTCAGTATCAGATTGGACGCTGCTCTGGTCCTTGTGTCGGCTTAGTCAGTGACGCGGATTACGAAAAGCAGGTGGAGAACTCGGCGTTATTCTTGAGCGGGAAATCCCAAAAAGTAATGAAGCGTCTGGCCGATGATATGGAAGACGCCGCAGCGATCCTCGAATTTGAAAAGGCAGCGGAATTACGGGATCAGCTGCAAAAGCTTCAGGATGTGCAGTCAACACAAGGGATTGAAGGGTCGCGCGGGGAACTGGACCTTTTGGCGGTAAGACAAGCTCAGGGTCAAGCGTGCATTCAAGTCTTGTTTGTGCGCGAGGGAAGGGTGCTTGGTTCGCGGACATATTACCCGACAACGCGGCTTGACGAGGACGAAACGTCCGTCCTTGATGCCTTTATGCCCCAATTTTACCTGTCGGGGCGGCAGACGATTCCGCAAGAGATTGTGGTCAGTCACAAGCCCAATGACGCCACGCTCTTGTGTGATACGTTGATGGAGCAGAGCAAGCGTAAGGTGGTTATAAAAACTCAGGTCAGAGATGCGCGCGCACGGTGGCTTCAGTTGGCAAAACAAACGGCCGAGACTAATTTGGAGTCGTTTTGAGCGGTAAACATACGATGGCTGGACGCTTAGAGGCGCTCAGGCGCGAGTTAGACCTTGATCTACCGCCCGTTCGCATGGAGTGCTTTGATATCAGCCACAGCTCGGGAGAAGCCACTGTGGCCTCGTGTGTGGTTTTTGACAGTAATGGCGCAAGAAAGGCGGATTATCGGACATTCAATATCGAAGGAATTACCGGTGGTGACGACTACGCGGCGATGCAGCAAGCGCTTGAGCGGCGCTATCGTCGATTGTCCAAAGGGGAAGGTGTACTTCCCGACATTCTGTTTATTGACGGCGGTAAAGGACAGGTGTCACAGGCTCGACAAGTGCTCGAACAGTTCGAGCTTAATACAGTCAAGATTGTGGGTATCGCCAAAGGTACAACGCGTAAAGCGGGATTTGAAACGCTGGTTGATGGTGATACGGGTGCGGAGAGTCAGTTACGAGGCGATAATCCAGCACTACACTTGATTCAACAGATTCGCGACGAGGCCCACCGATTCGCAATCAGCGGTCATCGTGGTCGTCGCTCAAAAGCCCGTAAGCAGTCTGCCTTGGAAGGAGTGTCGGGCGTGGGTTCTAAGCGGCGTAGAGATCTGCTTCGACACTTTGGTAGCATCCGAGGGGTGGAAAACGCCTCTGTCGATGAGATTTGTAAAGTGGAAGGGATTAATGCGACGCTCGCTCAGAACATTTATGATCACCTCCATACCGTAGAACAGTAACCCCTGGAGTTACAGTGAACTGGAACCTACCCAATATTCTGACCCTCACACGTGTGCTCTGTATCCCACTGTTGGTGGCTGTCTTTTATTTTGCAGGGCCCTTCGCGGGGCTCGCAGCAGCCGTTATTTTTGTTTTGGCTGCGATTACAGACTGGCTTGATGGTTGGTTGGCCCGGCTGTTAAAACAAGAAAGTGAGTTTGGCGCCTTTCTGGATCCTGTTGCCGATAAGCTGATCGTTGCCACTGCTTTGGTATTGCTCGTCGACCAGTATGATTCGATCTGGCTGACCTTGTCGGCGATCGTCATCATTGGTCGGGAGATCCTCGTCAGTGCGCTCAGAGAGTGGATGGCGCGTCGCGGGCAAAGTCAGTCGGTGGCCGTCACGCTGATGGGGAAGTTAAAGACCACGTTACAGATGATCGCGATCACCCTGCTGCTTTGGCGAATGGGTGAGCCGGTTTCCGACCAGTTACTTCAGTTGGGCTTAGGGAGTCTTGCGGTTGCCGTAGTGTTAACGCTTTGGTCGATGTGGAACTACCTCGGGGCGATGTTAAGTGCGCCCGATACGAGGGATGACGAACGCGCTTGACCGCAACTCAAGGGAGGCTACACTTGAAGGTAAGCGGGAATAGCTCAGTTGGTAGAGCGCAACCTTGCCAAGGTTGAGGTCGCGAGTTCGAATCTCGTTTCCCGCTCCACATTCAGGCGATTGCCGCCTCTACAAGTACAGTTCTTCGGTTGATTACGCAGGCACACAATGACTTGCCTTAAGTCAACCTCCCGTCGTGAGTGCTGAGACGACGAGGGCGTGAAACTCTCTAATGGAAAAGCTCGACGTGGTGGGAATGGCCATGGCTTGCGGAAGGGACCCCGTCCAGTTTGACTCGGCAACAAGGCCCGGTACCAAACGCATTTTCCGCTCGTCGGAAAAATTCAGATAGGACTGGTAGAGACTCGCTCGCACAATCACTAAATCATTTTTTCGGTCAATAACGATAAATTGACCGTCAAATCCCGAGGTATGGATTACGGTATTGACGCACTCGCCATCGTCGTTTGTTTCACCGCAAAAGCTCCAGAACTGCTTGTCGTAAAAGCTGCTGATGGCGGTGATGTCAGCGATATAATTCGAGTAGTACCTGCCGCTCTCCAATTCTAATCCACCCAATTGAATGAGATACCCAAATTTGGCGAAGTCCCGTGCTGTCGAGTCAAGGCAGCAGTAGGTCAGATAATTACCGTTGGATTGACCGATTTCGACATTGTCTCGCCACCAAAACGCGTCGATGTTGAGCGGCTCAAACAGTTCTGTTTCAGCAAAAATGCCAGGATCCTGACCCGTCGCGCGGTACAGAATCTCCCCAAGAACTTGGGTGTCGCAGTTGGCGTAAAGAAACTCACCCGCCCTATAAGTGCCGCCACTTACCCAGGGATAGGACGCCCCATCGCGGGCGAGGGGCCGGTTTATACAGGCAGACATCTGATCCTGAGCGAATATAATATTGCCCCCGGCAGCACCGTCGCTTTCATTCTGGCACTCGCCGGCACTACCCGTTTCCGCAATAAAACAAATCGGGACCAACCCCGATCGCATGTCCAGTAGTTGCTCTATGGTAATACTCAAGCGTTCGTCCGATTGCCACTCGGTAATGAAATCAGAGGCCGGCTGATTGGTGTCGTCAATCAGCCCTTTTTCAATGGCAATACCGATCAGAATGCTGGTGAACGACTTTGCGGTTGACCACGAGGTGACCAGGCTGTCTCGGTCTCTGTTCCCAAAATCATTTTGCCAAAATGCCGGGTCTTGTGCGGTAGGCGTCGATGACAGCGACGTTATGGTAGCGACTTCACCTTCGGCGATACCGCGATACCGCTCCTCGACCAATTTACCGGCTTTAATGACGAGTGCGGCTTGCGTGAATGATCCGTCAGCCATCGCATAACCGAACGCCTCCTCTAAGCTGGTGGTGTCAAATCCGGCGGCCGCTGCCGACTGCGTTTCCCATGTCGCGGGGTGGGGCGACTCGAATACCGGCGGTTGTGCGATAGGGGCGGGCGGTACGGTGCTTGAACCGCCACCACCGCCCCCACAGGCGGTACAAAAAAGTGACAGAGAGAAGACAAAAGCGGGGGTTTTCATAGAGACTCTTTTGCGATTTGGCCGTATTTGCACAACCGGGGGGAAGCCCCGTTCGAACACGTTACTTTTACGAGTCTACTGATGCATTTGTGCCGTAGCCTTCGCCCACTTATAGTCGGCTTTACCGTTTGGCGCTCGCTGAACCACATCGACAAGAATAGATTGCTTAGGGGCCTTATAGCTTGCCAGCTGAGTTCGCACGTGCTCTCTTAGCTCGTCTTCGCCAATGGCAGAGGTGTCGACTTTTTGTGAATACACCGCGACCACTCGATTGCCTAATCGCTCGTCGGGTAACCCGACGACGAGGCAATCTTCAACGTCCGCGTGACGTTTAATCGCTTCTTCGACCTCTTCGGTAAAGACTTTTTCACCGCCGGTATTGATGCATTGAGACCCTCGACCCAAGAGTGTAATGCTGCCGTCGGCTTCGACCGTGGCGTAATCACCTGGGAATGAATAGCGCGTACCGTTGACCTCTCTAAATGTTCGCGCTGACTTTTCCTCATCCTTGTAATAACCACGAGGGACGATACCGGCTGTTGCGACCATCCCCATCTCTCCGGACCCCGGTTTAACGGGCTCGTCGTCCTCGTTGAGAACTTTCACGTAGTCGGCGACCATAAATTTCGCAGTCTTGGCGGCGCCGTCCCGCGTGCTGATCGACCCGCCCATAGAGCCTTCCGTGGAGCCCATAATATCGTTGAGAATCATGTCATGGTGTCTGAGCAAGCCCTCTTTGATTTCCGAAGACCACATGACGCCCGAGGAGGCGATTTGGCCCACGCGAGACAAGTCATAGGGTGTACCTGCATCATGCGCCGCATCGAGCGCAGCAAGAATAGGGCGTGCAAACGCATCGCCAACAATCGTTAAATCGGTAACCTGGTTATCAATGACGCATTGAATCAGTGCATCAGCATCGAGGTGGGAGGTTCGCTGCGTCACCACGGTGCCCCCACAGTTCAGTGCAACCATCGTGCCGATCCACATTCCAGTTCCATGCATTTGCGGACAAGCAGGTAGGCTCCGATGCACCTTGTCCATTGCGGTAATCGTTTGTGCCGCTTCAATTAACTCGTCGACGGAGCTTGGGGGCGCCAATCCTCTAGAGGTGACGCCGCCGATCGATAGCCAGTGAGCCAATGCACCATTGTCATACATCACACCCTTTGGCATCCCTGTCGTACCGCCGGTGTAGAGCATGTAACGGTCTTCGAACTTTCCCGGCGTAAAGGGGACTGGTGACGCGGACGTAATCGCATCGTCATAGTCGATCGCGCCGTCTAATAGTGGCTCTCCAGACTCGTCATCGACTTGGATATACAGTTTTATATTGGGAAGGCTGTCTCGAATTTCCTTGACTCGGGGTGCGTAGCTTGCGTGGTAAATAACGACCTGCGCGTCACTGTTATCGAGCAGATAGACGAGCTCTTCTGATCGATATCGATAGTTCACATTGACCGGACAGAGGGCGCTTTTGAAGCATCCGAAATGCGCTTCGGTGTACTCATTACAATTGAGCATATACAAGCCGACCGATGCGCCAGAAGTCACGTTGTACGACTGAAACAGCCCGGCAAGCCGCGCAGCTCTATCATTGAATTCTGACCAGGTTACGGTGTTGCCCTCGCAGATCAACGCGGGCCGATCGGGGAATGCCTCCGACAGCGCGGTCCATACGTTATTAAAATGAAAATCCATCATTGCGCTCCGCTGAGTTTATTGTTGTTGAGCGGGACGGCACTGCATGTGACATCAAACACCGATCCACAGCAATCAGCGTCTCATGTGCACGAATAAATTTCCAGACCGGATTTAGGCCGGATTTAGAGCGGAGGGGTTATCCCGAGAGGGAATCGACAACCCTGACAGCACCCAGATTTGCACCCTTGACGCGCACTTTTTTAAGGTGCTTCAAAATCTGCTTGGGCATGCCCTCGGGAAGATCTACGGTCGAGTAGTGCTCAAAGATATTAACCTTGCCAATAAACTGCCCTTCGATCCCCACCTCGTTAGCAACCGCACCCATGATTTCTCGAGGTTTGACGCCCTTGTCTCGTCCTACAGCCAACCAGAATCGTTCCATGACGACCTCCGGATGGTCCTCGAGCGGCGTGGCGCGTCCCAACTCTTTGGCGGTGTAAGTCAGCGGAACCTTACGTTCTTGTCCTTTCTTGTCTTTTGTCGGGAGGGGTGCTGTATCTTTTGTTTGTCTGGCTGCACCCTCCACCGAAGTGGTTTTGGCCTTGTGTGGTTCGGCCACCGGATCGATTCCGTCAATCAGCATGGTGGCCAGCGCCATCGAGATATCACGATGAGTGTGGCCTTCGTTTATGAGTTGCTCAATCGCTTCATTAGCACGCGGGTGTGCGGGCCGACTCATCCCTGACTTCAGCTGATCGAACAGCCGAGCACGCGCCTTAGCATCGATGTCAGCAAGACTGGGCAAATCGATTTGCTTAATTTTTTGTTTGGTAACGCGCTCAATATTACTGAGCATTCGGCGCTCTCTGGGGGCTACGAATAAAATGGCCTTTCCCTCTCGGCCAGCACGGCCCGTGCGGCCGATGCGGTGAACGTAAGACTCGCGGTCAAAGGGAATGTCGTAGTTGATGACGTGCGTGATTCGTTCGACATCGAGTCCGCGGGCCGCCACATCGGTAGCGACAATAATATCGACACGACCCGATTTGAGTTGCTCGACCGTCTTAATTCTCGTCTTCTGATCAATGTCACCGTTGAGTGGTGCTGCATTAAAGCCGCGCTGTCGCAACTGCTCAGCGATGGCCGATGTACTCTCGCGTGTGCGAACAAAAACGATAACGCCTTGCGTATCCTCTACACCGAGGAAGCGTGTTAGTGCGTCGAGTTTGTTCGTGCCTTTGACCAACCAGTAGTATTGCTCAATATTGACGTTGGTGGTCGCTCCAGAGGTGATGGCTATTTCAACGGGGTTGTCCAAATGCTCGCTGGCGATCTCTCTTATACGCGGAGGCATGGTCGCCGAGAATAGCGCGACTCTTCGACCTTTGGGTGTCTGGGCTAAAATTTGGTCGACATCGTCAATAAAACCCATCCGAAGCATTTCATCCGCTTCATCGAGAACGACTGTTTTAATTTGACTGAAGTCGGCGCTGCCTCGCTTGAGGTGGTCCAACAGGCGTCCTGGTGTGGCGACAACAATATGCACGCCCTCTTTAAGACTTTTTAGCTGCTGCCGCATATCATTGCCACCGCAGAGCGTAACGACTCTGCAGCCGGGCGACCCTTTCGAATACGTGCGAAACGCATCAGCAACTTGCATTGACAGCTCGCGCGTGGGACACAACACCAGTACTTGGGGGGCTCGGTTTTTGTAGTCGAGCACTGCAAGCACCGGGAGTGCGAAGGCCGCGGTCTTTCCGGTTCCGGTCTGGGCAATGCCTACAACGTCTCTACCCTCTAACAGTGCCGGTACGGTCTCGGCTTGAATCGGTGTGGCCTCTTCGTAACCCAAAAAGCTGAGTGACTCGAGCAAAAATGCGGGTAGCCCGAGGCTGTCAAAAGCCACAGGATTGGTTGTGGTATCGGTCATAGTCTGTGCACGGGTGGGGAAAGCGCGCAGAGTACGCGTTGTCTTGCGCCCATAAAAGGGAAATCCTGCCACTATCGTTAAAGGGGGGCACTGCGCTGCGGGAAGACCCCGTTGGCTCAAACGGATGACCTCACCGGACCGCTAAGTAGAGGTATTCGATCGGTCCGTCGAACACCCTCACCAAATTACGACACTGCTTTGCCGGCGAGCATGCGCGTTGAAGCGGGTTAAACAGTCAGTGGGCAGTGCAGAAAACCGTGTCGTCGATACGCGACACCCCATCTGTTATCAGCGCTTAACGCTGCGCGCCGTGATAGCATTACACAATGAATAAAGATCAGCCGTTGACACATTTAGACAGTCGGGGTG
>CBFHJX010000072.1:7146-7652 GCA_965656285.1 Luminiphilus sp. | reverse complement strand
CGGGTAACACCACATGAAAGGCATCCTCGACCGTACCTCCAAATTCAGTGGGGTTCGTTAGCGCTTCGATAACATCAAGATATTCCAGTACGGATCCGGGCCATCCATGGGTAATCAGCAGTGGTGTCGCGCCGGTATGGCGGCTGCGCTTGTGGATGAAGTGAATGTTGATGCCCTCGATTTCTGTGAGGAAGTTGTCGAACTCGCTGAGCCGATTAGTGACTCGACTGAAGTCATAGTCGCCTCGCCAGTAGTCAATCAGTTCTTGTTGGTAGGACAGCGGCAGGCCCTGACGCCAGTCTTCAACCGTTTCGGCATCGGGGAAGCGGGTGGTTTTTAAACGCTTGAGCAAATCCGCAATGCACGCATCGGAGATCTGGGGTGTGAACGATCTTATTGCACGGTTATCCATGGCGTTGAGGCCTCAGCTGTGACTCGCCCCCAACATACGTTCTGCTGCCTCAGCGCTCAAGCATTAGCCGAGCGATTTGCCGCCTTGAGGTGGT
>CBFHJX010000072.1:0-7136 GCA_965656285.1 Luminiphilus sp. | reverse complement strand
CTCAACCGAGCCTCCAAGGCTGCCCGTTGCTCGGGTGCTTCAACGTGGTTGCCGAGCAAGTAAGGCGAGCGAGGTTGTCGATCTAAAAACAGCTTCCCAGACGATAAGCCGGCTTGATCGGACTGTGCCATCCAGACGACCGTGTCTGCCCCTTCTTTGTGAGACCTCAGTACCAGGCGCGTTATTTTTCGGAACAGGGGCAGCGCTGTTTGCACACCGGGCGTGTCTGACCATCCCGGGTGCATGGCGTTCACCACAATATTGTGTTCTGCCCAGCGAGTGGCCCAGAGTTCGGTTAGGGTGTTGAGTGCTCTCTTGCACTGCGCGTACGCGCGCGGGCCACGATATCCGTCACTTGATACGTTCAGTCTCTGCAAATTAAGTCGCTCGGCATACATCCCACCGGACACAACATTAATGACCCGCGACGGCTTCTTATGATGCGCAAGCAATGGCATCAACGCCTCGGTCAGGCGCCACGGCGACAACAA
This sequence comes from Luminiphilus sp., assembly GCA_965656285.1. Classification (GTDB taxonomy): domain Bacteria; phylum Pseudomonadota; class Gammaproteobacteria; order Pseudomonadales; family Halieaceae; genus Luminiphilus. Next base: position 6,645 of record CBFHJX010000072.1, on the reverse strand, counting down.
GAGCAGTGCATAGCTTCTTTCCAGCCCCTCTTCAGTCAATGAGTGTTCATTGAACAAGGCGCCCGCGTTGTTGATCAATACATCAATGGGGCGGCCGTTTTCAAGGAGCCGTCTCGCCAAGGAGTCGGTCGCTTTAAGCAGGCTCAGATCCGCCAACTCCACGTTGAAGTCCGAGCGCCCCGTCTCATCACTGAGTACGCGCAACGTCGCCTCAGCCTTCCCTTGGCTCCGCACGACAAGTGTCAGATCCGCACCTGCAACCGCCAAGTCAATAGCCGCCGCCAGTCCAATACCCGAATTTGCACCGGTTAGTACGACGTGGAGACCCTCCATGCGCTCAGTAACGGGTTGCCAAGCTTTTTGACTCGATGAGTACCCGAGTCGGGTAAATGTTTTCAGTGTGCTTAAAGACTTTTTATCAGCACGCGCATTTTTCGGGCTTAACGTTGCTTCGCAAGGCGTCTGTTCTAAGGCACTTTTAAGGTCGTCAATCGCCGACTGGCACTGTTGTTCGAGTGCATCGCGACGACGGATAAAAAAATTGCTCAGGCCGAATTTGAAGTAAAAGTCGATACAGTAAGCAATCTCAACGCCATGCTCTGATTCTGTAAACGTGACGCTGTCGTTGACATTAAACAGCAGGCTTCGGCCGGTCATAACAAGACGATCGTTTGGACGAAACTCTGTAATCACGTAGTTAAAGGGGATCCGTACGCCGCCTAAATTGACGCCAACAGTAAAGCGAGAACCTTTGGCCACGGCCCCTTGAGTTCGCTTACTGGCTGAGACAACGTTTTTGTCCCACTCGATCAGCTTGCGAAGATCGGCAAGGTAGGAAAAACAGTCGTTAACATTCCGATCGACACAAATGGTCTTAGTGATACGTAACATGGGATATTCCTGTGAAGGCCTAGCTCCTTACGAAAGGTTAAGGCGCTTAGTTCACAGACAGATTCACTCGTCCCGGTAAACGACCCGTATGGGTTCGCCAAAATCGTCGTAGACAATTTCTTTTTTGGGCGTTGCTTTGGGGCGCCGACCACTTTTTGGCGCGCGCTTGAGTTGCGCTTCTCGACGTCGGTTTAGCGTATCAATGACGTCGTTGACTGGGGTTCGTTGCTGAGGTTTTCCTGTAAAAATCGGTGTGTGTATGGCTGATACAGCTTCGTCTACCGCACTGACTCCTTGAGGAACCGCGCGTATTTCGCCGCCATCCTTTAAATATGACCGCGTTTGCCTTTCGAGATGGCGACGCATCTCTTGTTTGGATGGGGGCTTTTTCAAATCAATTCACCTCATCAACCAGTATAAGCCCCACGGTGACGAATAAAAGAAAACTGTGCTCATTTTGTTTGTGCTTGCTCGTGCCTGCGCAGTTGATACTATCCATGCGCAAGCGCAGACAATGACTGGGGACAGTATGCAGTGGGTGCGATCAGCTCTGATTTTTTTAATATTAGCAGTGACGGTGATACCCGTTGCATCCATCTTGGTGATTGCCTCATTCCTGGCGCCCTATAGGGTGACGTACTTCTGGATTGGGAGACCGTGGCTGCAGTTTTCGATTGCCGCGATTCGATGGGTGGGCGGAGTAAATTGTCGTCTTGTCGGCTATCAAAACCTGTTAGACGCCGCCGCCGGTCATCGTGTGATTATTTGTAGCAAGCACCAATCCACGTTTGAGACGTTTTTTTTTCCAAGCATCATGACTAATCCGATCGCATACGTTTACAAAAAAGAGCTTAACCTCGTGCCGTTTTTTGGTTGGGCAATTGGGCGACTCCACATGGTGCCGATTGATCGAAGTGCGAAGGGCGATGCCTGGCAGCGAGTTGCTCGCGTTGGTGCGCGCCTGATGGATCAGGGCAAGTGGATTATTATGTTCCCAGAGGCGACGCGTGCGCCCCGCGGAGAGCAGCTTCTTTACAAGTCAGGGGCGGCGCGACTGGCCTTGGAGACCGGCGCTGTTATTGTGCCTATTGCGGCTGCGACAGGGCGGTGTTGGCCTCGTGCGTCTTGGACCTTTGTGCCCGGTACGGTGGATATCTCGGTGGGCCCTGCGCTGCATGCAATGAAGGACGAAAGCGCCGTCGAATTCATGGCTCGAGTGGAAGCGTGGATTGAGAACGAAATGCGGATCATTGATGCTGAGGCCTACGTCAGCTAAACCTCAGTCCAACTAAACGCCAATAATGAAAAATAAGAGGAGTTGATATGGGGATTTATAACGATTTAGTCGTGCCGAGGCTGGTCACCTGTGCCTGCGGTACTAAACCGGTCATTCGGCAGCGACAAAAGGTGGTTCCACGTGCAACAGGAACCGTTCTGGAGTTTGGTATCGGCGCCGGGCACAACCTACCGCACTACACGCCTGAGCAGGTCGACAAAGTCATTGGTATTGATCCTTGCAGCAGGTCCTGGGAATTAGCGTCACAGCGAGCAAGTGCTGCCAGTGTCGATGTCGAGTTTATTCAGGCCTCAGCAGAAGATATTCCCCTTGAGAATAACTCGGTGGACTCGGTACTGATTACGTTTACCTTGTGCACCGTGCCCAACCCGCAGGCGGCGTTAGCAGAGGCACGTAGGACGCTCAAGCCTACTGGTAAATTGTATTTCTGCGAGCACGGTATTGCGCCTGATGAGTCTGTGGCCAAGTGGCAGCGTAGGATAAATCCGGTCTGGAAAAGGGTGTTTGGCGGATGCAACATTACGCGCGATACGCGAGGACTTCTCCGGGAGGCCGGATTTACTGTCGATGCTGTTGAGCAAATGTACCTTCCGGGAACGCCGTCGATTGCAGGCTTTAATACTTGGGGCCATGCGAGTATTGCTTAGTTATTGACAGGCTTGTCAGCGGATAGTCGACGCGGTTTTCAAGCCGAGCCCTTTCAACAATGTTTTAATTTAAGAGGCACCCCAGTATGCACCGCCCTGAACCAAACTTTAATGTCGCAGCGCAAGTCATCAAACAAGCTGAGCTCAATCCGAGTGACACAGCCATTATTTTTGAGGGCACGAGGCGTACTTATGGAGAATTTGCGCAACGCGTCCGTTCTTTGGCTGGACTGCTGCGTGGTGCCGGTGTTTGTGTCGGTGATCGCGTCGGCTTTTTAGGATTTAATCAGCCAGGCTTCATCGAGACGATGTTCGCGACTGTGAGTCTGGGTGCGATTTTCGTGCCGCTGAATTTTAGACTGACGGGCGAGGAGCTTGCGTTCATTATTGACGATGCCGGCGTCCACTCGTTGATTGTCGATCCAGACCTGGTTCCAGTCGTTCAAAGTGTCAGCGAACGGCTGCCGTGTCGCCACTTTTACTCGGTCCACGGTGCCCTTGACGGCTTCGCCTGTCTCGAGTCAGGTTTAAGCGTTGCCGAGCCCGTGAGCGAGATCGCGACCTCATCGCCCCATGACACGCTATTGATTATGTATACCTCAGGTACAACAGGCTTGCCAAAGGGTGCCATGCTGACCCATGGCAATATTGTCTGGAACAATGTTAACGCCAGTCTTGCGTTTGGAGCGAACAAGTCAGATGTACTCTTGACCGCAGCGCCACTGTTTCATATTGGTGGCTTAAACGTGATGACCATTTCGGCCTTCCAAATGGGGAGTCCGCTGGTCTTACTTCGGCACTTTGATCCTGAAGCGGTGTTAGACGCAATCGAAGATCACAGTGTGACCCACATGTTTGGTGCGCCGGCTATGTTTTTGTTCATGGCACAGCATCCAACATTTGCAACGCGGGATCTGTCGTCAATTGAGATTCTAATCGTGGGCGCCGCGCCCTGTCCCGAATCGCTAATTTCGCTGTACGGCCAGCGAGAGATTAGCTTTTGCCAAGGTTATGGGCTGACAGAAACGAGCCCGTTTGCATCTTTTTTGGGCCCTCAAAAGTGCCTCGAAAAATTGGGGTCAGCGGGACTGCCTCCCGTTCACACGGAACTGCGTATTGTCGATCACGACAATGTGGCAGTCAGCCCTAACGAGCGGGGTGAAATATGCATCAAAGGGCCCAATATTATGAAAGGCTACTGGAACAGACCTGAGGCAACGGCCAATGCCATTGACGAAATGGGGTGGTTTCACTCCGGCGATGTGGGGTACATCGACGAAGAGGGCTACCTCTACATTTGTGATCGGCTCAAGGATATGGTGATTACAGGCGGCGAAAACGTTTACCCCGCAGAGGTGGAGAGTGTTTTGTTCGAACACCCGGCGATCAGCGAGGTGGCTGTTATTGGGTTGCCAGATGAAAAGTGGGGAGAGGCTGTCACCGCGGTAGCGGCAGTGACGGATGGATCCGATTTGACGTTAGAGGCGTTGCGGGATTTCGCTGTCTCTAAGCTTGCACGCTACAAGCTGCCCTCAAGGCTTCATATCGTCGAGGCCCTGCCGCGCAACCCGGCCGGCAAGGTGCTTAAGTTTGAGTTGCGGGAGACGCTGGCGTAACGGTTTAGCGCGATCTATGCCATCAGAGGGGGTTCGACCATTGCGCGTGTTATTCATCAGTGTGCTGTTGCTCGCAGGCTGTGTGCAGGAGCGTGTTGAGGATTCAATTACACGCATTGCCACACCCGTCGATATGTCGGGCCATTGGGAAGTTGATTACGCACGAAGCGACAACTTCCAGGATCAGCTCAATTTAGTATCCCGTCGCATTCAGCGCGAGGCGACGCGGCGCGCTAGGCTTGCGGAAGAGGGCCGAGGGTTCGCTGGTGGACCACTCCCGGGTCGAACCGACTTGATCACGCTGGCGCGGTTAGCGGAAATAATTACCGAGCCCAATCTCCTTGAAATTATTCAGGGGGAGGCCCGCGTCAGGGTCAAGCGGGCGAACAGTTTTGCGCTGGTTTGTGAAACTGATGATTCAGGGCTGTCCCTTACAACCGATTCGCTGGGTACACAACATTGTGGCTGGGATGGTGATCAGCTCTTTTTTTCGTTGCAGTTGCGGGACGGTTTGGACATCACGCATCGGTTGTCCTTGTCGTCAAATGCCGAAACGGTGTTGCTGGTCACCGCCGTAGAAACAAACGGAGCGCGATTTCCATTGGTTGTCAGTCAGTATTTTACGCGCTACGACCCCAGCGCAATGGGATATCGCTGCGAGCGCAGTCTCACGAAGGGAAAAATATGCACCACTCAGTAAGTGCGCGCTCACTGGCATGCGTGCTTTTTGCATTGAGCTTAGTTTGCCCCGTTGTGTGGGCGGAGACCACACAGGAAGCTGACGCTCTGACTATTAGCGTGGGTGATGCAGTGGCGAAGCCGCATCAGCCTGGGCTCCCCCTTGACGTCGGTATTGTCGTAACCACGGGCGTTATCAACAACAGTGGAACCGATATGGAAAGCTCCTTTCGGGAGACTGAAGCCAAATTGCTTGGCACGCGTATGCGACGAGAGTTAGAGGCGCATGAGGGTTGGGGTGTGGTTCGGCTTTTCCCCGAGCCTTCAGTCATCCCTCAGGTGACGTTGGAATTAAATGTCCTGATGTCCGACGGCGCGCGTCTGAGTATTGCGGCATTCGGTTATGACGTCTCGGGTCGGGTACTGCTAGATCGCACTTACAACGATGTGGCGTTGGTGTCAGACTATCTCGGCGAGGGGGCAGATCCCTTCAACGATTTGTTTGTGCGTGTTCATGTCGATCTGCTGTCTGCGCTGATGACAGAACCGCCCGTCATCGTTGTGCTTAAGTCCGTGTCATTCCTTCGTTACGCACAAGAGCTCGTGCCCGAGGCTTTTTCTGGTTATCTTAGCCACCTCGGGGGGCGTTGGCGTTTGACTCGGCTACCCAGCGCACAGGATCCCATGGGGATAAGGCTCAAAAAGCTTCAAGAGTACGAATTGCTTTTCATCGATACCATTGACGAGCAAATTCGTTCGATTGACGCGGAGATCGGGGAGGCGTACAGCCTGTGGCGAAGAGCCAGTAAGGAACAGCTTGATTGGCTGGAGTTGCGGCGGCGTCGAGACTCTGACGAGAAAAAATTCACCGATGATTCAGCGTTCACACGTCTTCAGGCGGTTTATGCGGCCTATCGATCATTAAAAATTCATGAGCAGGAGCTATTTGAGTTGGTGCTGGATCTAGAAAGCGAAGCGCGTTCCACGGCTCTGTACGTGGAAAAACAGGTTTTTAAGCTAACAGGGACTCTCGAGCAACAGTATCGTGAGTGGCGTTCTACGCTGTTGCGAATTAATGACTTGGAGTCACTGCGATGACGCCGACATTGTCATTTTTGGCGACCTGCCCGGTGGGACTTGGGCCATTGTTGCTCAGTGAACTATCCGATCTTGGTGCTGAAGACCTCAGAGACACACCGGCAGGTGTTTACTTCTCGGGTTCTATGGCGCTCGCTTATCGGGCGTGTTTGTGGAGCCGGCTAGCAAATCGAATTTTAGTTAAGCTTTCTGAGACGGCCGTCTCCAACACGGACGATGTTTACGCGTCCGCCCGCGGGTTGAAATGGTCAGATCACATGACGCCCCGGACTCGCTTTGCCGTTGAGTTTCGTGGCCAGAGCGCTTACATCAAAAACACTCACTTTGGTGCGCTCAAGGTCAAAGATGGGATTGTTGATTACTTTCGGGAACAGGTGGGCGAACGTCCTTCGGTGGACGCCAAACAGCCGGACCTGCG
>CBFHJX010000071.1:0-7658 GCA_965656285.1 Luminiphilus sp. | reverse complement strand
AGGTGAGGGTCGTCAGCACTCCATCGGCATCACTCAGCCACTCAGTCAGTAATTCCACTGGAATAGCGTCCTCAACGTCCCAACACTGCAGCTCTGCCTGTTGAGACAGCACCTCTCTCGCCGCCTGCGGAACTGGGAACGTCACAACCAACTTCATATCAGCTTAACTCCAACTGCTTGAACTGGCGGGCAGCTGTAAACGACCAGAACACCAAAAGCAGTACCATCAAAGCGCTGCCCAACCACGCAATACTAAACCCTTGAGAACTGAGCAGACCCGCCGCAAACAAGGGTCCCACGATCCGGCCTATCGACGAGGCAGAGGCCGTCATCCCCATCATCCGCCCTCGGTAATTGGCTTCAACAATCTCGGAGGAGATCGCATTCAACAACGGCAAACAAACGGTCGAGCCAGAAAACGCCAGCAAGATCATTAACGGCATCCAGAGTGTGGTTTCCGAGACCGCGACGACAAACAGTGACAAAGCAAATATCACCGAGCCAACCCGCAAAACATTAACGTGGCCAAAGAGCTTTGTCAGTAAGGCGAGAAGGCCGCCCTGCAACATGATCATTGCCACGCCCACCACGCCGAAAAAGTAACCCACTTCCTTGGGTCCCCAGTCAAACGCGTAGGCCACCCACAACGGAAAAAGATAAATAATGGCGCTCACCGAACAGGTGTGCGTAACGTACTGCATCAAAAGCAGCTTATTGCGCCTCGGCTTCAAGACTGAAACAGGCGATTGGGTAACCGCTGACTCAGACCGCGCGTCCGTCGACTTCACCATCTGCGGAGGCAGCATCGTTTGTGCAAAGGCCGCCGCCACCAATGACATCACGGCTGCCGTATAGAAAGGCAGAGCAAAGCTTTGCGAATCGCCAGTCAGCAGTCCCCCCAACACGGGACCTGCGATCAACCCCAGACCAAAGGCTGTTCCGACCAATCCCATGGCTTTTGCCCGCCGCTCGGGTGGACTGAGATCTGCCATCAACGCAGTCGCAACAGGCAAGCTGCCCGCGGCTAGACCCGACAGTGCACGCCCTAAATAAACCTGCCAAAGCGTGTCAGCGAGGGCCGTAACCACGTAGGCCGCGCAACTGCACACAAGCGCTAATACAAGCGCCTGACGACGACCCGCTCGATCAGAAAATCTTCCCCACAAGGGTGCGATCAGTGCCGCACCAATTGCGTAGGTGATCATAATAAAGGCGATGTCTGAAGAGTCTCCACCCAGGGCCGGTGCCATAAAAGGCAACAACGGAATCACCAGACCAAAACCTACTAAATCAATGACAATGACAAGAAAGACCAGCCAAATGAGCGGGCTGTGCCGTTTAGGTTGAGGGTTGACCATTAACTCTCGGTCCAGCGGTGCGTATTCGGTGCGTCTAAGTCAAACAGGTCCAGTGCCCGACCCACACTGTGATTCACAATATCGTCGATCGTCTTCGGATTGGCGTAAAACGCCGGCAGGGGCGGCGCAATCACAGCGCCCATTTGAGTTGCGGTGACCATATTCTGCAGGTGCCCGAGATGAAAGGGGGTTTCGCGCACCATCAAAATTAGTCTGCGTCGCTCCTTTAACACGACATCGGCCGATCGAGTCAGCAAGGAACTGGTTACACCAGACGTAATTTCGCCAAGAGTTCGAATAGAGCAGGGCGCGATGAGCATCCCCAAACTTTTAAAGGAGCCACTGGCAATCGAAGCGCCGACATTACGGACAGAGTGGACCTCTGATGCCAACGCCTTGACCTCAGCCACCGACCGATCAAGCTCGTAGTGAATGGTTAGCTCTGCTGACTTTGAGAGTACCAAGTGACTTTCAACACCCAGCTCCGAGAGCATCTCAAGCGCCCTAACCCCATAGATAACGCCCGAGGCGCCGCTGATTCCTACCACTACTCGTTGCATGGATTTCTCGCTGATCAAAGGCCGCTAGCCTACACAATTACGGACTAAATCGTCGTGTATTGGCTTAATATTCGTTTACACTAACGTATTGGTTCGTTGGGAAGGGTATAACGGCGTCGCTTTTTTCGTCATATCTTGAGGCCAGAGCCAAATCAAACAGGCGAGGGACACCTCATTGAAACTGAGACTGCTTATTTCGACATTACTGGCCGCCTTATTGGTGGTCGGGTCGTTTGCGCACGCCTCAACACATGATCTAGCGCCGGATACTGCACACGAGCTCGTGGAATGCTACGGCTGTAATGTCGTTTCCGCGGCAGACGCGTCATCGAACACAACAGTCCCAAAGCACACCGCACAGGCGCTCATCGGCGATCGCCCTGTCTGCCCCGTCGCACCCGCGTTTAACAACTATTCGAGCAGAGCTCCGCCACGGTTCTGAATCAAATCCACTTTTTTGATTCATTCATTACCTAGGAGCTAGTTTATGGCACGTTTTGCCTATTCAGCGATGGCGCTTATATTCGCACCACTCGCATTCGCACAAGAGACGACGTTAGAAGAAATCGTCGTCACATCATCCTTCGCACATCGAGTTCAAGGGCCAAATGAGAGCTCAGTGAAGGTCATTTCAGGTGACAGCATCACTCAGAACCTCAGCCAATCTCTGGGCGAACACTTAAGCACGACGCTTGGCGTTTCATCGAATAATTTCGGCCCTGCAGTGGGACAACCCGTCATACGGGGTATGTCAGGCAACCGGGTTAAGGTCTTGCAAAACAACATGGGCGTCAGGGACGTTGCGGGTATTGGACCGGACCACCCCATCGATGTAGATCTGAGCAACGTTGAACAAATTGAAATCGTCCGCGGCGCTGCAGCACTGCTGCACAGTAACGGTGCAAGCGGTGGGATCATCAATATCGTCGATAACACGATCGCACGCACCGATATTGAGGAAGCTTTAGTCACACTGTCTGCCGAACAACAAACAGGTAACAAAGGCGAAGGATTTACCGCAGGGTTAAGACAAAATATTGCCGGCTTTAACCTCAGCTACAGCTTTAGTGGGTTTGACGCGCAGGAATACGAGATACCCAACGGTGCAGTGCTTCACGATGAAGAGCACGACGAACATGATGATGAGGACGAGCACGACGAGCACGACGAGCACGACGAGGATATGGGCACGCTTGCGAACTCAGACTTTGAAACCAAGGCCCACCGATTTGGACTCTCAAAGACGGGCGACTGGGGTTACCTTGGCGCCTCGTATCAGGATCTTAGTTCTACCTTCGGTATTCCTTTTCACGGCGAACATGGTGGTCATGAAGAAGGCCACGAGGGTGAAGATCATGATGACGATCACGAGGGCGAAGACCACGAAGGTGAAGAAGGTCATGACGAGCACGAAGGTGAAGAAGGTCATGACGAGCACGAAGGTGAGCGCATTGTCTCGCAGACAGACTCCAAGGTTATTGCGCTCGAAGGTCAGCTCAATCTGAACGGGGTGCTTCTTAATAGCATCGAATTTAACGTCCGGGACTCTGACTACACCCTCGTTGAGCTTCATGCCGAAGAGGACCACGAAGAGGGCGAACATGAAGACGAGCATGAGGGTGAGCACGAAGGTCACTCCGAAGAACCCACTTTCTTCACCAACGACTCGACCGAAGTACAAATGGTCTTTAACTTGGGAAGCGCGGAACAACCGCGGCGCATCGTGCTAAACCAAGTCACAGAGAAAGTTTCTATCGTCGGCGAAGAAGCCTTTATGGAGCCGGTTAAGTCGAGCGAAACGACGCTCGGTGCGTTTGCAGGTTTCAAAACCGCAGGGTTTGATATCGACTTTGGTGCCCGCTGGGACGATGTTGAGCGAGAAGGAATGATTCGCGAAATGCATCATGACGACGAGGAAGGCGAAGAGCACCACGACGACGAGCATGAAGGGGAAGAGGAGCACGATGAGGAGCACGATGAGGAGCACGATGAGGAGCACGGTAGCTTCGAGCTTGAGCCCTTCACCTTCAAAGACCAGTCTCTAAGTGGCGCGGTCACAATCGGCCGAGAACTGACCGATTCTCTGCACGCGTCGCTTAACATTGCCCTCGTCAATCGAACCCCGTCTGCCATGGAATTGTTCATGAACGGTGAGCACTTGGCCACGGCCCGCTATGAAGTGGGTGACGCCAATCTCGGTATGGAACGCGCCAATAACCTTGATTTCAATCTTCGCTACGACGACAACACCTGGTTTGCAAACGCGTCGATCTACCGAAATGACGTCGACAACTACGTTTACTTAAGGGATGAGTCCGAAGAAGAACATGAGGAGCATGAAGCGGGCGATGACGATCACGAAGAAGAGCATCACGAACACGGTGACCTCATGCTTGCCGAGTACATGCAGAACGATGCGACCTTCAGTGGCTACGAGATTGAGATTGGACGACGTTTTAATGTGGCCGGTGGCGAACTGGAAGTTCGTCTTCAGCGCGACCAGGTTAAAGCTGACTTCGCACGAGGCGGCAGTGTGCCTCGCGTGACACCGTCAAGAAACGTATTTGCTGTGGACTACCGCCGAGGTTTGTCACGTGCCATGCTAGAGCTCCAGGACGTGGGTAGCCAAAACTCAGTAAGCAGTTTTGAAACACCGACATCGGGATACACGTTAGTTAATGCGCGCTTATCGCACAGTATCGATCTAGGCGACCAAGCAGTACTGACCATCAGTGCATTCGGACGAAACTTAACCGATGAAGTCGCTCGCAGCCATACCTCGTTGGTTAAAAATGAAGTGCCGCTTGCGGGTCGCAATCTTGGCGTAAAGGCCAGCGTCTCCTTCTGATACGCAACACCACTTGAGCAGTCAATAAGGGGTTGCCCTCAATGAGGACAACCCCTTTTTTACAGCACTGCACGACTCGCTAACCCGCTACTTTTTGTGCTTCAAGCATCTCCGCCATTTGCTTCCAAACAGCATTAACAGCCTTAAGAGGGCGAACCATCACTTTGAACTCAATGATCTGATCGCCTTCGAACGTGATCATATCGACGCCGTTTACGAAAACACCATCCACCATGACCGTAAACTCTAAAATAGCGTGGTTGTCTTGAGTCACTTCACGAACGTATTGGAAGTCTTCGGAGAGGGCCTTATTGGCAGCGCGCAGGTACGCATAGGTAATGTCGCGACCCACCTGAGGCGTGTGGACCACGGGCGACAAAAATACGCAGTCAGGGTGCAGCAGCTCGTAAAGGGTGTTCATGTCTCCCTCACGCATAACGTGATGCCAACGCTCTAATCCTGTCATGGGGTCTCCGTGGTCTTCGTGCTATTCAAAATGTGTTTAAAGCTGCGCAAGCGATGCGTCAAAATCACGTTGTGCTTTCGCTCTAATTTCATAGGCTGCTTGTCCTCGCAAGCGCTCAGACGAACGGACGCGGTGATCACGTCGGCGTTTTTGCGCCGACACTAACTGCTCATTAAAGAATTGAGGCTGATAGTCGCCGGCAATTAAGGCATCAATTAACGCAATATCAATACCTAACCGGTAGGCGATACGGCTGGGCCGAATACGATTCGCATGAAACTCTGCAACCAACCGAATTTGCTTAGCCTCGGTTAAGTGGCACTCTTTCGAATAACCCAGCGGCGGGTTTGATGCTCTTCGGCTAGCCGGACGATCACTCACCTAACAATCTCCAATTAATTTAACACCAGCGTGGCTCAAACAACGCCCAAGGTTACTGAACACGTAAGCTGAAAAATACAGGGTTTATTTCGAAAACCCCAGCGCCATTTCATCCCACGATGCCGTGCGATTAACGCGCCTCTCATTGCAACCGTAAGCGCGACCGACGATAGAACAGATGACCAAGAAACCAACGACAAGCCCGTTAAAGCGCGTAAACTGTGCGTCAAAGACAATAGCAAGCATCGATATAAAAAGGCGAGATATCGGGCTCATGAAACGAGTGCTGTCTGCGTCTTGACCAGGTAAGGGAGTAAGTCTCGACATGTCGACAATGGCAAATCCAGTGGTTATCGCACACCGAGGGGCCTGTGGTTATTTACCTGAGCATACCCTGCAAGCAGTCGAATTAGCGCATCAGCAAGGCGCTGACTACCTCGAACAAGACGTCGTCCTCACCGCAGACGGCATTCCGATAGTGCTCCATGACGTGACCTTAGAGCTCACAACCAATGTTGGATCTATCTTCGAAGGCAGGCAAAGAGACGACGGTCTATTTTATGCCATCGATTTTACGCTTGCCGAAATAAAACGGCTTACTGCACATGAGAGAACGGACCTCAGTGGAAAAACCGTTTTTCCAAACCGGTACAGCGGTCACGGGGTTCACTTCGAGATCCCTACCCTGGCGGAAGAAATCGAGTTAGTCGATGCTCTGAATGCCAAGACAGGAACGTGCGCAGGACTTTATATCGAGTTAAAGCGACCCGAATTTCACGAGTCTGAAGGCACCGACCTTTACACATCGGTATTGCAGGTGCTGAAAGAATACAACCGGCTGGGCGACAACCCGGAAACAGTGATTCAGTGCTTTGATCCCGTAACTCTCAAACGCGTTCAAACCGACGGCATTTTCAAAGGGCCCAGGGTCCAACTGATTTTGACGGAAACCATTCTCGGTATGCGTGGAGATGTCCAGATGATGCACACTTCAGAGGGCATTCACCAGATCGCTCAGTATGCGCACGGTATCGGCCCAGACGTCAGTCTTCTGGAGAATGACCACGGCGCGCCAAGCGAAATGCTCACAGCGGCAAAAAAGCTTGGTCTTTTTTTACATCCCTACACGCTACGTGCAGATTCTGAATCTTTACCCGGTGTAGACTTCGCCTCGCTTCATAAAAAGCTCTTCATCGACTTAGGCGTCGATGGCGCTTTTTCAGACTTTCCAGATCAAACACGAGCGCTACTTCAACTTTTGGGGAAATAAACTCAGTGTCAAACGATGCTCAACGGGTACACCGCAGAACGAAAATCGTAGCCACAGTTGGCCCTGGTAGCGACAGCGAAGAGATGATTGGTCGCCTCATCGCCGCTGGAGTCGATGTTTTCCGATTAAATTTCAGCCATGGCTCGGCAGAGCATCATCAACGTGTCGCTCACGCAATTCGGAAACAAGCGCGGCATCAGGACCGCTATGTCGGCGTCCTTGCAGACCTCCAAGGTCCTAAAATACGAGTTGCAAGCTTCGCACAAGGGCAAGTAGATCTGACCGCAGGTGACGCGTTTCGACTAAGCCTCTCGATTGACCCCGAAAGTGGTGACGCCTCAGGGGTCGGTATTGAGTATCGGGATCTTCCTAACAGTGTGGCCGTCGACGACATACTCCTCTTAGATGACGGAAAAATGCGCCTGCGCGTCGATAGTGCAACGGCTACCGACATTAATTGTACGGTTCTTGTGGGTGGCAAGTTGAGCTCACGAAAAGGGGTTAACAAGCTTGGCGGCGGTATCGCCGCGCCTGCGCTGACCGAGAAAGACAAGGCCGATATCCGCGCTATGGAGGTCATCAAACCCGATTTCGTGGCAGTGTCCTTCGTCGCCTCGGTCGCCGATATCGAAGAGGCACGAGCGTTATTGACGGACGCCGCGATTAGCGCCGCGATCATCGCTAAGATTGAGCGTGCCGAAGTGGTGGCAGATAACGACTTACTCGACAGTATTATCGACGCCTGCGAGGGCGTGATGGTGGCACGCGGTGACTT
>CBFHJX010000070.1:0-7835 GCA_965656285.1 Luminiphilus sp. | reverse complement strand
ACAGAGTCCTATGGGTCCTTGTTCGCTGCGATTCGGATGGAGAAACTAATGGTGAGTATTTTGCTTTCTGCGCTGATTGCGGTTGCCGCTTTTAACGTGGTGTCTTCATTGACGATGTCGGTAGCAGAAAAACGGTCTGACATTGCGTCGCTTCGGGTTCTCGGTCTGACCGCCTCAGGGGTGCGTCGCATTTTTCTCTTGCATGGTTTGATGCTGGCTACGTTCGGAATTGCACTCGGCACGGCCATTGGAGTGCTCACGAGTTTAAATTTGGGGTCACTGATGGCGCTATTTGAGCGAGTCTTCGATTGGACACTCTTTGATCCAAGTGTTTATTACATTGGCGGGTTACCCACTGACTTACAAGGCACCGACATCGGATGGGTAGTGGGCATGGCGCTCGTACTCAGCTTGGTTGCCGCGGTCTACCCAGCCCATCGAGCAAGTAAAATATCGCCAGTCTCGGCATTGGACGGATTGGAGGCGTTTTGATGGTGATTTTGTCAGCCCGCGCAGTGACCAAAACCTATTCCGCATCGGCGGGTCCAGTTTCAGTACTGACTGATCTAGATTTTGAACTGGCGTCAGGGGAGCGAGTCGCAATTGTGGGGACGTCTGGAGCTGGGAAGTCGACTTTACTCAATATACTCGGCGGTTTAGACACTCCGAGCACCGGCGTCGTTCATTTGGGCTCGAAAGAGCTGACCTCTTTGGACGAGGGTGAACTGTGTCAGTGGCGGAATCAAAATCTTGGTTTTGTTTTTCAGTTTCATCATTTAATGCCAGAGTTTACTGCGCTTGAGGCAGTCGCCATGCCCGCGCGGATCGGCGGCATTTCGCAGCGGGAAGCGTCGGCTTCAGCCGAGGCGTTGTTGGTCCGTCTGGGGTTGGCTGAGCGGATGCATCATCGCCCCAGTCAATTGTCCGGCGGAGAGCGGCAACGCGTCGCTATTGCACGCGCATTGATTAATCGTCCGTTGTGCGTGCTCATGGACGAACCTACAGGAAATTTAGACCCGGAAACAGCGGAGTCGGTCATGGCTCTGATGCGTGAACTTGATTTTCAAAGTACCGCGCTTGTCGTGGTGACGCATGACCCACAGGTCGCAGAGCGCATGGATCGTCAGTACAGACTGTCCGGCGGCAAACTCAGTTTGACCGCATAATCATGAGGTTGCCTACTCGCTTTCATTGGGAAATAGCGGCTCGGCAAGCACTTGATCCGGGGCTTGGTCTTTCTGCATTCCTATCAAAACTATCGATCGTTGGCATGCTGATTGCCGTTTCGCTCCTGCTCGCAGCGTTATCAGTAATGAATGGCTTTGAGCGAGAGATGCGAGTGAGAATTCTGAACCTTGTTCCACATGTGACCGTTCGAGGCTTTGCCACGGACAGCGAATGGCAGCAGGTCGCCGATGAGTTAGAGCAGACAGAGTCGGTGAGACGTCACTCCCAGTTCAGTGACATTGACGCGTTGTTCACGATCCGTGGCGAGGCAAGAGTTGTTCGTCTCATCATGGCTGACAGCAGTGCATTGAACGGCCTCGAGAGTTACATCACGCCGACCAGCGCGCAAATCTCCTCCGATGAATTGATCCTGGGTAACTCGCTCGCTAAAGAGCTCAATTTGCGAGTGGGTGATGTGGTCTCGGTGTTGTTGTCTGGTGGAACAGGACGTAAAACACTGACTCCTCGGAACCTTGAATTGGTCGCAACACTTAATTCTGAGACTGAGATTGATCGCTATTTCGCGTTCACTGGTCAGGGTATGAACACCACGCGAGTACTCGCCAATAAGGCACATGCCATAACGCTTGCTGACCCACTGCAGGCTCGAGTGTTTGCGGCGACGCTCCGGCAAAGCGTGTCATCGCAATTTTGGGTGTCGGATTGGACCGCGAGTCAGGGCAACTTGTACCAGGCGATTCAATTATCGAGACAGATCGTGTCACTGATGCTGGCATCGTTGCTTTTGATCGCGATATTCAACGTCGTTACCTCGCTCGTGCTCGTTGCTTCTGATCGATCCGCATCGTCAGCGATGCTGAGAGCCATGGGCGCAAGCCGAGGTGATATCAGCACGATCTTTGTGATTCAGGGAACAATTATTGGCGTTGGAGGTGCGGCATTGGGTGCACTTTTGGGCGTCGTATTAGCCGTAAGCACACCTTATCTTGTTGCCCTGGTGGAGTCGTTGCAGGGGGCAGCACTTCTCGATACCCGTGTTTATCCGCTGGCTTATGTGCCGGTTGATCTTCGCCTTAAGGATTTTATTTTGGTTCCGAGTCTGGCGTTTGTTCTGTCGGTAATATCGTGCGCTGTACCCGCGATTACTGCGTCCCGCTTACCGATCAGCCAAGGGCTCATGCAGAGCCGCTAGTGGCGTGATCTTTTTCGTTCTCGTCGTCGTTGAGCGCGCTCCGCTATGCGTTGGCTAATGCGAAATCGCCATAAGCCATCGGCCACAAAATAACCCACAAAGGCGCAAGCGAACCCCATGACCAGGCAGCCGAGCAAAAATGGTGGCCAGATCCGGAGAATTTCTGGATTCAGTGGGTCCAACCAGTTAATCGCAGACACATCGATCGACGGTGTCCCCAGCAGCGCACTGCCAATGAGGTAAGCGGCAACATAGATGACTGGCATGGTGAGGGGGTTCGTGACAAAGATTAGTGAAAATGACAGAGGCACGTTAGCGCCTACACGGATCGCAATGAGCACGGCGACAATCATCTGACCGGGCAAGGGAACCATTGCACAAAACAGTCCAATTGCCGTGGCGCGGGCGATTGAGGTGCGACTGATGTGCCACAGCTCTCGCCGTTCCAAAACATCTTTGAGAAAGCCGAGCCCTTTCACCTCCTTGAGGTGAGTGGGAGAAGGTAGGAATTTTCGAAGGGACCGCTTGGGCATAAGTACCGCTTTTCTATTCTCCAGTGAGGTCAATATCACTAATTGCCGTTAAAACCGACCAAGGCTCTCTGCGTTTAGCATTTTACAAACGGCATTGATGTCTGTGTCCCAGTATGCGGCCGATAAAAAGCCACCGCCACTCGCTAATTAGTAAAATCTAACAATTTTTGACACTGAATCGCGCTTCATTCGATGAAACTCGGCATGCTATGGTTGGAATCTAGACGGACACCGTGAGCCAATTAGGGTTTAAACGGTCGACTATTAGTACCCAGAAGCCCTTATCCGGTGAGTAAGTTGGCAGAAAAATCCACTCAACAAGTGACAGATACGCAGCTATACGGTCGGCTGCTTCAATATGCCTTTGCCTACAAAGGCTCCCTCATTTTGAGCGTCTTTGGCTACCTGGTGTATTCGCTGGGCAATGTCCTTTTGGCTGACTTGACGCAGTTTTTGCTCGACTCCTTGGGTGAGGAGGCCACTGTGGGACCGGGCTTCGTGGCACAGGCTGCTCAATGGATTTGGCCACCCGGCGACAAAACGGCGACGGACTATGCGCGTGTTGCTGTGCCAGCAGCCGCGGTAATTTTGTCTCTGGGTCGCGCTTTGGGATTTTTTGCTGGCAGCTACTTTATGAACAAAGTGGCGCGCTCAGTGGTTCATGTGGTGCGCACCGAGCTCTTTGACGTGCTGGTCCGAGTGCCGAAAGCCCATATCGATCAGTACTCTACCGGGGAACTTCTCTCCAAAGTCACGTTTAACGTCGAGCAGGTGAGTGGTGCCGCTTCTGATGCACTGAAGACTATTTTGCGCGAGGGTTTGACGATTGTCGCGCTGGTGGCGTACATGCTCTATCTGAACTGGGAGCTGACGGCAATTTTCTTCGTAGTGGCACCAGTGATCGGCATGGTGGTGCAGGTTATCGGAAAACACTTCCGCCGCTACAGTCGTCGAATTCAGGACTCGATGGGGTCAGTCACAGAGGTGACGGCGGAGAGCCTGGCTGGACTCGATGATATTCGAGTGTATGGAGCCACCGAGCAGGTCAGTGCTCGTTTTGCCTCGGTCAGTTTGTTTAATAAACAACAGAGCTTGAAGCTGGCGTTTGTCCAGGCAGTGTCAACGCCAATTATCCAGACGTTATTGGCACTCGCTTTAGGTGCATTGTTTTGGTTTGCATTAGACCCCGAGGTCTTGGCTGAATTTAGTGCGGGGTCATTAGTTGCCTTCATTACCGCCGCCGCGCAGTTGGGGAAGCCGATACGTACACTGAGCAACATTCAGAGCATTATTCAAAAGGGTTTAGCCGCGGCCGAAGATATTTTTCACCAGCTGGATACTCCAGAAGAAACGGACCAAGGACAGGTCGTCCTATCACAGGTGGTGGGCCGCATAGAATTCCAGGACGTCGCCTTCAGATACCCCGGTGCTCTGAACGATGCCGTACAAAACGTATCCTTTTCGGTGGAGCCTGGGCAGACGGTTGCGGTTGTGGGCCGCTCGGGCAGCGGTAAGAGCACGTTACTGAAATTGCTTGCACGCTTTTATACACCCTCGGTGGGACAGATTTCCCTCGACGGACAAGACATACAAGCGGTGGACCTTTATAACTACAGGGAACAACTTGCGTTTGTACCTCAGAAAATCAATCTCTTTAGTGACACGGTGGCCGGGAATATTGCGATGAGCAACAGTGTCTCAAACACCCGCGTAGATATTGAGAGTGCGGCACAAAAAGCCCATGCAGATGTGTTTATCCAGGAGCTTAGATCGGGTTACGACACGTTGATTGGGGAGCAGGGTGTCGGCTTGTCTGGTGGTCAGCAGCAACGCATTGCAATCGCTCGAGCGCTGCTGAAGTCTGCACCTGTTCTGATTCTAGATGAGGCCACTTCGGCACTGGATAATGAGTCAGAAGCGCTGATCCAACTCGCCTTGGAGAGCTCTCGTCAGGGCAGGACGACGTTTGTTGTCGCTCATCGGCTTTCAACCATTGAAGGTGCCGATACGGTGTTGGTGATGGACGAAGGGCAAATTGTCGCGCAGGGCCCTCACGCAGAGCTTCTCGCGGAAGAGCCGCTTTACAGAGCCTTACATCAGCACGGATTCTCGGAACTTTGAGTACGGTTCGGAACCGCGTTGAGCGCTGGGTTAATGCGTCGTGGTACGGCCCTTTTCAATGGACACTGATTTTACTACCACTTTTACCGCTTGTTTGGTTCCTAGTGTGGCTTACGCGGCGGTTGACGGCTCATAAGGCCCAGCCGATTGATCCGCGCGTGCCGGTTATTGTTGTGGGTGGGATAACGGCTGGCGGTACAGGAAAAACGCCGTGTTTGATCGCGCTGTCGCAAACGCTCATTAAGCAGGGTTACAACGTTGGTGTTGTTAGCCGAGGCTATGGTCGTCAGTCACCCGAGAAAACAGTTCTTGTTCAGGCGGCAGACAATGCCGCCACCGTGGGTGACGAGCCTCTTTTGATCAAACGCACCGTGCCCGCGGCACACGTGCTGGTTGCACAGTCGCGTCAAGAGGCCGTGTTAAGACTGCTTGAGGCGAAAGAAGTCGATGTCATTCTTTCAGACGACGGATTACAACATTACTCGCTCTACAGGGACTTGGAAATTCTTGTTATGGATGCCAGCAGAGCTCTGGGGAATGGATTTTTACTTCCTGTAGGTCCGCTGAGGGAGCCGCGCACGCGTCTGGCGACTGTTGACTGTGTTTTGGTTCGTAACGGTATTAATCCGGCAACTTCATTCGTCTATGTGGTCAAGGGATTTAGAAACGAGTCCACCGGTGAGCGGTTGGGCTTAGATGCCGGTCTAGCAGCCTGGCAGGGTGCTCAAGTGGTCGCGGCCACGGGCTTAGGTCAGCCTGCGCAATACTTTGAGATGCTTAGACGTAAAGGTCTGACCTTTGAGTCAGTGGCGGTTGCGGACCACGCTGTTCTGCCAATGGAAAAGATCATCTCAAGTTATGTACCTGATGTTGTACTGATTACTGAAAAGGATGCAGTAAAACTTAAGGGGCCCGCGTGCGACACTATATGGGTCGTCGAAATAGAGGCCTTGTTGCCCAGTCATTTGGTCGATCAGCTTGATAAGCTGATGGGGCAACGGGACGAGTAGGAAGGAGCTTCCCATGTACCACATCGTTATTCCTGCTCGTTACGGCTCAACGCGTCTCCCTGCAAAGGCCCTCGCTGATATTAATGGTAAACCCTTGGTGTATTGGGTATGGCGGCGGGCACTGGCGAGCAGTGCACTGTCGGTAACGGTCGCTACCGATGATTCGCGAATCTTCGACGCACTAGCAACGCATGGTGCGGAGGTGGTAATGACGGACTCAGCGCACCCTTCAGGCACTGATCGCCTTGCCGAGGTCGCTAGACTCAAGGCCTGGTCGTCGGATGAGATTATCGTCAACCTACAGGGCGACGAGCCTCTGATGCCGGTTGCGAACTTGGAGCAGGTGTCCGCTTTGTTAGCGTGCTACAAGAGTGCCTCTATGGCGACGCTGTATGAGCCCATTGTGTCTGAGGAGCAGTTCGTGGATACATCGGTTGTAAAGGTGGTGGGTGATGCATCGGGGCGCGCGCAGTACTTTTCACGTGCGCCGATACCGCACGTCCGGGACCCGATGGGCGAAACGTGGGCCCCCGAGGCACGACGGCATATAGGACTGTACGCTTATCGAGTCAGTTATCTCGAAGATTTTGCGAGACAACCGGTTGCACCCTATGAACACCTAGAGTCGCTGGAGCAGTTACGTGCGCTGCATTGTGGGCACGAAATTAGGATCGCCCAAGCCTGTGAGGTGGTCCCCGCGGGCGTCGATACGCCGGCTGATCTCGAAGCAGTCAGAGCCTTAATGGCGACGTAATGACGATCCAAGAACTCGTTCAATTAAGATCATTTAATACGCTGAGACTGGCTTCGGTTGCGGAATTCTTTGTGCGCGCCTCCTCATTTGAGGGCGTGCTGGAGGCGTTGCAACTGGCACGGGCAAAGAAGCTCTGTGTTCGGGCGATTGGAGGTGGGAGTAACGTCATTTTACCGCCCGAGCTGTCTGGGCTGACACTGAATGTGGCGTTGAAAGGCCGTACGGTTGTGTCCCAGAGTGCGGAAGAGGCCATTGTCCGAGTTTATGCGGGGGAAGGCTGGCACGAGGTGGTCGTTTGGGCGCACGAGCTTGGTTTATACGGGCTTGAGAAGCTTGCCTTAATACCGGGGAGTGTCGGCGCCGCCCCCGTTCAAAATATTGGCGCCTATGGTGCTGAGGTGGCAGAGCATATAGAGCGACTGCAGGTCGTCCATAGAAGGACATCGGAGGTTCTCTGGCTGGCTAACTCGGAGTGCGACTTTGCCTACAGGGACAGTTTTTTTAAATCAAGCGAAGGACGTGAGTGGATTATCACCGCCGTTGAGCTCCGGTTAAGTAAATTACCGATCACGAATGTTACCTATCCGGCGCTGATAGCGGCATTGGGTTCGCGGCAGGTGGCGGCTCGCGAGGTAATGAATGCAGTCGTTAAGATCCGGCGCTCTAAACTTCCTGACCCACAGGTCGAACCTAATGCGGGTAGTTTTTTTAAGAATCCAGTGGTGACTCAAGAAAAAGCCAATCAACTGAAGGTGCAGTATCCGAAACTGCCCCAGTATCCTCTCGATGGCGATAGGGTGAAATTGTCGGCAGCGTGGATGATTGACGCGCTAAATTGGCGTGGACAGTCAGCGCAGGGGGTTTTTGTGTCTGAAAAACACGCGCTGGTTATAGTTAACCGGACTGCCCAAAATAGTCACCAAGTTATTGAATTTGCGAGTAAAGTGAGTGGCTCGGTAATCGAGAAATTTGGCGTGCAGTTGCACCTGGAGCCGGAGCAGATGGCGGGCAATGAGTACTAGTGATTTTGATTCGGA
>CBFHJX010000069.1:0-7882 GCA_965656285.1 Luminiphilus sp. | reverse complement strand
ACCGAACGCGACTGAGATAGTCCTGTCCAGCCTCGAGCAGATCGAGCTCTTCCGTGGTCAAAAATTCACCCGCGGGCAGTCTGTCGAGCGACGTACCAAAGTGACGCTGGACGATCCAGCCAATCACCTGAATGTCCCTAAGACCACCGGGAGAAGACTTCACGTTGGGCTCCAGACTGTAGCCAGTAAGACCAAATTTTTCGTATCGCGCGGTCTGCTCTTCGATTTTAGCGTTAAAGAACCTTGTACTTGGCCAGACATCGCAGGCATCAATCTCATTGTGAAGCGCGTCTTTAAGTCGCGGGTCACCCGCTAGTAACCGAGTTTCAAGCAACGTGGTCATGACCGTGACATCGGCAGTCGCCATCTCAATGCAGTCGCTGATGGTGCGCACACTGTGGCCGATGGTCAGTCCTAGATCCCACAGCGAACTGACAAAAGCGCTGATGAGCGAGTCCTTCGCCGTGACCTCGTCGTTCAGAAGAATTAAGACGTCGACATCAGAGTTTGGAAACAACGCACCCCGCCCATAGCCTCCAACGGCGATAAGCGATGCTTGGGCCGCGTCTAATTCACAAAAACGCCACAGGTTTATCAGAGCCTCATCAACGGCGTCGCAGCGATTACACAGAAGCTCTGTTACCGGGCTGGAAGGGTCAAACCGGGCTGCCGTCTCAAGAGCTGTCTCATTGAGCTCGTTTCGCAGGTCAGACACTAACTGATTGAGTGCTGTCGGATTCATTAGGTAGGGACGCTTTGGCTTAGGCCTCTAGTTACGAGTTGATCGCTGATTTGGAGCAGTTTGAGCTAATTAAAATCAGTCGGTCGGGGTCAAAAGGGCAAGCACTCCGTCGACCGCTTCGTCAATACTTCACAGCCATTGTCAGTGACCGCAATCGTATGCTCCCATTGCGCGGATAAGCGACCGTCTCTTGTGGTTACAGTCCAGCCATCACGTGTATTGAGCTTCGTGTGACGTTTTCCGGCATTCACCATGGGTTCAATGGTAAACGTCATGCCCTTTTCAAGCACCATGCCAGTGCCTGCTCGGCCGTAGTGAAGTACTTGGGGCTCTTCATGGAAAACTTTCCCTATTCCGTGGCCGCAATACTCTCTGACCACTGAATAATAGGAAGACTCCGCATACTGCTGTATGACCTGGCCAATATCGCCAAGGCGTGTCCCGGGTTTCACCAACGCGAGTCCCTTGTAGAGGCACTCTTGTGTAATGTTAATGAGTCGTTCAGCGTGCGGCGCAATTTTCCCGACTGGGACCATAATGCTCGTATCTCCGTGCCAACCGTCTTTGATGACGGTGACGTCGATATTAATAATGTCGCCATCCTTTAGCACTTTCGTGTCGGAGGGGATGCCATGGCAAATGACATCATTGACAGAGGTGCAAATCGATTTAGGAAAGCCTTTGTAATTGAGCGGTGCAGGGATCGCCTGTTGCGTGTTCACAATATGGTCGTGGCAAATACGATCGAGCTCCCCCGTAGAGATGCCGGGAACGACCTGGGGGGCAATCATTTCCAGTACTTCGGCCGCGAGTCGGCCCGCTTCGCGCATGCCGGCGATGTCTTGTTCTGATTTAATCGATACGTTACTCACGATGTTTTATCCACGCTTGATGTCATGTTTGGCTGCAAATAACGGTAGTTTACCGCACTCGAGGTGAGTTATTACAGCAAGAGGCTTCAGCACTACTTCTACCTATGGTATAAAGCGCGCCGCTTTCGTAATTACGAAGGCTAATAAGCACGTTCGCTACAAACAAGTTGCCGGGTGCTGGGAGACCAGTTGGCCAATTTGAGGGAACGGAAGTTAAACCCAACCTAGAGACTGATTATGACACAAGTAAGCATGCGCGAGTTGTTGCAGGCCGGCGCGCACTTTGGCCACCAGACCCGTTTTTGGAATCCAAAGATGGATCAATACATCTTTGGTGCACGCAACAAGATCCACATCATCAATCTGGAGCACACCGTCCCCGCATTTAACGATGCGCTTGGATTTATTCACAGATTGGCTGAGAACAAAAACCAAATCATGTTCGTTGGCACAAAGCGTGCTGCGGGTAAAATTATCGAAGAGCAAGCGGCGCGTTGTGGAATGCCGTACGTCAGCCATCGTTGGTTGGGGGGAATGCTCACGAACTACAAAACGATCCGGTCCTCCATCAAGCGTCTTCGCGAGCTTGAAGGGCAAGAGCAGGACGGTACTTTCGACAAGCTGACGAAGAAAGAAGCCCTCATGCGATCGCGTAGCAAGGACAAGCTAGACCGCTCAATCGGCGGTATAAAAGATATGGGTGGTCTACCCGACGCACTGTTTGTGGTCGACGTTGACCACGAACGTATTGCGATTACTGAGGCCAACAAGCTCGGTATACCCGTCATTGGTATTGTTGACACCAACAGTAACCCCGACGGTGTCGACTACGTAATCCCCGGCAATGATGATGCGATTCGCGCAATCAAGCTCTACGTGTCTGCCGTTGCTGACTCGGTACTAGAGGGCAAGGGAGTGTCGTCAGAGACTCCGGTTGTCGATGAATTTGTTGAGGTGGTCGAGTCCGCCGAGCCTACGGCAGATCCTGAAGAGTCAGGTGTCGCAGAATAAGCAATAAGTCGCCGCGCTCAGCGCGGCTTTTTTTTATTAGGGCTTCGTTTTTATCGGAGACCACAAGATGATCTTGAGACGTTAAAAAGGGTGAGATAAATGTCTGCTGCATTGGTAAAGGAACTTCGCGAGCGCACTGGATTGGGGCTGCTTGAATGTAAGAAAGCGCTGGCGGCTGCGGGCGGTGACGTCGAAGTTGCGATTGAGGAGTTGCGAAAGTCGAGTGGTATGAAGGCCGCTAAGAAGGCGGGTCGCACAGCCGCTGACGGCGTTGTTTCCATGAGAATTACTGCGGATGGAACCTCTGGTGTGATTGGCGAGGTGAATAGCGAGACGGACTTCGTTGCGCGCGATGAGAATTTTTTAAGCTTTGTTAGTCAGGTGATGGACGCGGCTGTCGCCGCACAAACCGATGATGTGACCGTGATAGCCGGTGGCGATGTTGAAACGTCACGCCAGGCGCTGGTGCAAAAAATTGGAGAGAATATATCTGTCCGTCGTATTGCCGCGCGCTCAACAGACAGTGGTGCGGTGGGTGGCTACGTACACGGCAACAGCCGAATAGCCGTATTGGTCGAACTCGAGGGCGGTGACGCGGAACTTGCAAAAGACGTGGCCATGCATGTTGCGGCGGTCAACCCTGCGGTTGTCTCGCCCAGTGATATGCCTGCCGAGTTACTGCAAAAAGAGCGGGAGATCTTCACAGCCCAGGCGGCGGACTCGGGTAAGCCCCCAGAAATTATTGAGAAGATGATCGAAGGACGAGTGCGCAAGTACTTGTCCGAAAATAGCCTCACTGAGCAGGCGTTTGTCAAAGACCCCGACACGACAGTTGGAAAGCTGGTTTCGGCAGCAGGAGCCCGCATCGTTGGGTTCACACGGTTTGAGGTGGGCGAGGGAATTGAGGTCGAAAAGGTCGATTTTGCGGCTGAGGTTGCAGCACAGTTAGGCAACTGATGGCCCATTAGGTCAGTACTCATCGTGAGACATTGCGAAGGACGAGAGCATGGCAGCTGAAAAGGTCTATAAAAGGATATTGTTAAAGCTCAGTGGTGAGGCGCTAACGGGCGACGAGTCATTTGGCATTGATCCCAAGGTGCTGGACCAAATGGCGTTGGAGATTGGTCAACTCGTTGGTATTGGGGTTCAGGTCGGATTGGTTGTTGGCGGCGGCAATTTATTTCGAGGGGCGGCGCTCCAAGCCGCGGGCCTTGACCGGGTCACCGGTGATCACATGGGTATGCTGGCGACTGTTATGAATGCTCTGGCACTTCGTGACTCACTCGAGCGCTCTAATATTGCAACGCAAGTGATGTCTGCGATTCCAATGAGTGGCGTGGTCGATCACTACGACCGCCGCAAAGCCATTCGAGCGATGTCTCAGGGCGACGTTGTTATTTTCTCGGCTGGCACCGGTAATCCCTTTTTTACAACGGACTCGTCCGCCTGCCTGCGAGGTATTGAGGTCGAGGCCGATATCGTTTTAAAAGCGACTAAAGTGGATGGGGTATACAACGCTGACCCGATGAAAGACTCGTCAGCAATCAAGTTTGATGAGCTCACGTACGACGACGTTTTGGATAAGAAGCTGGGGGTCATGGACCTTACGGCAATTTGTATGGTCCGAGATCACCAAATGCCGGTTCGCGTGTTTAATATGTCGATGAAGGGCGCGTTGTTGAGTATTGTAAGGGGCGGGTCTGAAGGCACGGTGATTCGATAGGCTCTTTTGTTACACGCACTGTAAATCGGTCGGGAGAGAAAAATGATTGACGACATACAAACCGATGCTGAAGAGCGGATGGACAAGTCACTGGACGCGCTGGCTCAAAACTTCAATAAGATCAGAACAGGGCGGGCGCACCCCAGTATTCTTGACGGAATCCGCATTGACTACTACGGATCAGAAACGCCACTCAAACAGATGGCAAGTATCAATGTTGAAGATGCCCGCACACTCGCGGTGAGTGTCTTTGATAAGTCCATTACGCCCGATGTTGAAAAGGCCATCATGAAAAGTAATCTGGGCCTCAATCCCTCCACGGCTGGCGACGTCATTCGCATTCCAATGCCTATGCTGACTGAGGAGACTCGAAAGGGTTTTATCAAGCAGGCGCGAGCTGAGGCCGAGTCAGCACGCGTATCGATGCGTAACGCTCGTCGAGACGCTAACGGTATGCTAAAGGACCTGGTCAAGGAAAAAGAAATTTCAGAGGACGAGGAACGGCGAGGCCAAGATCAGATTCAGAAGCTGACGGATGTCTACGTGGCGAAGATCGATGCTGCGTTGACGACTAAAGAAGCTGATTTGTTGGAAATCTGATCAGTATTCCGGTCTCCCAGTGAATTTACCCACCCATTTTTCAGGCCGCATGCCACAACACATTGCCATTGTGATGGACGGTAATAATCGTTGGGCAAAGAAGCGCGGTGTGCCGGGTCCGATCGGTCACAGAGCGGGTGCCGACGTGGTCAAGCCGCTGATGTATGCGTGTCGAGATCGTGGCGTGAAAACGCTCACCTTGTTTGCATTTTCGAGCGAAAATTGGCACCGCCCAGAGTCGGAAGTGCGCGCGCTCATGGCGTTACTGTCGCGTTACTTAAGACGTGAAATAAAGCAATTGGCTGAAGATGGGGTTCGTGTTCGATTTATTGGTCGTCGTGATCGCTTGAGTCCGCGCATTGCGAAACTGCTGGCGTGGTCCGAGCAAGCCACTGAGCACAATACCGATACGACGTTAGTCTTGGCGCTCGACTACGGTGGGCGTTGGGACGTGGGTGAAGCAGCGTCTTCCTTGGCGCATGACGTGGAAGCAGGAAGGTTACGGGCTGAGGATATTGACGAAACGTCACTCAGTGCAAGAATGTCATTGGCCGACCAGCCGGCGCTCGACCTCTGCATTAGAACCGGCGGCGAATATCGACTGTCTAACTTCTTATTATGGCAAAGCGCTTACGCTGAACTTTGGTTTACTAACACCCTGTGGCCTGACTTCACGGTAGAAGAATTGGATGTTGCTATCGACCATTTCGCGAGACGAGAGCGCCGTTATGGTGGTCGTCCAGCTGAGGTCCATTCTTAATGTTGGCAAAGCGCATTTACACGGCACTGATCTTGATCTGTGTTTTCTTTGTCGCGGTGACACAGTTATCAGCGGACATGCTCTCTCTTGCTTTTGCCGTCGTAGGCGCTGCTGGTGCGTGGGAATGGTCGGCGTTGGCCGGTTGGACATCTCGGGTCACGCGCGCTTTTTTTGTGATCATGTTTGCCGGCGTCTGCGTTGCCTGTGCCTGGGTTTATGGTCCTAATTTTGCCGCTGACGTAACCTTGATTCGACCAATTCTCGGTTTGGCCTGTTTCGCTTGGCTGGTCCATGCGCTGCTGGTAGACAGTTATCCAAAGCTTTCCTTTTTGTGGCGCTCGCGCTTAGCGCGGAGTTTGATGGGGCTTTTTGTCCTCGGGGTGGGTTGGTTTTCACTCTCATACGTTATGTATTTGCCCAACGGCTGGTTGCTCGTCATTTTGTTGATCATTATCGTCGGTGCGGCTGATGTCTGTGCGTACTTTGTCGGTAAGGCCTGGGGTAAGAACCCGCTCGCGTCGGACGTCAGTCCCGCAAAGACGATCGAGGGTTTATGGGGAGGCTTTTTGGGCGTTTTAAGTCTCGCAGGGTTAACCTGGTGGTTGCTGCCGCCGGCCTACGGCTACATTCATCCTGCAGAAGTTTTCTTAATCGCGGCCTTTTGTTGCAGTGCCTCGGTGCTTGGTGACTTGACCGTCAGCATGGTGAAGCGTGAGAGCGGGTGCAAGGATTCGGGGGTGCTTTTGCCCGGTCACGGCGGTGTGCTGGATCGACTGGACAGTATCTGCGGTGCCGCACCGTTTTTTGCCCTGTCAATAATTTTGGTGGGTTACGCGTAATGCAGCGCGTCTTGGTTCTGGGTGCCACGGGCTCCATTGGAACGAGTACGTTAGACATTATTGAGCGACATCCGTCTCACTATCGCGCTTATGGTTTAGCGGCCAACCGGTCGGTCGATAAAATGGAGCAGTTGTGTCTTCGCCACCGTCCTGTCCACGCGGTTATGTTCGATCATAATGCGGCGGTTGAGCTAAAAACACGCTTGGCAGGTGTCGTTGAGACCCAAGTGCATGCGGGCGAAGCGCCGATGGTTGAGCTTGCGAAAAGCGCCGAGGTGGACACCGTAATGGCGGCAATCGTCGGATTTGCAGGGCTCTCCGCGGCACTTGCGGCTGCGCAGGCGGGTAAGCGGCTTCTTCTAGCCAATAAAGAGGCACTGGTGAGTGCTGGTCAGATTTTCATGAACGCTGTGCACGAGGGCGGCGCTTTGCTGTTGCCGGTCGATAGCGAGCATAATGCAATGTTTCAGTGTCTCGAGACAGACGACCTGGCGCGTCCACAAATGGGGCGTGTGGAAAAAATTCTACTCACTGCGTCCGGTGGGCCGTTTCGTGGGAAAAGTCGATCTGAGTTGTTTGACGTCACGCCGGATCAGGCATGCGCACACCCCAATTGGTCCATGGGACGAAAGATTTCAGTTGACTCAGCCACACTGGTTAACAAGGGCTTGGAGCTGGCGGAGGCGTGTTGGCTTTTTGACCGTAAGCCCTCTGAAATTGAGGTGGTCGTTCACCCGCAAAGTATCGTTCATTCGTTAATACGTTATGTCGATGGCTCCGTATTGGCTCAGCTGGGACAGCCCGATATGCGCACGCCCATTGCCTACAGTCTTTCCTGGCCCGATCGTATCGATGCGGGCGTTGATGTGCTGGACTTGGTAAAGGTGGGTCGATTGGATTTTGAGACACCCGATTTGAGTGCCTTCCCGTGCCTGAAGCTTGCTTACGAGGCGATCACGCTGCCCGGTGGGATGTGTGCGTTCAGTGCAGCTAACGAGATCGCTGTTGATGCCTTTCTTTCGCAGCGGATACGGTTCACTGACATTGATCGTGTGATTGAAACAACACTTAATACCGTCGATCTCGCTGAACCAACTGAGCTCAGTGAGGTCAAAGGTCTCGATCACGCCGCGCGTGAGGTCGCCCAAGCGGTGGTCACCGAAATTAAAAGGTGAGATTGTGACTCTAGGGAGCGTTCAAAAGTAGATGCAGGAATATTTTTTCCAAATTTTCATGGCGCTCGTGACGCTGGGTATCCTCGTCACTATCCACGAGTTTGGTCATTACTGGGTGGCACGCCGCTGTGGTGTCCATGTCTTGCGATTTGCTGTGGGG
>CBFHJX010000068.1:0-7969 GCA_965656285.1 Luminiphilus sp. | reverse complement strand
GAGCTCGCCAGCATAGGGGTGGCGCGGATGTAGTGGTAACTGCGTGCACTCTTTACAGACCGCGATCATCTCGTCCATCTGTGAAAAATCGAGCTTAGGGTCAACACCTTGACTGTAAAGGTTCATGGCCATCGTCACGATGTCCATGTTGCCCGTGCGTTCGCCATTGCCCAACAGTGTGCCTTCAATTCGATCCGCACCCGCCAACAGACCCAGTTCGCTTGCCGCAACTGCACCACCACGATCGTTGTGAGTGTGCAACGAGACCAGCAGCGCGTCGCGATGATTAACATGGTCACAAAACCACTCAATTTGATCCGCGTAGACATTCGGCGTACTGACCTCGACCGTCGCCGGGAGGTTGATAATCATTTTGTTCTCAGACGTCGGTTGAATCACGTCGATCACGGCATTACAAACGTCGACAGCAAAGTCCATTTCAGTGCCGGTAAAACTCTCGGGACTGTACTCAAACACCCACTCAGTATCGGGGTAATTCTCCGCTATCGACTTGACCAACTGCGCACCTTTTACAGCGATGTCAGTAATGCCCGCCCGATCCAGAGCGAAGACATAGTCACGCTGAACTGTCGACGTGCTGTTATAAAAGTGGAGCACTGCGCGCTTGCATCCTTTCAACGCCTCAAAAGTACGAACGATAAGTTCTTCACGCGCTTGGGTAAGCACTTGCACAGTAACATCGTCAGGAATACGACCTTCCTCAATTAACTTCCTCAGAAAGTCGAAGTCATGCGACGAGGCTGACGGAAAGCCCACTTCGATCTGCTTAAAACCCAAATCAATCAGGAGCTCCCAAAGGCGGAGCTTTTTATCGGCCGTCATAGGATCAATGAGGGCTTGATTGCCGTCGCGCAGGTCAACACTGCACCACTGCGGCGCCTGCGTTATAACCGCATCCGGCCACCGGCGATCGACTTTCTTTAGTGGCTGATAAATCGGGTATTTACGATAATCAAATGCCCCAAAATCTTCCGTGCTCATCACAAACTCTCGCAATTATTCTATTAAGGAGCGAAGTATAAGGACTTCCGCTTGGATTTAAATGGCGAATGACTCACTAAAAGCCTCGTTTAATAGTGAAATAACGCGTATAAATTTAATAATTAGTCAAATTACCTAATAAGTGAATAATGAACGACATAAATACTCTCGACAGAACCGACCTTCGCCTGCTGTCTCTACTGCAACGCGACGCCAGCCTGAGTAACCTTGAAGTGGCGGAACGGGTTGGGCTGACGCCCACGCCCTGCGCCCGTCGCATCAAGCGGCTGCTCAGCGAAGGGTTCATTCAACGCCAAGTCGTCATACTGGATCAGGAGAAGCTAGGACTTGATCTTACGGTGCACGTCAGCATCTCAATGGACCGACACACCCCTGACCGATTTGAAAATTTTGAGGCGGAAATAGCGACCTACGACGAGGTTGTCGACTGCTCGGTGGTAACCGGCCAAAGTGCCGACTACTTACTGCGTGTCATCGTCAAGGACATGAAACACTTTGAGGCGGTGTTACTGGGGAAGTTGACACGGATACCCGGTGTCACGGGGGTGCACTCAAGCTTTGTGCTGAGAAAGGTGATTAGCCGAACAGAGGTGCCGCTCGGCTAAGCCGAGCTCTAGTCGGTCGCACTCGCCGCCCGCTGCAACCGGGCGAGCTCCTTGTCCGCAAGGAAGGCTGCAATTTTGAGCATATTGGCTTGACTGCCTGCCTGCCGCGTATCAATGCGGTACTTGCCGTTCACCATGAGTGATGGTGTTCCATTGATCCGAGCGCCCTGCGTTCTGGCAGCGGCCTGGCGAACCATACTGTCGATCCCAAACGAGCCGTAAGCTCGATCAAAATCCTTCGAAGGCACCCCATTTTCAACGAACACGGCGCGCACCGCTTCAGGTGTTGCCAGTCGCTTTCGCTGACGGTGGACCGCGTTGAAAACAGCGCCGTGCATCGGGTCGATTACGTCGAGAACCTGTGCGGTGTAATAGGTTTTAGCAAGTAGCTTCATGCCGGCGTTGTTATTGAAAACAACCGGCGTTCGTTGCACAACGACACCTTCAGGCAACCGAGTCTCGAACGACTCAAGCAAAGGCTCGAAATTGTAACAGTGGCCACAGCCGTAAGAAAAAAACTCAGTGACCACAATCTGGTCACTAATTCCCGTATGTACCTTGGGCTCAATCAGCTCGTAATGCACACCTTCTTGGTACTGCGCTTGCGCAGCAATTCCCGTTGAAAGCAATGCGAAAACGGTGATGGTTACAGTTTTTAATATCGCCATCATGCTGGTGGTTCCCCTTGATTACCCTGCGTTATTGCAGACCTGCAACATAACTTGCGACTGCCTTGATCTCAAGATCACTCAGGCTAAAAGCAATGGTTCGCATAATCATACTGTCGCCGCCATTGGTGCGCCCGCTCTCGTCCTCGTAACCGAGACGAAACATTTCAAGCTGCTGTGCGACGTAATCGGCGTGCTGTCCGGCCAGACCTGGGAACCCACCCGGGCCATTGCCCTTGCCAGACGGGCTGTGACAGCCTGAACAGGCTGCGACTTTACGCTCTGCAATACCAGCAAGATAAACCTTTCGTCCCAAGGCCAAAAGCTCGGGATCGGTTGTACCGGAAGTGCGCGTCTGCCCGTCGTAAAACGCGGCAATATCAGCGAGCTGCTGGTCGGTCATGTTATCGACCTGACCTGCCATAAGCGCAACCGGACGACGACCGTCGCGAATGTCCTTCATTTGCTTAAGCAAGTAGCGCTCACCCAAGCCGGCCAGCTTTGGAAAGGTCGGCGCAAGACTGTTTCCGTCTGCTCCGTGGCATGCAGTGCACGAGGCGACCAGTGCCTCGCCCGCAACCGCATCGCCCTTCATAACGCCGTCAGCGAGTGAGGTGTTGGCCGCAACTAAAAATGCCACCGCCACAATTGCGCGATTAAAGATCATCCTGAACTCCTTGTTCCCTAATTACTGTGGGGCTGCCATGTAGGTGATGAGGGCTTTGTAGTCGTCATCACTACAGCCGGCGCAGAGTCCGCCGGGAGGCATGACACCCAAACCGTTCTTAACGGAAGCAACCAGTGCCTCCATACCTTTTGCCAAACGCGGTTCCCATTGCGCTGGGTCACCTGTTTTTGGTGCACCAGCGACACCCACCGCATGGCAGGCACCGCACGATGCTGCGTATTGCGCGGGTTGTTCGGCCGCTTGAACAGACGCTGTTGCCAGCAGTGCTGCGGCGGTAATCAGTACAAATTTTATGACGTTTACTTTCATTTCTTCACCCTCTAATCCGGCGTGAGATCCGGTTGATGCTGTGATTATATCGCTATACCCACGTAAACTGGATCGGCATTATAGTCACTGAGCCGAAAACACCAAACATTACGTGGATTACTGTCATTAATACGCCCAATAAGTTTCAAAAGCTTAATTATAAGTGCACTGAATTTTTACAATCTGCCAGCGCCCTGAGCAATGCGCCTGCAGACGTAGGTGTAGAGGTCGCATTCGCCGGTCGCAGTAACGCGGGCAAGTCCAGCGCCATTAACGCACTGACGCGTAACACCAAACTTGCGAGGACGTCACGCACACCGGGACGCACCCAACTCATTAATTTCTTTACTGTTGATGAGCATATTCGACTGGTCGACTTGCCGGGTTACGGATTTGCCAAAGTCCCTCTTAAGGTCAAACAAGAGTGGAACAAACAGCTCGAGCAATACCTTCGCCTGCGCCAAAGCCTCAAGGGACTGGTGTTACTTATGGATATTCGCCACCCCTTGAAAGATTATGATCGCCAAATGATCGAGTGGGCCGTTGTCACTAAAATGCGCGTCCATATTTTGCTTACAAAGAGTGACAAATTAAAACGAGGGCCGGCGAAAAGTACGCTGTTAACGGTCCAAAAAGAGCTCAAGGCTCACGAGGACTGGATTTCAGTTCAACTTTTTTCATCACTCTCGCACGACGGCATGGATGAATTACAGCGAACCCTGAACAAGTGGCTTGCACTCCCCAGCGAGGAAGGCTCGGAACTGGGACCTGATGTCAGTGCTGAGGCGCCTTAGTGTGCTTCATCCCAGCTTAAACCCACACCCACCTCGGTTAAGAGCGGTACTTTAAGGGCAATAACACCGCCCATGCGCGCGGTCACTTCATCGCACAGCGGTGCGCAGGCGTCATCAGCAACCTCGAACACAAGCTCATCGTGGACCTGCATGATCATCTTAGCGTCGGTCTTTGAATCGGTGAGCCAGTCATCAACCGCAATCATCGCCAATTTTATAATGTCGGCAGCTGTGCCCTGCATTGGCGCGTTGATTGCCGTGCGCTCCGACGCCAGTTGTCGTTGCTTATTGCGCGCGTTGATCTCGGGTAAGTAGAGTCGTCGACCCAACAGCGTTTCCACAAATCCCTGCTCGTGTGCGAGCGCCCGTGTCGCATCCATATAGTCAGCAACACCGGGATAGCGAGCGAAATAACGGTCTATATATTCTTGCGCCTCGCCTCGGGAGACGCCGACTTGCTTGGCTAGACCAAAAGCCGACATACCGTAGATCAAACCAAAGTTAATCGCCTTTGCCTTCCGCCGCTGATCGCTTGACACCTCACTAAGATCAACGTCAAAAACCTCTGCGGCGGTCGCACTGTGAACGTCAAGCTCGTTGGCGAACGCGTGGAGTAAACCCGCATCACTCGACAAGTGCGCCATGATGCGAAGTTCAATTTGCGAATAATCCGCCGCAACAATTTTTCGGCCCTCAGGGGCGACAAAGGCCTGCCGGATACGACGTCCCTCATCGGTACGAACGGGAATGTTTTGAAGGTTCGGATCGCTCGAGGAGAGGCGGCCCGTCGCGGTAATCGCTTGGTGGTAGGAGGTGTGTATTCGGCCTGTTCGCGGATCGACCATTTCCGGGAGCTTGTCGGTGTAGGTCGACTTCAATTTTGCAAGGCCGCGATGCTCAATCAGCACGGCAGGCAACTCGTAGTCTCGGGCCAGTTCTACCAACACGTCTTCGGCCGTCGACGGCGCCCCCTTTGGCGTTTTCTTAATCACCGGGAGCTCAAGCTTCTCGAATAAGATTTCACCAAGCTGCTTGGGCGACGCTAAGTTGAAGGGCTGACCGGCCAATTCACAAGCTGTCGCCTCGAGGACTACCAATCGCTCAGTGATCTCCTTACTTTGCTCGCGCAGCCGATCGACGTCAATAAAAGCGCCGTTACGCTCAATTTTGGAGAGGACCGGCACTAAGGGTAACTCAAGGTTTTCATAGACCTCGCGAAGTCTGGGTTCTGCCGCCAGTCTAGATGTCAGCGCATCGTGCAAGCGCAAGGTTACGTCCGCATCCTCCGCGGCGTACTCCGAGGCCCGTTCAATATCGACATGGTCGAAGGACACTTGCTTCGCGCCTTTCCCTGCGACTTCTTCAAAAGAGATAACGCGCTGGCCAAGGTATTTGAGGGCCAGACTCCCCATGTCATGACGACTTCCAATAGCGTCAATCACGTAGGACTCAAGCATGGTGTCATGGGCAATACCGCGCAGTGTAATGCCGTGATTTGCAAGAACGTTTGCGTCGTACTTCAGGTGCTGGCCGACCTTTTTTGAATTCTCCGACTCCAAAATCGGTCGCAACTGCTCAAGCACGTGCTCGCGATTCAGCTGACCCTCGAGCCCAGGACTAATGTGCGCTAGCGGCACGTAGGCGGCCTCTCCAGGGGTCACCGCAAACGAGACACCCACGATCTCGGCCTGCATATAATTGAGGCTGGTTGTTTCTGTATCAAACGCGAACAATGGGGCCTTCGCCAACCGCCCTAGCCATTCGCTAAGCGTGTCTTGATCGACAATCGTCACAACCGCAAGTTGAGGTGAGGGCGCCACGTTTTGAGCAGGCTGTTCAACGCCTGCAAGCAGCGACGGACTCAGTAACTCATCAAGCCATGTCTTAAATTCGAGGTCACGGTAAAGTGCGATCAGCCTTTCGCTGTCAGGGGGCGAAGAACGCAAGTCAGACTCCGACAAGGCAAGGTCGCAATCCGTCTTAATCGTTGCAAGCACGTAAGACAGCTCAGCCATTTCTTGACTGGCGGAGAGCTTGTCGCCCAAGGACTTGGCGCCGCGCACAGGCAGTTCAGCGACGCGTTCTAAGTGCGAGTAGATCTCGGACACGCCACCTAAATTTTGTAACAGCGCCAACGCGGTCTTTTCACCCACGCCAGCAACACCCGGAATGTTATCAACCGAGTCTCCCATCAGCGCGAGCAGATCGATGATCAACTCCGGCGGTACACCGAACTTTTCAATCACGCCCTCACGGTCCAGAACCAGCTGCGTCATGGTGTTAACCAATGTGACGTGCTCATTGACCAACTGCGCCATGTCCTTGTCGCCCGTGGAAATTAGCACCGGCCTTGCCTGTGACGCCGCCATCACCGACAGCGTGCCGATCACGTCGTCAGCTTCTACGCCCGAGACAGAAATCAGCGGCAATCCCATCCCGCGAATGACATTATGAATCGGCTCAATTTGCTCGCGCAGCTCTTCGGGCATGGGCGGGCGATTGGCCTTGTACTCGGCATAAATGTCGTTTCGAAACGTCGGGCCTTTTGCGTCGAATATAATGACCAGCTGGTCATTTGGGTTGTCAGCTTGCAGACGCTTGATCATCCCAATAACGCCTTTGGCAGCGCCAGTATTAAAGCCCTTGCTGTTGGTCAGCGGGGGGAGGGCGTGAAACGCTCGAAATAAGTAGGACGATCCATCGACTAAAATAAGGCGCGACGTATCAGTCATATTGTTCGCTCCAGTAGTAACGAGCAGAGCGCAGCGTGACCTTCATTTTTGCCAAATCCAGAGGCGCCCTAAAAAATCCATGGAAGTCCCCTTGAGGATTAATTAATACGACGTTCGCACTGTGGTCTACCTGATAGTCGCCGTCCTCTGTGGGTATCTTGCGAAAGGGTGCATTAAACCGGCGAGCAAAGCTTAAGATCTCGGGAAACTCGCCCGTCACACCCAAAAATTCGGGGTGAAAATAAGGGACGTACTGTGACAACTGATCAACCGTGTCACGTGCAGGATCAACAGACACCATCACGACACCGGTTGATTCAGCTTCAGTACCCTCAAGGCTCTCCTTGAGCCCCGCCAAAAATGACAGTGTCGTTGGGCAAACATCAGGACAAGAAGTAAAGCCAAAGAAGAGCAATGTCCAGTCGTCCTCCAAGCTCTCCTCATTGAACACGGCGCCCTTGTGGGTAGTAAGTGCAAACTTACCAGGATCGCGCGGTGTGTCAAAAATAAACAGCCCATTGGCCCGTATTTCAGACATTGTCATGATTCGAGGTTGCTGAATACGGTGCACAAAACCGGCGACAATAATCGTAATACCCAGTAAGACTGCAAACACCGTGAGGCCGACTCGCTGTTGTTGAGTCAGAGTCATAGGGGCGCTCCTAATATCCAGTGATCAGCGAGCATCGCGATGAATAACAACAGCAAATAGTTAATGGAGTATTTAAAGGTCTCCATGGGTGCTTTAGGATTTTTTTCACGCAAAATTTCGATCGACCAATACAAAAATCCAGCCCCCAAAATTACTGCTGATACGGCGTAAATCCAACCGCTTAGAAACGTTGCAAACGGCAGCAATGTAATGAGAAACATCAGTATTGTGTACAGCAAAATGTGGAGCGCCGTGAACCGATTTCCATGGGTTACAGGCAACATCGGTATGCCAACCGCCGCGTACTCTTCTTTGCGGTGTATCGCCAGCGCCCAAAAATGAGGGGGGGTCCAGGCAAAGATAATCAGCACCAACAATAACCCGTGACCATGAATTTCGCCGGTCACTGCGGTCCAACCTAGCAAAGGTGGCGCCGCTCCGGCGAGACCGCCGATCACGATATTCTGAGGCGTCGCACGCTTCAAAAACATCGTGTAA
>CBFHJX010000067.1:0-7973 GCA_965656285.1 Luminiphilus sp. | reverse complement strand
TTCACTTGCGTTCGCCGGTCACGCTCTTTCTCAGGAAAAGCCGAACATGCTGGTCATTTGGGGCGACGATATTGGTTTTTGGAACCTCTCCACAAACAATATGGGAATGATGGGGTATGAGACGCCAAATATTGACCGCATCGCGGCAGAGGGCGCGAAGTTCACGGACTACTACGGGCAGCAAAGCTGCACCGCTGGACGCTCAGCATTTATTCTCGGTCAATCACCCATTCGAACCGGTTTAACCAAAGTAGGCTCCCCGGGCGCTGACTTGGGTATTCGGCCTGAGGACGTCACGCTCGCGTCGCTTCTCAAGGACGAGGGTTATGTTACCGGCCAGTTTGGTAAAAACCATTTAGGTGATAAGGATGAGTTTCTTCCCACCGCACACGGCTTTGACGAATTCCTGGGAAATCTCTATCACCTCAACGCTGAGGAGGAGCCTGAAGATCCCGATTATCCCTCTGACAATGCGTTACTCGTAAAATTGTTCTCGCCACGAGGCGTTATACATAGCTTTGCTGACGGCGATATTGTCGATACCGGCGCCCTCACCAAGGAGCGGATGAAGACGGTCGATCGCGAATTTAAGCTCGCTGCACTCGATTTCATGACGCGGGCGGTGGACCAAGGTAAGCCCTTCTTCGTCTGGTACAACACCACGCGTATGCACTTTTTTACCCACACCGCAGACGATGAGCGAGGTCTGTCGGGACAGGGCTTTTACAATGACGCCATGGTTGGACACGACATGATGGTTGGAGAGCTTCTGGATCATCTCGACGAGCTGGGCGTTGCAGATAACACCATCGTCATTTACTCCACCGATAATGGACCGCACTACAACACGTGGCCCGACGCAGCGATAACACCCTTTCGCAGTGAAAAAAACACCAACTGGGAGGGCAGTTTCCGCGTTCCTGCCATGGTGAAGTGGCCGGGTCGAATTCCCGAGGGCACGGTCGTTAACGAAATTATGTCCCACGAGGACTGGGTACCTACGCTGATGGCGGCGGCCGGTCGTCCTAATGTTGTTGCTGAGCTCAAGGCGGGAGTGACCGTTGATGGCAAGCCCTACAAAAACCACCTCGATGGTTACAATTTCCTGCCACTGCTCGCGGGTGAGACGGATCTAGGGCCTCGTAATTCATTTTTCTACTGGAGCGACGACGGTGTGCTCACCGGAATTCGAACTGGGGACTGGAAGGTTGTATTTGCCGAGCAGCGTGCAAAAGGGTTTGCAGTATGGCGGGAGGAGTTTGATCAACTGCGAATTCCCAAATTGTTTAATCTGCGGCGTGACCCGTTTGAGCGTGCCGACGAGAATGCGGATAACTACGAGGATTGGTGGGTTAGAAAAGTCCCGCCCCGCATAGCGGTCGCGCGTATCGAGCTTCAGATGTTCTTAACATCGCTGGCTCAGTTCCCACCGCGTCAGCGTCCTGCGACCTTTGGTGTTGATCAAATGATAGAGCCGCTTTACAACCTGCAAAAGGAATAGGCGCCGTAAAATGTGCTTTAAGAAGGGACTCTAGATCAATGCTTTATCCGGTTTAAAAACTAAAAAGCCCTCCAATTGGGGGGCTTTTTAATGATCAATGATCGGTTATTACGCGTCCATGGACGCTCCTGCAGCCCCGTATACCACGCCACCATCGACAGCGATCGTCTCGCCGACAACATAGTCGCCACTGCGTGCAGCCAGGTAAATAGCCACGGCCGCCATGTCTTCGTCGTGACCAATTCTTCCTGAGGGAACACCGTGGCCGACTTCGTCTTCATGATCGCGCGCTGCCTTGTTCATCTCGGAGGCAAAGGCGCCGGGTGCAATTGCGGTGACGTTAATGTGATCTTTGATAAGGCGTGTTGCCATACGGCGAGTGAGTTGAATGACCGCGGCTTTTGAGGCCTGGTAGCTGTAGGTTTCCCACGCGTTAATGCGAATGCCATCGATTGATGCGATGTTAATGACTTTTCCGGGTTGCGATTTTGAGGCCGCCGACTTCAAGGGTCCGTGAAGTGCTTGTGTGAGGAAGAACAGAGATTTGACGTTGAGGTCCATGACCTTGTCCCAGCCACTTTCTGGGAAAGTTTCAAATGCCTCGCCCCAAGCAGCGCCCGCATTGTTCACCAAAATATCCAGTGACTTCTCGTGTTTGAAGTACTCATCGGCCAGCATTTGGCATCCGGCAACGCTGCTAACATCGTGCGGGAGTGAGAAACAGTTGGGCCCCAGTTCTGCAGCGGTCGCATCACACACATCAGCCTTACGCGAGGAAATATAAACCTTTGCGCCTTGCGCAATAAAACCCGCAGCGATCATTTTACCGATACCGCGTGAACCTCCAGTAACCAGTGCTGTTCGGCCTTTGAGCGAGAAGAGTGTGGATGTGTCCATTGATTGAGACTCCCTGAATGAAAAGTGTGAAGTGGGCGCCTATCTAATCACGGATCACCGCCTTAGACATCCTTTTAGCGTTGCAGTTTGGGGTAACTACCGAGTTTTTAAGTCGAGAAAAAGCATCAGCAAAAAAGTTGCCGCACTGACTGAGCTGAGCAGCACCAGCACAGCGGTCTCGCCCGTAATCGGCAGTATCCAGCCCAGGATCCAGGGACCAGTGGTTGCACCAACGATGGCGCTTAACAGTATGCGCGCTCCCATGGCAGTTCCACCACCACTCTTGGTCAGCATCCACGCATAGGCATTGGGGAAAATAAGACCCATAAACGCCCCCGTGAAGCTGGTGTCGGCTAGAGCCACGAGGCCCGTCACAACACCCAAGAGAGAGAGGCAGAGCCCCAATAGTCCAAGGAGCGCGAATCCAAGGGTCGATACCCAGACTGCCAGTGCGGCAGCGGAAAGACGGACAATGACGAACCAAAAGAAAAATTGCGCCATATAGCCGGCGGCGTCAACGTCGTAGCCGGACTGCTTGCTGAGTAGTGAGGGCATCCAATAGGTCAATGCCGCCTCAATGAATAAAATGAGGAAGGCGACGAGTAATATCGGATAGACGCTTGTGGTCGTTGAGCTTGTGATATCCGTGGGAGTGCGACTCGGAATACGATCATCAATCGTCCAAGCGCCCACCAGAATAATAAAGGACAGTAAGGCAATGACGTTAAACAGTTCACTGCCAGCCAGGAGGTCTCGGCTTAAGAGCCACGGCGCTGCGACGGCACCGATGCCATAGGTTGCGTTCAGAACGTTAAGCAACCCCGCGTTTTTCTGAGAGAAATAGGTCACAAACAGAGTATTGAAAGACATGGAAAGTCCACCAAAGCCAATCCCTAAAAGCGGAGCGGCAATCAGTTTGAGATGCCACGAGTCTCCGACAACAATCAGCCCGGAGCCCAAGCCCAGTGCAAGACTCGACAGCGCAATCCGCTTGCTGTTTCTTCGTTCTACCCAGGAGACCAAGGCCACGGCCGTGACAATGCCCGAGCCGACACCGTGGAGTGCGAAAAACAAACCGAGATCCTCTGGCGAGCGATTGAATTGCTGGCCCAGTTCGGCGACAAACAGTCCTAATACGCCTTGCTCAAGACCAATGAGGATGAAGGCTAAGAAGCCAAATATCAGAATCCGATTTGCCGGAACGCTTAACATCAGGTCACGATTACGTTGAGTTGTCACACGGGGGCGCTACCCTAAAAGAATTTGGATATGAAAGGTATAGCTTTGATGTCAAATCCTTATCAAATTCTCTTTATCTGCACGCACAACCGATGTCGAAGTGTTTTGGCCGAGGTGATTGCAAATACGCAGTATGACGGTTTTTTTGAAGCTTACAGTGCGGGCAGTCAGCCCGCTGGAGCGGTTCATCCAAGCACACTCAAGTACTTAGACGCACGCGGCTTACCGACGGACGCGCTAGTCAGTGAGTCGTGGAATGACTACTCGCACCTACACTTTGATCTTGTGGTCACAGTTTGTGATTCTGCGGCGGGCGAAGCCTGTCCTTTGTGGATGAAAGGCGCAGCGAAAGCCCATTGGGGTATGCCAGACCCCTCTCGAGTTGATGGCGATGAGGCGCTCATTCGAGCCGCTTTTGACGATGTAATCGACGCCCTTAATGAAAAATTATCGGCGCTTCGTCACTCGCTTACTTGAACAGATCGGGATCCAGCGGTGCACTTTCAATGTTTCCAACAACCGAGCTTTCAGCGGCGTTAACAAAACATTGCTCAATCATTGAATAACGCTGCTTGCTGACCTCGCTGTACGAGGGGTGTGTGAAAATATAGATATCGCCAGCTCGCAATGACTCAACAACACGCAACGCGAGAACGTCGGGATCAATGCCGTTCTTGACCGCGTTGGCAATGCCGGTTGATGCAGTCTCAGGGTCGAGATCTTCTTCAGAACGTAAGAGTGTGCGCTGGGCGTCACCATAGTCTTCGGGCCGTACACGATCTGACAGATGAATACGCGTTTTGACAAATGCGGGGCACAGAGCGGCCACGTGAATGCCAAACGGAGCAAGCTCCATGGCCCAGCCCTCTGACAGTCCCGCTACGGCGAGTTTGGTGGCGTTGTAGGCACCGCCAAAGGGGAAGCCACTCATACCTGCCATGGAGGCTACGTTGACGATCCAGCCACCCCCGGCCGCTTTGATATGAGGCACGATGGTCTTCATTCCAAAAACAACGCCCATCAAATTGACATCGATGGTCCAGCGCCAATCTTCAGCTGAGTGCTCCTCAATGGGACCACTTGAGCCTCCCCCGCCGACCCCCGCATTGTTCAACAGACCATGAATAGCACCAAATTGGGCAATAGTCGCTTCGGCGACGCGTTGCCAGTCAGCCTCTTTTCTGACATCGGCTGTCAGTGCCAAGACGGTGATACCCTGGTCGCTCAGCTGTGCTTGAGCCTGCGTCAGTGTCTCTGTGGAAATGTCGGTAATGACAACATTCATGCCTTCGCGGCCCACTGCTTGCGCGACTGCAAAGCCAATGCCTTCCGCACCACCCGATATCACAACCGTTTTCCCAGAAAAAAGCTCCACGTCGACCTCCAAGGCCCAGTCAGTTAATTTTTAGATACACTGTGCCTGCATTAGCCTCACGAATAACGCGAGAATGCAGCGCGTAGTAGTTAAACGCAGTTACTCGAGATTGAACAGTGCTGTGTTGCCCCCAAGGGCCGTAATATTGTCCGTCACCGTGTGCTCGTTAACCAAACGCTTTAAGTAGTTCGGACCACCCGCTTTCGGACCGGTGCCGGATACGCCGTGTCCGCCAAAAGGGTGACTGCCGACGACGGCACCCACGGTGTCCCTATTGATGTAAAGATTGCCGACGAGGGCTTCCTCGCGGATGCGCTCGTGTAACCCTCGGAGTCTGCTGTGCACGCCCATGGTAAGGGCAAACTCAGAGGCCCTTATTTCGGAAAAAATTTGGGGGAGGTCGTCGATGTCATAACGTATGACGTGGAGGACAGGGCCGAATACTTCATGCGTCAGATCGGCTAATGCGTCGATCTCCCAAACCTGAGGTGCGATAAAATGCCCCGCGTACGCCGTACGATCAAACGGGGTGATGGCACGCAATGTGGCAGTCTTGTCGAGGTGCACAAGGTGTTCGTCGATGGCCTCCTTTGCGCGATCGTCAATGACTGGGCCCACGTCTGTGGCTAAATATCTCGGGTCCCCAACGATCAGTTCGTGCATGGCGCCTTCTAAAATAGCCAGCGTCTTGTCCGCTATTTCGCGTTGGAGAAAAAGGACCCGCAGTGCGGAGCATCGCTGCCCTGCCGAGCGAAATGCTGAGGTAATGACGTCGTCAATCACTTGCTCGGGTAGCGCAGTGGAGTCCACAAACATGCAGTTGATGCCACCCGTTTCAGCAATAAAAGGAGTGATTGGGCCCGTTCGGTGGGCCAATTGGCGATTGATCGTGAGGGCTGTCGTGTGGCTGCCGGTGAACGAGACTCCACGGACTCGAGTGTCGTCCACCAAGGGGGCGCCAACACTGGGCCCATCGCCGTACAGAAC
The DNA here is from genome assembly GCA_965656285.1 of Luminiphilus sp. Lineage (GTDB taxonomy): Bacteria > Pseudomonadota > Gammaproteobacteria > Pseudomonadales > Halieaceae > Luminiphilus. The sequence continues at coordinate 1,974 of CBFHJX010000067.1, read as the reverse complement.
TGACAACACGTCGGACTCAATGCCAGCTTGTGCGAATAAGTGGAGCGCGAACCGTGCGACCAGAGGCGTCTGTTCGGCGGGCTTGGCAACGACGGTATTACCGACGGCAAGGTTGGCCGCAATTTGCCCCACAAAGATCGCGAGTGGAAAGTTCCATGGACTGATGCAGAGCCAAACGCCCCTCGCGGAGTATCTGAGCTGATTGGTCTCTCCTGTGACCCCAGGAAGCTCTCGCACCTCTCCCAAAAGTGCCTCTGCTTGCGCCGCATAATACCGGCAGAAATCGACGGCCTCTCGAACTTCATCCAAGCCGTCGTTCAGTGTACGGCCGGCCTCTCGTGCGATGAGTGCAGTGAGCTCGATGGTGTTTGCTTCTAATAAATCTCCGACGCGGTTTAGCAGATCTGCGCGCTCGCCTACGGGACGTCGTGACCAGTGAGGAAAGGCGCGATGCGCTCGCATTACTGCGTCATCAACGTCTTCTAACGTGGACGCGGCATAGCTTCCAATAGACTCCCCCGTCGCGGGACAACGAGCATCGAAAATAAGACCCGCATCAGACGGATCAGGATCGAGTGTCGAATGCTCAAGGAGTATCGCGCGGCCACTGGCGGCCTCAAAATCTGCGGCGGCAGGCCTGGCGTCCAGATCGGCGCCTCTTGCTGCGAGCCAATTCGGCGAACTATTGGAAAAGATATTACGAGGGATGGGAATATGCGCTGGGTCTTTGCCGTTGGGTGTTGTCAGGCGTATTAAGGGGTCTTCAACGAGTGTAGCAACAGGCAGCTCTGAGTCTAAGAATCGATTGACGAACGAGCTGTTTGCGCCGTTTTCGAGTAAACGTCTGACTAAATACGGCAGCAAGTCCTCGTGTTGACCCACCGGTGCGTAGGTCCGAACGGCCACCTGCGGATACTGTTCGCTTACGATGGCATACAGCAGATCACCCATGCCGTGGAGCTTTTGGAGCTCGAAGTGGTGATCTGAATCAGAGGTGAATTGGAGTATTTGCGCGATCGTGAGCGCATTGTGGGTGGCAAATTGGCAATAAATACGAGGACACGAAAACAGTGTGGCCGCGCAGGCTTCGTACGACAGATCGGTATGGATTTTATTCGTAAAAACAGGATAGTCCTCAAGACCTTTTTGCTGCGCGATTTTGATTTCGGTGTCCCAATAAGCGCCCTTGACCAGTCGAACCATGACACCTTGTGGACGACGCATGGCCTGTTCAGTCAGCCAGATTGCGACCTCAAGACCCCGTTTTTGATAGGCCTGGAGCACAAAGCCGAGACCGCCCCATGACGCGAGGCTGGGTTGGTCGCACAGCCATTCAAAGACATCGAGAGTGAGTTCGAGTCGACTACACTCCTCGGCGTCAAGGCTGAGACCTAAGCCGTAATGGCTTGCAAGTTCGGCAAGCGCCAACACTTTCTCTTTTAGTTTCGGCAAGCAGAGTTCACGCTGGCTTTCCAAGAAGCGAGGATGCAGCGCTGAAAGTTTTACTGATATGCCATGTGCGTCACTCACGGTGTTGGCTGTGTTGTTCTGTCCGACGGTGTTGATCGCTTGTTTGTAGCTGTCAAAGTAACGCTCGGCGTCGGCTTGTGTCCGTGCCCCTTCGCCGAGCATATCGAAACTGCACAGAACAGCGCTGCTTGCAGAACGCGCAAGCGCAGCGGGGATATTTCTGCCCAGCACAAATTGCCCCCCCAGAATTTTCATGGCTTGTAGCGTAGCCAGTCTTACCACAGGCTCCGTCAGTCGCTGTGAGAGCTCAGAAAGCCAATGGTGTTTGAGCGCCTCTGGGGTGTTGGATCCTCCGATAACCTTGCCGGCTAACATCAATCCCCAGACCGAAGCGTTGACCAATTTGGAGTCGGACGCGTTCTTATGGGCTCCCCAATTCCCTTCGTTTATCTTTTCGGATATCAGGGAATCAATCGTCGCTTGGTCAGGAACTCGGAGTAATGC
>CBFHJX010000066.1:0-7984 GCA_965656285.1 Luminiphilus sp. | reverse complement strand
CTCTGTCCACGTGACCGCATTGATGCGCCCTTGGTACTCGCTCTCAAGGCGTTGTGCGACACTGTCGGCTCGATCAGGGTCTTGCAACTGGAGACGAATACCATCCGCGTACGTGACGCCGCTTAACTTTTTCATGGTCTCCAGTGAAGTGACCGCTAGTGATGCATCGGGCGAGGCTCCAACAGACACCACAGCCCCCACACGTAACCCCCGATACCGCGGTAAGACGCCAAATGGCGTGATGGAGAGGCGTGGTAAAACCACTTCAATTGAATCGCCTACGCCGACGCCTAGCGAATTTGCTAACACCGCGCCAAGGGCAATGTGGTACGGCTGCCTCATGACCCCTTCCAGACTGCCATCGACGACCCGCACGTTGAAACGTTGCATAGACCCTGCCCCAAGACCTATTAATTCCGCACCATCGGTTCCGAAATCGCTTCGTGTCATCACTTGGCGCTTAATGTACGGTGCAGCGGCAATCCCCGCGTGGGACTTTTCAACCCTCGTTGCGAACGCTTGGGCGTCACCGTCATAGTCGTGAAATCGAAGTTCAACGTGAGGAATGGCATTTAAAAGCCGACCCGTGAGCTCGCCGGCTAAACCGTTCATCACGGAAAGCACCACAATCAAACTGGCGACACCCAGCGCCATGCCAAGTGCTGCGAAGCCAGCCACCCAGCGTGTGAACGCGCGCTGCTGTTTACTGAAACTCAGTCGCCTGGCAATGTCGACTTCTATCGATCTCAGCATCAGCGCTCGTTGGGGTCAAATAACGCCGTACCTGTAGCATCCGCAGAACGAGATTCAGTCTCGCAGCGCTGGGGATCGCCCCCGCAAAGGTCACAGGACTGGTCAATGCCTAGCGCACCAATACCGCCACAAGACCCTTTTATCGGTGCTCGCCCTGCCATGACACCGACGGCCATCGCCGCGATGATAAGTCCGAAGACTAAAAAGCTAATTACAAAAATCAAGGGGTCGTCTCTCCATTATCTGACTCGATTAGCCAGCGGCTCATGCCTTCGTTGTGTGAGCTTATCAGCTGTTCACCATTGCGAGAAATCAAGTAAATGCTCAAGCCATACAGATTCGCCAAGCGCATTGCCTCAGTTGTACCAACGACCATTAGGGCCGTTGCCCAGGCGTCAGCGACCATCGTCGATGGATGGATAACTGTTGCGGATACGAGATCTTGCTCTATCGGGTGACCCGTTCTCGGATCGATTAAGTGCGAAAATCGTTTCCCGTCAACCTCAAAAAAATTGCGGTAATTACCGCTCGTTGCAATACCCACATCGCTGACAGATACGGCCGCATAAGGTTTGCCAATACCTGCCCGCATTGGATTCTCAATAGCGAGTCGCCAGTGGTCACCTCGCGCACTGACCCCCCTTGTTTGAATTTCGCCACCGACTTCGAGCATAAAGTTCGCGACACCGATTTCATCCAGCGCATCGCCCGCAAGATCAACAGCGTAGCCCTTTGCGATGGACGAGAAGTCGAGCGTTGCGCGTGCATTTCGCTTCAAAAAACTGCGGTCCGAAAGGTCCCAAGCGAACTGATTAAGACCGCTATAAGATCTGGCAATGGTGAGCTGGTCATCTGTGGGGCGCTCGGTCACACCCTCAGGACCAAATCCCCACAGATTAATCAGAGGCGCTACTGAAGGATCAAAGGCACCTGTGGTCGCCTGATGAATGTCGATTGCGGTGTTGAACACCAGAGCAAAATCCCAGTCGACCTCAAATATCTGTCCGGCAGGCAGGCGGTTCAATTGACTGAGCGTCGACGATGCGCGGTAGTTGTTCATACTGTCATCGACAACGGCGAACGCGCTCGTAATGACCTCTTCAATATCATTATCGGTGAGGCCGTCAGGGGCTCCGTGATAGGTCACATTCCAGGTGGTACCAAATACAGCGCCCTGAAGCTGGACCTTCTTCGGACTCGTGTCACACGCAACCAAACAAAGCAAAAAGGCCAGCACGATGGCTGGCCTGACGATGCAGTTGGAAAGCTGTTTAACCACCAAAATCATCTAGGAAAATGTTCTCGCGTTCGACGCCAAGATCCAGAAGCATCTCTATACACGCCTTATTCATCATGGGTGGCCCGCACATGTAGTATTCGCAATCCTCGGGGGCTGGGTGTGCTTTAAGATATTGCTCAAACAAAACGTTGTGAATAAAACCCGTCAAGCCGTCCCAGTCGTCCTCAGGCTGGGGATCTGAGAGCGCCACGTGCCAGTCAAAGTTGTCATTTTCGGCCGCAAGCGTGTCATAGTCTTCAACGTAGAACATTTCTCGAAGCGAGCGAGCGCCGTACCAGAACGAAATCTTGCGATCGGTATCAAGCCTGCGAAGTTGATCAAAAAGATGTGACCGCATGGGTGCCATCCCGGCGCCACCACCAATAAAGACCATCTCTGCGTCGGTTTCCTTGGCAAAAAACTCACCAAAAGGTCCGTAAACGTTAACCGTATCGCCGGGCTTTAGGCCGAACGCCCAGCTCGACATAACTCCGGGGGGCAAACCCTCGGTTCGAGGCGGGGGTGTGGCGACTCGAATGTTGAACTTTACGACACCCTTCTCTTCTGGGTAATTAGCCATTGAGTAAGCCCGAATAGTGGTCTCCGGAGATGCGGACTCGAGCTTAAAGAAGCCAAAGTGCTCCCAATCACCGCGATACTCCTCACCAATATCGAAGTCGGAAAACTTCACTGCGTGTGGAGGGCACTCTAACTGTACATAGCCTCCCGCTCGGAAGTCGCAGGCCTCCCCCTCCGGAAGTCGCAGCACCAATTCCTTAATGAACGTCGCAACATTATCGTTCGACTCAACAGTGCACTCCCACTGCTTAACGCCAAAGACCTCTTCGGGAATCTCAATCTTGAGATCCTGCTTGACGGGTGTTTGGCAGGAAAGCCGCCAGCCTTCATTAGCTTCGCGTCGAGTAAAATGGCTCTCTTCCGTAGGTAACAGCGTCCCTCCACCCTCTGCAACAATGCACTTGCACTGTGCGCAAGTGCCACCGCCACCGCAGGCGCTGGCCAAGAACAAATCGGCATCGGCCAAAGTTTGAAGCAATTTGCCACCCGCCGGCACCTGTATCGTCTTGCCCCCATTGATCTCTATGCTGATATTTCCAGTCGCAACCAGCTTGCTGCGCGCCGCCAAAATGACCATTACCAAGGCGACCACCACAGCGGTAAACATACCTACGCCAAAGAAAATAGTTGTAAACACAAGACTCTCCTAGAGCTAATGCAGCTAATTAAATATCAATACCGCCGAAAGACATGAAGCCCAACGACATCAGTCCCACAGTGATAAAGGTTATCCCAAGACCCTGCAACCCGTCGGGCACATCACTGTATTTGAGCTTTTCGCGAATACCCGCCAGCGCAACAATCGCGAGTGCCCAGCCGACACCTGAGCCAAACCCGAAGACGACACTTTCGCCAAAGTTATAGCTTCGCTCAACCATAAACAGCGACGCGCCCAAAATTGCGCAGTTCACGGTAATCAAAGGGAGGAACACGCCAAGCGCCGCATACAACGCCGGGACGTATCGGTCTAAAAACATTTCAAGAATTTGCACCAACGCAGCGATGACACCGATGTAGGACAGCAACCCCAAAAAGCTCAGGTCTAGGTCTGGGTACCCCGCCCAAGCAAGTGCGCCGTCTGCGAGCAAGTTTTGATAGATTAGATTATTGACCGGAACGGTAATGGTCAAAACAACAACCACCGCTATGCCCAAACCAAACGCTGCCGAAATCTTTTTTGAGACGGCGAGGAATGTACACATGCCTAAAAAGAATGCGAGCGCCATGTTCTCGATGAATACAGCGCGGATAAATAGACTCAGATAATGTTCCATTACGCGCCCTCCTCAGAAACCGTGTGCTTGGCGATCTTAAACTCCGGCTCTTCAACCTGCGCGGTCTGCACGGCGCGAATAGCCCAAATCAGGAAGCCGATTAAGAAAAACGCGCTTGGCGGCAACAACAGCAAACCATTAGGGTTATACCAGCCGCCTTCAGTGACTAACGGAAGGATTTCAATACCCATCAGCGAACCGGCACCGAACAGCTCTCTGACCACACCGATGACGATCAAGACAAAGGAGTACCCTAAGCCATTACCCAAGCCATCTAAGAAGCTGGGGATCGGTGGATTTTTCATCGCGAACGCTTCCGCTCGCCCCATCACAATGCAATTAGTAATGATCAAGCCAACGAACACACTCAACTGCTTGGAAATATCGTAAGCAACCGCCTTGAGTATTTGGTCAACCACGATCACCAGTGAGGCGATAATGGTCATCTGAACAATGATGCGGATACTCGACGGGATAAACATGCGGATACTGGAGATAAAAAATGACGAGAATGCCGTCACCGCAGTCAGCGCAACCGACATCACCAGGCTGACTTGAAGCGACGACGTGACGGCCAGAGCGGAACAAATGCCTAAGATCTGCAGAGCAATTGGGTTGTTCTGAATGATGGGTGAAAATAATGTCTCACGAACGTTCATTAGGCGTTACCTCCGCGAAGGTTACCAAGAAGCGGCGCGAAACCATCATCACCGAGCCAATATTGGACGAGGTTATGCACCCCTTTAGTTGTCAGTGTGGCACCTGACAAGCCGTCGACCTGCCACTGCGCGTCGGCTGCCGCAGGATTGACGGCCCCCTTCAAAACACTGATCGCGACATCACCATTTTTGTAAGCAAGCTTACCGGACCATTTTGCTTTCCAGTTTGGGTTATCCACCTCACCGCCCAGCCCCGGCGTTTCGCCATGCTCATAAAATCCTAGCCCAACGATCGTGTTCGCGTCTGACTCCAAGGCAACAAACCCATAGAGTGTTGACCACAACCCGTAGCCGCGAATGGGAAGGATAATTCTGTCGAGTGCACCGGCCTCGTTATTAACGAGATATACGACCGCACGATTCTCACGACGCAGAATTTTCGCACTGTCCTCAGCACTACTCAGGGTGCGACTCTGGGCAGGATCTTTTGCCGATTTGCGTTGATCAAAGAGTGTTGGATCAATCTCGTCCACAAACAAGCCGGTATCAATATCAACCACTCGTGGCTGAATCGAAACAAATTGCTCTTCCACACTTCGCTCTGGATCATAGAGGCCACCCGCCATAAGAATATTGCGCTTAAGATCCCGCGCTTTATTGGCTTCTTGCTGTGGCTTGAGCGCTACGGCAGCAGTGGACACAACAACCGAGCAAACAATGCAAAGTCCCAGTGCCACTGTGAGCACCCGAGACAGCGTCTCGTTATTAGCTGACACGTGCGAGCCTCCTTTTAATATTAGCTTGAACCGCAAAATTATCGAAGAGCGGCGCAAACAAGTTTGCAAACAAAATGGCGAGCATCATGCCCTCAGGAAAGGCCGGGTTGACCACTCGAATAAGCACGCACATAACGCCAATCAACACGCCATACGCCAGACGACCACTGTCGGTCATTGCCGAGGACACCGGGTCTGTCGCCATGAAAAATGTGCCAAAAGCGAAGCTACCGATCACCATATGCCAGTACCAAGGCATCGCAAACATTGGATTGCTGTCCGAGCCAATGACATTGAGCAACAGCGAAAAACCGATCATTCCCGCAAAACATCCGGCAACAACGCGCCACGATGCAATGCCCATGATGAGTAAGACCCCGCCACCAATCATGATCGCCAGTGTCGAGGTTTCACCCATAGAACCGGGCATTGCACCCAAAAACGCATCCCACCATGTGTAGGTCTCGGTCAGCTTAGCCATGCCATCGGTCGCAACGACACTGAGTGCAGTAGCGCCGGAGTAACCATCGACAGCGGTCCAAACCGCGTCACCAGACAACTGTGCTGGGTAGGCAAAATAAAGAAATGCGCGACCGGTCAGTGCTGGGTTGAGGAAGTTTTTACCCGTCCCACCGAACACTTCTTTTGCCACGACAATGCCAAACGAGATCCCCATCGCCGCCTGCCATAGTGGCAGGTCTGGCGGCAACGTCAGCGTAAACAACACCGATGTCACAAAAAAGCCTTCGTTGATTTCGTGCCCGCGCTTCATCGCAAAGAGAACTTCCCAGAAGCCACCGACAATGAACGTGATTGCGTAGAGCGGCAGGAAGTGAACAGCACCGTAGAGGAAGTTGTCCCACAGACTATTTGGGTCAAATCCGCCCAGGCTTGCAACAACGCCACCTCGCCATCCTTCTAACGCGTATCCGCCCGCGGCGATAACCTCATTGGCCTGATAGCCCAGGTTGTACATGCCATAAAACATGGCGGGAAACGTACAGAACCACACCGTAATCATGATGCGCTTCAGATCAATACCATCGCGAACATGCGCAGATGACTGAGTCACGCTCGACGGACTGTAAAAAATCGTGTCTACAGCCTCATAAAGGGCATACCAAGCCTCGTATTTACCACCGGGTTTAAAATGAGGCTCGAGGTTGTCTAGCGTACTGCGTAAACCCATGATTTAACCCTCCTTCTCAATACGAGCGAGATTGTCGCTCAACACTGGTCCATACTCGTATTTTCCAGGGCAAACATAAGTACACAAGGCCAAGTCCTCTTCGTCCAACTCCAAACACCCGAGTGACTGTGCGGTCTCGGTATCACCAACGAGCAGCGCGCGGAGAAGCTGTGTAGGTAAGATATCCAGCGGCATGACTCGCTCATAGGCGCCTACGGGCACCATGGCGCGTTCAGATCCGTTGGTCGTCGTCGTCATCGCTATCGGTTTTCGGCTGAACAAACTGCTCAGGTAAATGCCCATAGCAGAGTGCTTCTCAGCGCCGGGTGTAAGCCAGCCCATGAAAACACGATCACGCCCCTCGGCTAAAACCGACACCTGATTGTGGAATCGCCCTAAGTACGCTGAATGAGCGTTCACACGACGGCCACCGAGCACGGAACCACTAATCAATCGATTCTCTCCGGCGGCCTGGCTGCCAGCCACCAACGCTTCAATATCAACACCGCGACAAGTACGCACCACCTGAGGCGTGTCTATGGCCGGACCCGAAACCGAAATCAGACGATCGCGGTAGGTCTGTCCATCAATGAACAAACGGCCAATAGCGATGACATCTTGGTAATCAATGGTCCAAGCAAGCTTGCTTAGAGAGGCACCTTGTAAAAAGTGAACGTGGGTTCCCGCAAGACCTGCTGGATGAGGCCCCTCAAATCGAGACGCTTGAATATTTGATTGAGACGAAACAGGCACATCGGCGCCCGGCGCCATACAAACATAGGTCGGACACTCGCTCATCGTGGCAAGTAGCCACTGCCCCAGCTCAAAGGCCTCAGCCTGCTCTGCGATAACAATTTCCGGGTTCACTGCGTGCGGCCGCGTGTCCATGGCCGTGATGAATAAGCCAGCGGGCTGCGTTGCAGGATCTGCGACTTTATTAAAGGGTCGTACTCGAAGCGCGGTCCATTCCCCCGACTCCAAAAGCCGAGCTTTGATATCGCCTGCGGTCAGCGAGCGTGCGGCATCAACAGAGACCGCGTCCCAGACTCGCGCGTCAACCGCATCATCAACTTCAATGACCAAAGACTGGAACACACGACGCGCGCCACGGTTAATCGCACTAACACGACCCGACGCGGGCGCAGTGTAGACCACACCTTCGCATTTTTTGTCGGTGAAAAGTGCTTGTCCTTTCGAGACCGTATCGCCCTCGGATACGATCATTGTGGGCTTCATACCAATATAGTCAGCACCGATCAGCGCGACATGGCGCGGTGCAAAATCTTGAGCAACACGTTGCTCTGGAGCCCCTGCCAGTGGAATATTTAATCCGCGGCGAATCTTTATCATACCTGTCCCCATTTTACGTTCGCTGTACGCACACTCGCGCCTTGGCTAGCTGTCTTGCAGTCAGCTTGCACCGAAGCGGCTCAGACAGTGTCTGACGTGAGCGTGGCCACTCCCCCCAGTGAAGT
>CBFHJX010000065.1:0-8068 GCA_965656285.1 Luminiphilus sp. | reverse complement strand
CGCCGGCCAGACGTCGCCATTAACAACGTCAGCCCTCGGAGATACGGGGCCACTAGGCCCCATCAAGACCTGAACGTCGTGATCACGGAGTAATGCGTCTATACCATTGTCGCGAGTGGTTTTGCGTATCAGCGCTAATGCTTCCTGATAGGTATCGCTATCCATCGTCGGTGCCGCCAAAGAAGACTCTAGGATGTCCTGACCAAAGATCGCTTGCTCGAGCGCTGCATTGCGCTCGTTGAACGCGACCAGATCAGAAAGACTTCGCACGGAAATATCAGCCGGCGATTGAGCAAGATATTCGTCGAGCAGCGCCTTAAATTCGATTTCAAGAACCCTTCTCGACGCACGGTAGAACGCGGGTGGGATGTCCGGCGCCGTTTCAATGTGAACGATCTCAGCACCCGCCGCCTGCAAACGGACAATGGCGTCATCGAACTGTGCATTGAGCCTGGGATTATCGTTGCGTGAGTAATCCAAAACACCAATGCGCATACCGCTTACAACGCTTGCGTTGAGCCCGCTAAAATAATCATTTTTCCAATCCGTCATGCCGTCGAGCATCAGCGCGGCGCCCGCCACTGACTTAGTGATTGGACCTGCTGTGTCCTGCGTCGCCGCAATGGGGACAATGTAATCGACCGCTAGTAGTCCGTGGGTAGGCTTCAGACCCACTACGCCGTTGACTTGGGACGGGCAGATAATCGATCCATTGGTCTCGGTACCTACGGCTCCAGCGGCAAGACTCGCGGCCGCCGCGGCCGCCGATCCCGAGCTCGAGCCACAGGCTTGGCGATCCAAAACGTGCGGGTTCTTGACCAAACCACCGACAGCAGACCACCCGGAGACTGAGTGGGACGAACGAAAGTTGGCCCACTGACTTAAGTTCGCTTTACCCAAGATAATCGCGCCTGAGTCTCGAAGGCTCGCAACAAGAGGACTGTCACGACCGGTCATGTTGTTAATCAGTGCCGTCGACCCCGCCGTCGTTGCCAAGGCATCCTTTGATTCAATGTTGTCTTTTAAAAGCACAGGGACGCCGTCAAGAGGGCTATTCGTGGTCCCCTGAGCGCGTCGCAAATCACTTTTTTTAGCCAATGTCATGGCGCTGGAATTAACGGAGATTACCGCGTTGAGTGACGGCCCTGACCGATTCAGCGCGTCAATACGGTTGAGGTAGGCACGCGTCAGATCTTGCGATGAAAATCGATGACCTTCCAAGCCACGGACGATGTCCGGGAGCGACAGAGCCACCACATTAATAGGCGGGGCTGAGGGCTTCATAGCCTCGTGATGATCTGCACTGACCTGAGACCCGATAAAACTGAAAACACAGGCTGCGGTGACACTAAAGCGTCGGATATTTCCCATTGGACTGATCTCCGTATCGATTACTCTTGAGCCGAGAGAAAGGGCTGACGGCTCGCAAAAATCTCAAGTGCTCGTTTGTTCACACCACTCATTGTGCGGGGCGTCGGATTTAGCACGCGCGTAGCGAGTGAGTGCCGGTCAAAGGCAGGCCAGATCGATTCTCCCGGCACATTGGGGTCACCGGTCTTTGCGAAATTTGTCCAGTGGCGAACCAGCATTTTAGACAGCGTACGATCGTCGTCCGTCCAGTCGAGGCCTACTTTGTCTGTATTGCCAAACACATAGGCTAAATCACCTGAGTGATAGGCACCACCGCTGCGCGGGCCATTGGGTAGCGCAAGGTCAGGCTGGTCAGGCATATAAATATGAAACGCGGGCGGGACGTGATCCATAAAATAAAGATACACATTATGGCCGGCTTCCGCGTGGTACTCGGCCCAGCGCTGCATGCCGAACGCCATGAAAACGTCGGTCGAGATTGCGTGTTGAATCTCACCAGGGGTCAGTTCGGGGGACGCATACAGCCCCTTCAACTCTTGTGCATAGTCGCCCGCTACCATGGTTAAAAAACCCATGAGGTCAGTGTCCGTCAGGGAGTCATTCACGGGGAAAAGCTGCTCGCCCTCGTTCGCCAAGAAACCCAGCATGAGCGGCACAGGTAACTGATCTGCTGAGGCATAAATCTGGTGAGGCCACTGCTCAAGAACATCACCGTCGATGACGATACGACTGTCGTTCTCCCACCCCGAGGCCACCATGGCCTCCAGAAGCGCATCTGGCGCAGCGTTGTAGAGATCGGTAGCGGATGTGGCACCGAGCGCTTGCACTAGCAAGTTCCCCCGCACGTAACCGTTTGCATCCGCCACGGAAGGTGGTGTAACACACCCCGCCGACTGCCCAATGGCCTTATGAAACAAGCCCTCAGAGTAAGCTGATGACAGGAGTGAACAGACGCTTTGAGACCCCGCAGACTGACCGAAGACGGTGACGTTGTCGGGGTCACCGCCGAGGGCTTTCGCATTCTCTTGGATCCACGCCAACGCTTTAAGCTTATCCATCAAACCATAGTTACCCGACACTCCTTGTGCGGAGGACTCAGTCAACAAAGGGTGCGCCAAAAATCCGAGTGGCCCTAGACGGTAGTTAATCGTCACGACCATGACGTCTTGCTGCGCAAGGCTGGTGCCGTCAAACAACAGCGAATGGCCTTGTCCACTGATGTGCGCACCCCCGTGAAACCAGACCATAATGGGGAGATCTTCTGCCTTGTTGCGGGCCCAGACATTCAAGTAGAGGCAGTCTTCGGAGACGGGAAAGCCCTCTCGTCGCCAGACGAAGTTCGAGGCATGGCGTGGTTGATGGCAACTTTTAGCGAAAGTGTCGGCGACGCGAACGCCCTCCCAAGAGGGTGCCGATTGCGGCGGCTGCCACCGAAGGTCACCAACGGGTGGGGCCGCATACGGCAAGCCCTTGAACACGGTAATAGCCGCGTCATAGGGAGACGCGCTGCCAGATACGGCGCCTTGCTGCAACGACACTGCCCGTGAAGGAGCACTTTCACTGTCTGACGTGCAGGCACTCAGGGCCATCAGCAGTGTGATGAACAGGCCCCCTCTGTACATCATGGCACGCCCCTCCTTGAGTCACTGATGCGTATGTTAAGCATCACACAAACCCTGCAGGACAGCCGCCTCGTGCCGCACCTGCTCAGGTGAGCCCAATAGCTGGCGGTTAAACCCGATGCGCTTAAACCAATAATGAAGTCCGACGAGATCGGTAAATCCCATACCGCCATGCACCTCGGTACTGGTCTTCGCCACAAACTGTCCGACTTCTGCAAGATGCGCCTTGGCATGACAGGCCGTTAGCGCCGCGTCGCTATTACTCTCGTCAAAAGCATGCCCGGCGTACCACACAAAAGACCGACACGGCTCGAGCTGTGAAGCCATCTCTGCGCACATGTGTTTCACCGCCTGAAAAGACCCAATGGCACGATTGAACTGCTTGCGCTCAAGCGAGTAATCAACCGCTTGGTCTAACATGTACTGTGCAGCACCCAGCGTGTCTGCGGCTTGAATGGCGCGACCTCGGTGCAAAGTCTGGTGAATCAGATCAATGTCGTTCGCGACAAGGCACGCGGACGAGCCGTCAAATCCAAGCTCACAAACACTCCGAGTCCCATCGATTGTCGCCAGCGGAATTCGCTCTGCGTCCGCAGACTCCAGCATAAAGACGCGCCCGTCGGCCAGTGCCACCAGATATGCGTCGGCATCGGCGTCGAGCGCAAATAGCGACTGGCCGGAGAGCTTAGAGTGCGACTCGATGACCTGACCCTTACGCGCGCCAATGACGTCGCTAAACGCAATACCCACACGGTATTGACCTGACGCCATGGCCGCGAGTGGGTCCGTTGCGCCCGCCTGACTCAGTAAATAAGACGCCATAATCGCTGTACTTAGAAAAGGACCGGGGCATGCTGCGTATCCCAAAGCTTCTGCGATCGCTACGGCATCTAACATGCCGAGCGCGGCTCCGCCGTGTGCCTCGGGTATCAGCACCCCTGCAAGTCCCAGCTCGGATAAACCCTGCCAGACGACGGCGTCAGTCTCAGCGGTTGTGGCAAGTTTCCGAATCGTATCCAGAGGCACCTCTGACGACAAATACTTGCGAATACTTTCATCGAGAAGACGCTGATCTTGTGACAATCCAAATTCCATATCAGGCCTCCTTTGCCGCGGGCTTTGTCAGCGCGATCTTAGGCTCCTTTGGCATGCCCAGACCTCGCTCACTAATAATATTTTTCTGAATTTGCGATGTACCACCGCCGATAATGAGCCCGAGGTAGAACATGTACTGATACTGCCAGGAGCCACTCCCTCGGACGTGGGGGTTGTCGCCATAGCTCAGACCAATTTCCCCCATTACATCGACACCCAAACACTCAATTTCGTGCCGCAGTTCGGTCCCAATCAATTTGACAATCATGTTGGCCAAGCGCACGTCCTGGTTCTTGTTGATCTTGGCGGACAGTAACCTCATGTCGTTGTACTGCATGGCGAGCACCCGACCTTCGAGCTTCATGAGACGATCACGAAATACCGGGTTCTCGGTCAGCGGGACACCATTAATGGATTCCTCGCGCATCAAGCGCTTCACGCCATTGAGGCGATTGATTGCCGCGTCAGGCGTTGCGAGTGAACCACGCTCGTGACCTAAAATAGCGTTCGCAACCTGCCAACCTTGGCCCCGCTCGCCAACAATCTGGTCTTTTGGTACGCGAACGTCGGTGAAGAACACTTCGTTGAAATTGGCGTCGCCCGTCATGTCGACAAGGGGTCTTATCTCGATACCTGGGGTGTCCATTCGAAAGAGTAAAAACGAAATACCCAAATGCTTGGGCGCGTCAGGTTCAGTTCGTACCAAACAAAAAATCCAATCAGCATGATGTGCCGTGCTGGTCCAAATTTTTTGTCCGTTAATGACCCACTCGTCGCCATCGAGCTCGGCCTTGGTAGCGAGGCTGGCTAAGTCACTACCCGCGCCCGGCTCGGAGTAGCCCTGGCACCAAATTATTTCTGCGTTAATCGTCGGTCCGACAAAGGCCTGTTTTTGCTTCTCAGTGCCCATTTCGAGCAGCACGGGGGTCAGCATCGTCACGCCTTGCCCATTAAAGCCACGGTGCATGCGTGCCGCGCCAAATTCCTCGGCGATAATACGAGACCTAATAATGTCAGGCTCTGCACCAAAACCGCCGTACTCGCTAGGAATCGTTCGACTGTGGTAGCCGTTTTCAATCAGGAGCCGTTGCCAATTCTGCACTGCTGGACTTTTGAGACCGTCGCCAGGGCCGGGCTGCTTGTGCTTGTGTGCTTGGATAAACGACTTCACTTCCTCTCGGAACGTGTCGTATTCGTGACCGTAAGACAGGTCCATTACATCACCTTAATCGCCTTTTTAGGACAGCATCATACCCTCATTTTTAGGCCCGATTCAGTAATTCAGCATGCTGACGAACTACAGCAGGAGAACTGACGTATGCTTCGGCAATAACGCTTACTGCCCCTGGACGGTCATGGACTTTTTATCTCACTACCTTGCACTGTGGACCTTTATTGTCGTCATGGTGTCGACACCAGGGCCTGCCAATATGTTGCTGATGACTGCAGGTGCACAGCATGGACTGGCAAAAACGTTGCCGTTCATTGTCGGTTTAACACTTGGGAAGTTGGCACTCAATATCGCACTCGCTCTCGGGCTCATGGGTATTATCGAATCCTATCCAAGTATTGCGCGGGTCTTTGTCTATTGCTCGGGGGCTTACATGACCTATCTCGCGCTTCGGAACTGGACGCCAGCATCCACCGCCACCAAAAGTACAGCCTTCACGTTTTGGTCTGGCAGCGTGGTCCACCCGCTTAGCCCTAAAACGTGGATGATGGCCACTTTAGCGCTGACCCAGTTTGGCGATGGCTTTTCAAACTCACTTGAGCGACTACTTGTTGTCCCCCTTAGCTTTTTAGTTGCTCAAATCTTTTTTGCCATTGTGTGGTGTTTACTCGGGTCACTGCTCAGTCGCGCGTTTGAGCATAGTCTGGTCGTGCATCGAGCATTGATTTTATTGACGCTGGCCGTCATCGTTTGGGCCATGATGCAATAGCGGAGCACGCAGTCAGAGTGAGACCCCAATCGACGGTTTGGAAAAACCCCTCTCGCCGAACGGCACTAAAAGTCCTGGCCTTCTTTGCCTCAACCCTACCCACCTCTGCTCTGGCGACGCTCAAAGCGCTGCTACCGGCGGGCAAGCAGCAACACGACTTTATTACGCACAACCCGTTGCCGCTCGCCCTCGAAACGTCACGGCAAGCCTTTGGACAAGGACCCATAACGGCCATCGCCCAATTTTTCGTGCGCAACAATCTACCGATGCCCGAGACCGCGATTGTGGCGGATCGAGACCGTTGGAGTATTCAGATCAAAGGCTGCCAAACCATAGGCAAACTCACGCTTGCTGATCTAAAAAAATTTGAGACAACGACGGTCGCCAGTGTGCTGCAGTGTTCAGGCAATGGACGCGCCTTTTTCGGTCACAATCCCTCTGGGTCGCCTTGGGGCGTTGGCGCTGCCGGCTGTGCGTTGTGGACAGGCGTTAAGGTTTCCGAGGTATTTGCGCACTTCGAGGGCGCCGAGCCGCGTACGCGCTTCCTCACTGCCACAGGTGCCGAGTCCTTGCCGGCCGGCATCGACGTCGCCTCCGTGGGTGTAGAGCGATCAGTACCCCTTGAAAAAGGCGTGCGAGACGCTTTGCTTGTCTGGGAGATGAACGGAGAACCCCTGCCCCTGGTTCATGGCGGCCCACTGAGATTATTGGTACCAGGCTATTTTGGGGTCAATAACGTCAAGTGGGTGAAGACTGTTGCGGCAACGGCTGAAGAGTCTGTTCACGCTATTCAGCAGTCGGGGTATCGTTTGCGACCGGTTGGACAAGCCGGCAATGCGAGTCACCCGTCGATGTACCGTATGCCCGTTAAGTCATGGATCAACGGACCCGGAGGGAGTGGTGATCTTGTGCACCCTGGCAAACAGCAGATCTTTGGCGTCGCGTTTTCTGGTGAGCGCGGTATCCAGCATGTTGATGTGTCCATTGACGGTGGAAAGCAATGGCACAGAGCAACACTGTACGGACCAGACCTCGGGCCCAATGCGTGGCGTACGTTCCAGATCAGCGTCGACTTAACACCGGGTGAGTACACATTGGTCAGCAGAGCAACGGATACAGCGGGCGATACCCAACCTGAACACTTTTCGCCGAATCAGCGCGGCTATGGCCATAATGGCTGGCGCGACCATGGCCTCAACGCACAGATCAGCACTCAGCCCCGAGCCGTTGAGCCCAATAGGCTTGAAGCGCCCCCACCGACTCGGTCGCACACTCCAGCAACAGCCTTGAATCAAAAATCTCCGCTGGGCATGCGCTTATTCACACGCTCGACCCGGCCCTCATGCGCGACCTGCCACACGCTCGAGGCCGCCGGCGCACAAGGGGTGATCGGCCCCAATTTAGACGTGTTACGGCCAAATGCGCAGCGAATTCGTGCCGCACTCGAGCAAGGTGTTGGCGCGATGCCGTCCTACGCAGACCAACTGAGTGATACCGAGACAAACGCATTGATTGACTTCATCACGCGCGCGCGTTGACGCAACTAAGGCCGTCTGAGCGAGGCGAGACGCGCGCAAAGTGCCGCCTCGGAATGACCAGCGCCAGAGAGTGTCTCCGTTACCAGCAGCCCCTTCTGCTCAGCACCCCAGCGCGGCCAAGCATCAGATTCTCGCCTATTGGGTGAACCCGTGGCTAAAAAGGACATCCAGTGCGCGACGAGTTGTCCTGTCAGTGTTCGGTCGACTTCATTCGTGGGTAGCCACGCATCGTGCGTATCAAAGACGTAGGGGAGTTCTGCCCCATGGTAAGCACCTATGGTGTCAAAGCCCTCTCGAATGCGATTAAAGCGATAAACCCAAGCGTCGCCACCCGCTTCATTGATTGCTGATGCGAGGATCAGTGAAGGACAGGTGTATTGAAGCGCAGACCGAAGACGATCCATCTGCTCAAGCTCAGAATATTGCCTACCCAACGCGTCGCGAACCTCATCCCACGTCGCTTCAGGGAAAGCGAGTTGGAGGTAATCGTCAATGACCGCAT
>CBFHJX010000064.1:0-8080 GCA_965656285.1 Luminiphilus sp. | reverse complement strand
GCTATCGTCGGATACCCGTGATGCAGATAGGCGCCGATATATTTTGCGATACGGCGATTATTAGTGAAGAGATAATCGGTCGTTCTAAACAGACCTTAGTGGCCTGTGATGACGCGTCGCAGGCGTTGGCGCAACGGGCAGAGACTGATGTATTTTTTGCTGCAATCCGACAAAATTCACCACTTAAAACGGCGTTGGGTCTGACATGGATGCTTGGATTAAAGGGAATGATGGCGTTCGCTAAGGACCGCGCATCGTTCTCAGCAGGCCACAAGCCTGCTGGAGAGAGTCCGGCTGCCGCGACCCGCATATTCCGAGAATTTCTTAATGATTTGGAGCATCAGCTCGTGGGTAGGCGCTATGTCAGCGGTGCGTCGCCTGGCCTCAGCGATTTCTGTTGTTATCACCCGATTTTTTTAGCCCAAGGGTTTAAAAGTATTAAACCGCACCAGATACCTGAGACTGTTCGGTCTTGGATGGCAAGAATGGCCGAAATCGGCTGGGGTGATTACGCGGATGTTGAGGCTTCAGACGCGCTTGGAATTGCGAAAATGCACGAGCCTCGATCGCTTCCGTCAGTGGATGTTGTGCATGACGATGTGGGCGAATGGGTGATTGTGACGCCCACAGATACGGGACGCGTTCCGGTTACTGGGACACTAGTGAGCTTGAGTGCTGAACGTATTATTATCGCGAGACGTTCGGAAGACGTGGGCCTGTGTCATATCCATTTTCCAAAACATGGCTTTACTTGCGAGCGCATCCAATAGGATCCCACATGAACGGAACAGCCCTCATCACCGGCGCATCCTCGGGGCTCGGTTTGGAGTTCGCGCGTCAATTAGACGACAGGGTCGATCACTTCATTTTGGTTGCGCGACGCGGCGAAAAGCTTCAAGCATTAGCAGCTTCGCTCAGCACTCCTTCGACTATAATCGAGCAAGATCTGAGCTTGGCTGACTCTCCCGAAGCCCTTTGTGAGCGTATTGAGGCGTTGGGACTCACGGTTGATGTATTGATTAACAACGCGGGTATTGCGGGACCGCATTTATTAAGCGTGATCGACTATAGAGAACAGCGCGCATTTGAGCAGTTGATGATGGCGACCGTTGCTGAACTCTGCAGCCGGCTCATCCCGCAAATGCAAAGCCGTGGCCAGGGATGGGTGGTTAACGTGGCGTCAGTCGCGGGACGTTTTCCAAGTTCCGATAGTGGTAACTACGGGCCCGCTAAGGCCTACGTGATCGCGCTTTCCGAGGAACTTAACCTGGCTGTGAAAAACAATGGTGTCAGCGTGACCGCATTGTGCCCGGGATTTACGCATACCGAGTTTCACGCTGTGGCCGGACTTATGGACGAAAAAGCGAGCTCACCTTCATGGATCTGGTACGACGCAAGTACCGTCGTGCGCGAGGGACTGGCAGCGTGTGACAAAGGGCAGTCTGTCATTATCTCGGGTCGCTTATACCGTTGGTTAGATCCTTTTTTGCGGTCTCGCTTACTAAGAGACACGATATTACGCCTCGCGGGTCGTCGATAGGTTTAGTTGAGTTGGTGAGCACTAGCCTAATGCGTGGATTTAATTCACAATTCGCGGCGAAATTTAGCTTTGACGAAGGGATATGTGATGCCAGTAATAAAGTTCATTGAGTTTGATGGAACTGAGCACGAAGTGGATGCCGATGATGGCATAAGCATTATGGAAGTAGCGATGAAGTACGATATCCCTGGGATCGACGCCGATTGTGGCGGCGGTGCTGTCTGTGGTACCTGTCACTGCTTTGTCGAGGAGTCGGCAGGTCCGCTTCCCGCTGTTGATCCCCAGGAGGAGTCAATGCTGGGCCTTCGCCCCGATCGAGAGAGCAACTCACGTCTGAGCTGTCAGCTGCAGGTCAGCGACAGCGTGGGTAATATGATCGTTAAGCTCCCTGAATTCCAAATGTAAGCGATGGTGTGCAGATATGGCTGCAGAGGACGAGGGACCTTCTAGTTGGCCCGCAGACGACGCTGAGTAAACTCGGCGTTTCGGACCTACACCGTCGTCAACTCGACTGTTGTTAGGCACTTTTCGATCGTCTGCCCCTGCGTCGCCGATCCACTTTTGAGCTGAAAGCGCAGTGTGACTGATCTTGCCGGTCACGCGAAGAACGCTCATCGGTCCACCGAGACAAATCCAACGTCTCGATTTTAAGTAACCGCGAGAACCCTGCTTGGTGGCAAATCTCAGTACAGACAATCGGATGCAACCAAACTCCGACTCGGTTTCAGTCTCAGAGCGTAGCGTCAGTGTCGCGCCAAGGACAGCGTTGGGTATTGACGGGTGTCGAGGTGGCTGGGTCATGGCGTTCCGGGTCGACGGCGAAGTTCAATTTGAGATGACGACAGATCTGTCGTCCTTGAATGATTCTTTGGCATTAGAGGCGACCCTGATGATTGACATGCCGATTGGCTTGTTGACTGAAGGTGGGACCCGACACTGTGATGCTCTTGCGCGAGCTCAGTTGCGCCCGTACCGGTCCTCCAGCGTATTTGGAGTGCCCGCACGGGAGGTTGTAGGCTGTACCGACTACGCCGAGGCGAACGCTTTATCCAGAACACTCTCGGGTAAAGGCCTGAGCAAGCAATCCTTTTACTTGTTTCCAAAAATAAGAGAACTGGACCGTTGGCTTGCACAGCCCACGCGAAAGGGGGTGTGGCACGAGTGCCATCCCGAGGTCGCTTTTGCGTGTTTGAACGGTGGTGTTGCACTTCAGACGAGTAAGAAGACCGAGGATGGCCGTGCTGCACGTCTTACATTGCTGCGCGAGCTCGGAGACGTTGAGAGTGCACTATCGCGCGGACTTGCGACTTATCCGAGAAAAGAGGTGCTACCGGACGACTTTATTGATGCGCTCGTTTGTCTGCTCACCGCAGAACGCGCACCCGAAAGGCGCATTGTGCTCCCGCACGCTGGGCCTTCAGACGACAACGGACTGCGGATGGAGATTGTCGCGCCTTATTCTTAGTCCACTAGTTGCTCATTCAAGGCGCGTTCTGTGGGCCACGTACGAGGACGCCTGGTGTTGCTCCAAGATAGCGCCCATTGTCAAATGTTTGCACACCGGACTTAAAGGTTGCGCGGTATCCTGAGGAAGATTGCAGCAAACGCTTGCCACCTGCGGGCAAATCATTGGCGACCCAAGGCTTGCTCATGGCAATGTTTTCGAGCTCGATAATATTAATATCTGCGAGGTAGCCACGTGCCAGTACACCGCGATCATGAAGTCCATATACCTTTGCGGTATCAGCGCATTGGCGTTTTATAGCGTCACTCAAACTCAGTCTAAATCCGTCTCGATCGCGAACCCAATGTTGCAACATGAATGTGGGTGAAGCCGCATCACAAATCGTCCCGCAATGCGCACCGCCGTCAGAGAGGGAGTTAATGCAGTCGTCAGACTGAAGAATAGGCTCAAGGAATTTCAAATCACCATCAGCATAGTTGAGAAGCGGAAAGTAAATCAGACCTGTTCCATTGTTGCTGATCATTAAGTCGTAGGCATATTCAGCCCCTGAAAGGCCATTCGTTGACGCCAAATATGCGATGGATTGCTCGTTTGTCGGTTCGTAATTGAAGTCATCTGTCAGCGCATACTGCATCTCGAATCCTTCAGCCATTAGTTGGCCCAGAAACTGAAGATCGCTTTCGGGATAAACAGACGTTTCGCTCAAAAGCGTCTTTTTAAACTCCGGATCGGCCAATTTAGCGATCTGGTCGACTTCGTTAAGCGCGGCAACCTCTGCCCAGCTGGGCTTAAAAGAAAAGGGGTTAAATGACGTTCGCCATCCCAAAATTAAGCCTGTGCCACGCATCGCAATCTGAGCGAGTATGTTGGCGCCTTGGGCATTTTGACTGCGCATTTTTGCCAGCTGTTCATCGATATTCATCGCTTTCACGGGTGATTGGAGTGCAGTGAATGTGACCGGGAGTCCTGTTTCTCTGCTCATGTCACCCATCCAATCAAACTCATTCCACTCTGGGACGAGATCACTGGACATCTCGAAAACACCATGGCCGACCTTCGCCATGCCCCGGGCAATGCCGATCAGTTCTTCAGGGTCAGCGGTTGTACCCGGGACCAATTCGCCCTCTATAGACTTGTGCAGAACGGTCCTCGATGTTGAGAATCCCAGTGCGCCGGCCCGCAGTCCTTCCTCAACGATGCAGGCCATAGCGTCGATGTCGGAACTCGTAGGTGCTTCATTAGCAGCACCTCGATCACCCATCACATAAGCTCTAACCGCTCCGTGAGGGACTTGGGTTGCCACATCAATGGCACGAGGCAATTCTTCGAGTGCATCCAGGTACTCAGGGAAGCTCTCCCAGTTCCAGCTCATCCCCTCAGCGAGTGCGGAGCCCGGGATATCCTCAACGCCTTCCATAAGACCAATGAGCCAGTCGTGTCGATCGGGCGCTGCGGGCGCGAAGCCGACGCCACAATTGCCCATGACGACGGTTGTGACCCCATGCCATGAGGAGGGGGCCATCTCGGGATCCCAAGTCGCTTGTCCATCATAGTGAGTGTGGATGTCGACAAAGCCTGGCGCAACGTAGCAGCCGGTTGCATCGACAACTGATGCGGCATCGCCGAGGTCGTGTCCGACGGCGGCAATGTGATGCCCTATAACGGCGACATCGCCGATAAAGGGTTCGGTGCCTAAACCATCGACGACGGTGCCGCCCTTTATAATTAGATCGTAGGTCATAGACCGTCCTTGTATTGGCGAATTCGCAACGTTATTTCTGCTCAAAGTGGGGTGCGCTGTCAACTCGGATCGGCGTCATAAAGCACAGGCACTGACTCGAGGGCTCGGGCAAGACGCCTGCACATTCGGCCATCCCTTCAAAGCATTGAGTTCTGGAGCGTTCGATCGTAACGTGACGTTCAAATACTAGCGATAGACCAGCGTCTTATGAACTTTGACATTCCAGAAGATATTCAACACTTCCTAGGGGAGGTTGATGCGTTTATTGAAGAGCATATAAAACCCTTGGAAGGTGCCGACGACAATAGTCGATTCTTTGATCATCGGCGTGAAGATGCTCGAACCGATTGGGACCGACAGGGGCTACCCAATAAGGACTGGGAGGCATTACTGGCGGTTGCAAAGCAACGCGCAATCGTAGCGGGAATTTACAGTTATCCCTTTCCAAAGGAGCACGGAGGCAGGAACGGCAGCAACCTTGGCATGGCCATCATTAGAGAACATCTCGCGGCTAAGGGGCTCGGTTTGCACAACGACTTGCAAAACGAGCACTCGGTCGTGGGCAACAACATAGGACTTTTACTCATGCTCGAGTACGGGACGCCCGAGCAGCAGGCCGCATGGTTACCCGGACTCAAGACGGCGACACAAGGCTTTGCCTTTGGCATTACTGAGCCGGATCACGGTTCTGATGCTACGCATATGGAGACGGTTGCCACACGCGATGGTGACGATTGGATTATTAATGGCGTCAAAACTTGGAATACGGGCGTTCATACCGCGCACAGCGATATGGTTATGGCCCGAACCTCTGGTGACGCGGGTGATGCCCTGGGTATCACTGCCTTTTTGGTGCCTATGGATTCGCCGGGTGTGGAAGTCGAGGAGTATCTCTGGACTTTCAACATGCCGTCAGACCATGCGCGGGTTCGATTCACAAACGTACGTGTACCCGATGCAGCAATTTTCGCAGGTGCCGGTCGGGGACTACAGGTGGTGCAGCACTTTTTTAATGAAAACCGGATTCGACAGGCCGCGTCGAGTTTAGGTGCCGCGCAGTATTGTGTGAATGAGGCCGTTGAGTATGCCAAATATCGAAAACCGTTTGGTAAAGCTCTGGCGACGAACCAGGCCATACAATTTCCGTTGGTCGATCTTCAGGCACGGTGCGAGATGCTCAGAGCGCTTATTCACAAAACAGCCTGGCTCATGGATCGCGACGGCGCGTTTTCCGTTTCCGATAAGGTGTCTATGTGCAACTACCAAGCCAATCAGTTGTGCTGTGAGGCGGCGGATACTGCGATGCAAGTGCACGGTGGATTGGGTTATTCGAGGTATAAACCATTTGAACATATCTACCGACATCATCGGCGTTATCGCATTACCGAGGGAGCCGATGAGATTCAAAAGCGCCGTATCGCCGGCTATATGTTCGGATTTATGAGCCAACAAAAACCGAAGGGTGTCAGTTAATGGCGGTAGACCCGCAATTTGAAGCGCGCCTCAGTCAGTTTGTTGATCAACAGTTTGCCGGGGCTAGCGTAGAGGGGGTGCGTCAGCTTACGGCAGGTGCTTCGCAACAGACCTTTCGAGTAAGTGTTCGCTCGGTGGAGGGTTTTGAGCGCGACTATGCCTTGCGGCGCGCGCAACCGGGACTTATAGCTGGCTCCCAAGGTCAGTTAAGCGCGGGTGCTGAGGTTGCGCTTTTGCGACTGGCTGAGTCTGCGGGCGTTCCTGTCCCCAATGTTGTTTGCGAGCTGGCGCCGAAACACGACCTCGGAGAGGGCTACCTTATGGAGTGGCTTGAGGGCGAAACTTTGGGGCACCGGATTGTGAAATTGCCTGAGTTGGCCGATGTGAGATCGACGCTGGCGGAAGAGTGTGGAAAAACATTGGCCAGGATTCACGCGATATCTGTTCCCTCCGCCTTAAGGCATGAACTCCAATGCGTATCGCCTGAAGTGCTGGTGCGTGAGACATGGGATGCCTATATTGCACTAAATACGCCTCAGCCCATGATCGACTTTACCGCGCAATGGCTGTTGACCCACTTACCGACGGCTGTTGCGCCATGCTTGGTTCATGGAGACTTCCGCAACGGCAACCTTATGGTGTCTAAATCCGGTGTTCAGGCGGTCTTAGATTGGGAGTTGTGCCACATGGGAGATCCGATGCGTGATCTTGGGTGGCTTTGTGTGAACTCATGGCGATTCGGTGAGCGAGACCTTCCTGTCGGTGGTTTTGGAGCACCCAGTGACTTGGTGTCGGGTTATGAGTCTGTCTCGGGCATCTCTGTCGACACCGCAGCCTTATTGTTTTGGGAGGTGTTTGGGTCTTTTTGGTGGTCGATAACGACGCTTGGAATGGCCAATACGTGGCGGACCGGCGAAACGCCTTCGGTTGAGCGACCGGTCATCGGTCGGCGAAGCTCCGAGGCGCAAATGGACTGTGCGCGTTTGTTGATTCCTGGGTCTTTCGAGACTTTAAAGCAGAGTGGGGGCGAAGGGAATCTGCCTCAAACGCAGGAGCTAATTAGCGCCGTCAAAGGCCATCTGCTGGAAGATGTTGCTCCTGTATTTCAGGGTGCCGATAAGTTTTTAATTCGCGTAGCCGTCAATGCACTCGCTATTGCGGAGCGCGAGCTGACGCTCGGACCTGACCTGATTTCGGCGGAGCACCGCCGGTTAAAGGAATTGTTTGGAGAGGGGGACTTAGACGCACTCCGCTGGCAGTTGGTACACATTCTCCGATCGGGGTCTCACGCGTTCGATGACGCCTTAGCCGATCACCTGCGACACACGGTGGCCGGGCAGCTGCAGATCGATCAGCCGAATTATTCGGCATTAACCCGATAACCGCGACAGACGAATAGTGTTTTAGTGCTGGCTGACCTAGACTTACACGCTTGCCGTTGTAGCTCAGTTGGAAGAGCGTTTGCCTCCTAAGCGAAAGGTCGCAGGTTCGATCCCTGCCAGCGGCGCCACATCGTAATATCACCGTGCGACGAGAAAGGCCTGGGCGGAGATCCAGGTTCATAAATCAATGAGTCGGTGTCACTGCCGTAGGCGAGCCATGACGTGTCCAAGCGCAACGTAAGTTTTAACTCAGGAAAGCTCTCGCGACGCTCAAAAACTGCAGGTCGCTCCGTTCCTTCGGTAACGGATAGCTTTAGCGCCGCTGTGCGCGATGTCAGCAGCGACGGTAAAGGCGTGGTCGAGGCACCGGATGGTCAGGTTTTGTTTGTCGCAGGTGTGTGGCCAGGCGAAGAACTGCAGCTCACTAGGAAACGCACTGGCCGCGAGGTCAACGTTCGCGTAGATGAGATTTTAGAGGC
>CBFHJX010000063.1:0-8153 GCA_965656285.1 Luminiphilus sp. | reverse complement strand
AAGTGACCCGTTCCAATCCCGTTTGGGATGTGCCGACGCGGCTGATTCACTGGGCCTTTCCCGTCGGGTTAAGTCTTATGTGGTGGAGCGGTGAAACCGGGCGCATGCAAATCCACAGTTACGTGGCCTACGTGCTCATTACGCTGGTCGTGACGCGCCTCATCTGGGGGATTGTTGGGAGCTATCACAGTCGATTTTCAAACTTTGTTGTCGGTCCAAGGAAAATCGCGCGTTATATCACTCAGGGCGATGACGTGGTCGGGCACAATCCGCTCGGTGCGTTATCGACGGTTGCGTTATTACTTGCGCTCTTGGCTCAAGGAGTGTCTGGGCTTTTTTCGGTGGACGATGTCGCGTTTGATGGTCCCTTGGCCTATGCCTTCGACGGTGTTTTGATCGATACAGCGTCCGAGTGGCACGAGACTAACTGGGCGATTCTTCAGGGGCTTGTGGTGCTGCATTTAGCGGCTATTGCATGGCACCAGTGGCGAAAGCAACGTCCGATGATTCAGACAATGTGGCGAGGTTCGTTTGCGGACCGTGTAGGGAAAGAGGCTCCCGTGCATTTTACGCGAGCCGTTTTCATTGCGGTTATGACCGCGATCGTACTGAGTGTTTTAGTGTGGTGGGCCCCCGACGCGCCTAGTTATTACTGACGCATGTCGATGCTGAGGCGCAGTGCGCGCTCAGCGAGGCTTTTACGGAGCCAGTAGGTGCTCGTAGCTACTCGTAAAGGTAACCACGGCTCTTGTAGTTGTCATGGCAGGCTTTGCAGGTTCCGCCTGTTTGCTTGAACTGAGCGATCGCAGCCGACTTGTCGCCAGAGTTAGCTGCAACAGCAAGTGCGGCCGCTTCGCGCCTAAAATTTGCAAGCTTTTCGGCGAAGTCATCCGGATTTTCCCAAATTGCAGGTTTGGCTCGTGTTTTTCCCTTGTCACTGCCTGGCGCAAATCCTCGCTCGACACTGACTTGAGATACGGCGGCGAGGTCGTCAGCCCATGCAGCGAATGTTGCGCCGTCCCACTCGATTTTTCCTTTGACCATGTCCCCCATGGGACCAAACGTCATTCCAACGATGGCGAAGAACGATTGTCTGAGTGATTGAAGCGGCTCAGTACGCTCTATGTGAGCGATGGCCGGTAGCGCGATGACGATCGATAACGACGCTGCCATAACAGCGTTGCGACTCGTGATTCTCATAAAACGTACTCCTAACAATAGGTAATTGAGCGCGTGACGCACAGGCGCCGTGTTGGATACAGTACGGCGTGCACGAACGGGTAGATTGCCTAAGGAGTATTGCAGGTTTTTGCGTTCTGATGCGACCCTGTTACCCCACGGGTTGCTGCTCGACAAAACCCGCGATCAATCGCGTGCTGAAAAACGATCGATTCACAGGAATGAGATGGCCATGACCTTAAACCTTGACGCCTACTGGATGCCGTACACAGGCAACCGACAGTTTAAAAAAGATCCCCGTATGATCGAGGCCGCCCAAGGGGTTTGGTTTACCGACGGGGATGGGCGGCAAGTGCTGGACGGGCATTCTGGACTTTGGACGTCTGGATTGGGTCATGCACGGCCTGAAATTACCGAAGCGGTGCGGCGCCAAATGGAGCAGTTGGACTTTTGCCCTCCCTTTCAGTTCGGGCACCCTAAGGCGTTTGAGTTGGCGACCAAAATTGCCGGCTTGATGCCTGAGGGGCTCGACCATGTGTTCTACACAAACTCGGGTTCAGAATCGGCCGATACGTCATTAAAAATGGCGCGTGCGTACTGGCAGCTCAAAGGCGCGCGACAAAAAACGCGCTTCATAGGTCGACAAAAAGGCTACCATGGGGTGAACTTTGGTGGTGTTGCTGTGGGCGGTATTCCAGCCAATAAGAAACTTTTTGGTGAAGTGCTGGAGACTGATCATTTGTCACACACCGTGCTGCCCCAGAACGCGTTTACACGCGGAATGCCAGAGCAGGGCGCGTACTTGGCAGATGAACTAGAGCTGTTCGTTGAGCGCTATGGTGCAGAGACGATTGCAGCGGTGATTGTTGAGCCTATGGGCGGCTCTGCCGGAGTGTTACCGCCACCTGTGGGCTATTTACAACGGTTGCGAGCGCTTTGCGATCAACATGACGTGCTGCTTATTTTTGACGAAGTCATCACCGGCTTTGGTCGCTGCGGTGCAATGACAGGCGCTGACGCCTTTGGTGTCGTGCCCGATATTTTGAATGTCGCCAAACAATTGACCAATGGCGCAGTTCCTATGGGGGCTGTCATCGCCTCTTCTGAGATCCATGACACCTTCATGGCCAACGGTGGGCCTGATTACGTCCTTGAATTTGCCCACGGTTATACCTACTCGGCACACCCGGTCGCCTGTGCGGCGGGATTGGCCGCGTTGGACATATTGGTCGATGAGAAGCTTCCCGAGCGCGTTGCGGCCGACGCCCCGTTCTTCGAGGCACTACTGCACGATCAACTGACGGACAAACCTCACGTTTCTGACGTTCGTAACTACGGGTTTGCGGGTGCAATTACACTGAAGGCGCGAGGTGATGAGCCCTTAAGACGACCCTACGAAGTGGCCATGGCCATGTGGGAGCGGGGCGTGCTGGTCCGCTACGGCGGCGACACGATTCAAATGGCACCGCACTTCGTGATGGAGAAAAAGCACATGGAGCAGATGGTCGGTACGTTGGCGGAGTGTTTGGAGATGCTAAAATAGCATCGCGACACAACGAGGTGTCGTGGAGCCTGATGAGAGGTCTGCATGGCTGAGAATCAAAGCCTTCACGTGTATACGGTCAATGCCTTTACCGACAAACCGTTCGGGGGCAACCCTGCGGCAGTGGTTCCTGTCGAGGTTCCGCTGAGCGATAAGTTAATGCAGTCTATTGCCGCACAGCACAATCTCAGTGAGACCTCATTTCTCGAGCAACTGGGTCCGGATTATTACCGACTGCGCTGGTTTACGCCCGTGAGCGAGGTGCCACTGTGTGGTCATGCCACATTGGCCTCAGCCTTTGCGCTTTCTCACTCTGGGGCGTGGCAGAGTGATCGACTGTGCTTTGAAACCGCCAGTGGTCAGCTTTGGGTTAGTCGTTGTGGTACGGCGTTCAGCATCGATTTCCCCGCGGTTCCCATGGTCAAAGTCCCGGTCTCTGACGCGCTTGAACGTGCCCTGGGTGTCAACATTTTGGGGGCTTATCGGCCACAAGAAAATGCCTGGCAAATGGTGTGTGAAGTCGAAAACGAAGCCATTGTCAGTGCCTGCAGTCCAAACTTTGAAGCCCTCGCCGCGGCCACAGATTTGGGTGTCAGTGTGACGGCGCGCGGGTCGACAGCGCATTTTGTGTCGCGCTTCTTCATACCTCAGCTGGGGGTTAATGAGGACCCAGTCACGGGGTCTGCGCATTGCCAGTTGTCGCCATTTTGGGGGGGGCGGTTGGGTCTGACTGAGATGACTGCGCTGCAGTTGTCAGAGCGCGGAGGCCAACTCGACTGCCAGCTCAAAGGTGACCGCGTTGTGCTGTCAGGCCGGTGTGTTTTGTTTGCCGAGGGAAGGCTTTACCTTCCCGCCGCAGTGTAGGTTAGAGACGCGCTTTTTCGGCTGTAATCCAGAGATTCATTCGTGCTTCTAGGGCGTCCAGTGGAATAGCGCCGGCGCCCAAAAGTTCGTCGTGAAAGGCTCTAATGTCGAATCGATCGCCCAGTTCAGCCTCTGCTTGAGCGCGCAACTCCAGCATTTTTAACTGACCAATTTTGTAGGCGAGGGCCTGGCCGGGCCAACCAATATATCGGTCAATTTCGTTGATGATGTCGGATTCTGTTTTGGCCGCATTGTTCTTGAAGTAATCGATCGCCTCTTGGCGTGACCAACCGAAGTAGTGGATGCCCGTATCGACCACGAGTCGAACGGCCCGCCACATGTCGTAAATGAGCTGGCCGTAACGCGAGTAGGGGTCGGTGTAGAGTCCCATGTCGTAACCCAGTCGCTCGGAGTAAAGCCCCCAGCCCTCGATGAATGCGGTGACACTGCTGTTACGGCGAAACTCAGGTAAGCCGTCTATTTCTTGCGCAAGGGCGATTTGCAGGTGGTGTCCTGGGACGCTCTCGTGCACCGACAAGACCTCCATTTCATATTTGGGCCGCACTTCGGGGCGGTGCAAATTAACGTAGTACCAACCGGGTCGACTGCCGTCTAATGCGGGGCGCATGTAAAAGGCTGTTGTTGTATCGGGTGCGAGCTCCGGAGCAATGGGACGCACCCCGTACGGCATGCGTGGCAGTTTCCCGAATAGTTTTACCAGTTCCGGATCCAAGCGTTTGGATACCGCCTGATAGCCCTCTAACAGGGCTTCTGGTGTCTCGTAATAAAATTGAGGGTCAGTGCGCAGGAAATCATTAAATTCGCTGAGGTCACCTTCAAACTCAACCTCGTCAATCACGTCCTGCATTTCGCTGCGAATACGGGCCACTTCGCGAAGGCCAATGTTATGAATTTGCTCAGGTGTCAGGTCGGTGGTCGTGAAGTGTCGGGCCAACATGGCGTAGATTGTCTTGCCGCCAGGGAGTGATCCAATGCCAGGTTGTTCACGTGAGTTTGGTAAATAGCGTTCTTCAATAAAAGCCTTGAACTCCGCGTAAGCCGGCGTCAGTGACGCGCTAATTACCAAGCGGGCCTTATTCTTAAGCGTCTCGGCAGTGGTACTTTCAATGGCCTTGGGCATGTTCTCAAAAACACCCCAGAAAGGGCTGTCTTCAGGGTCGTCGACGATCAACGCATCGAGCTGATTAGGAATGCGCTCGATAATAATTCGGGCTTGAGTCCGCTCTGTCTGGACTCCTGACTCGAGGAGCGCTTGATACTGCTTAAGTTGCTCAGGAAGCTTCTCAAGGCGCGCAAGCCAGTCAAGGTAGTCGCGCTCACTACTCATCGGGAGTCGGTCGACCATGGTGTATCGATGTTGCGGCCCGCTTCGCATATTGAGCGCTATGAGGTGGAGACCACTCTCAAAAGATTCAAGATCCTCGTCGAGTGTGGTTGCCAGCATTCGTTGATTTAGCTGCGCAGAGGGACTCAGGGTTGAGGTGTCAATTCGACTGAGATCAGCGCGAAACGCCGCTGTTGCGGCATTTCTCTGTTTAAGTGTCTCTATGCTCAAGTCGGTCCAGCTCTGGTTTCCTGACATATCGCCGTACTCGCGGCGGTACTCTGGGTACTGTTCGAGCACCCAGTCCCAGTGATTAGCAATGACCGCGTCGAGTGATTCGTCAGAGGCAGTAAGCGTTGAAGCGCACAGTGCAAAAAAAGCCGGCAAAACGAGCCGGCTTATTCGAAAGAGTGTCATAAATCTCACCTTAATCACGCTTATTCACGGCCTAAGATCGAACGAGCAACCAGCTCGCGCATAATCTCTGAAGTGCCGCCGTAAATGGTTTGAATTCGTGCGTCGACGTAAAAACGAGAAATTGGGTACTCGGTGGTGTAGCCGTAGCCGCCGAAAAGTTGAAGACACTGATCAGCCACATCACACTGCATTTCGCAGCTGGCAAGCTTGAGCATTGCGGCTTCTTCAGTGCTGAGCTCGTCGGTCGCGTATTTGTTGGCACATTGCTCGTAGAAGGCCCGATTGACCGCCACTTGGGTTTTGACGTCTGCAAGCTTAAAGCGGGTGTTTTGGAACTGACCGACCTTTTTTCCAAAGGCCTCGCGTTCTTTAACGTACTCGATCGTGATGTCCAGTGCGCCCTCAGACGCGGCGACGGCCTGTGCGGCAATGCCCAATCGCTCTCGCGGCAACTCGTCCATGAGAATGGCAAACCCTTTATTTACCTCGCCCAATAACGCATCTGCGGGCAGTCGAACATCGGTAAAAAACAAAAGTGCCGTATCTGATGTGTGTTGACCAATTTTCTCGATCTTCTTGGACTTTTCAAAGCCGGGTGCGTGTGCATCGACTAAAAACAGTGAGGTTCCTTTCGCACCTTTACCGGGATCAGTAATCGCCGCGACGATAACTAGGTCGGCGTGTATTCCATTGGTGATGAAGATTTTCGAGCCGTTCAAAACCCATTCGTCGCCGTCACGTACTGCACTGGTTCGAATGCCCTGAACGTTTGAGCCAGCACCGGGCTCCGTCATTGCAAGTGCGCCAACCACCTCACCCGTCACCATACGTGGTAACCAATGTGTCTTCTGCGTTTCGGTGCCGTGGCGACTCAAATAGGGCGCAATAATGTTGGAGTGAATCCCATAGCCCGAGGCAAATCCCCCAAAACCCATACGAGAGAGCTCTTCGATCATTGCCAGCGTCACGTGTGGGACAGTCCCCGCGCCACCATACGCCTCATCAACGTCCGGGCAGAGTAGTCCCGCCTGGCCGAGCGTATTCCACAGCTCACGCGGCACCATGTGATTGTTTTCCCACTCTTCATAGAACGGTGAAATTTCTTTTTCGAAGGCGCGCCGCGCCATGTCACGAAAGAGTGTCAGTTCGTCTAAATCTACTGCTTGATTCACGCTAGAAGCCTCAGTATGTTCTGTTGCCGTTAGTATGAATCAAAGCTGGACGTGGCACCAACTTGAGACGAGAGAATGTCGGTCATGTACAACGCTAAGCCAACCACGACGCATGCAGCAATGGCATCGCCCTGGTTGTCAGCGTCGGCCTTTGCGTCCTCGCTCAACGCGGTCCATGACCGTGGCTACGTGATTATTGAAAACGCAATGTCCGTTGAGGATTGTCGGCAGTACCGCGATGAGCTCGAGCGTCACACGGCACAGTCGCCTCGCGGCCGCAACGTGTTTGAGGGGACCAGTAGTCACAGGCTTTACGCACTGCTTGCCAAGTCAGACAGGTTCGCTGCAATGGTTGAACACCCGCTGGCGCTGGCCTTTGCCGAGCACTTTTTAGGTCAAAGCTGTCTACTCTCCGCCTGTCTCTCAATCAATCTTCATCCTGGAGAATCGGTCCAGCCCTGGCACACCGATGACGCTCACATTGGTGTTCCACACCCGCACGGTATTTTCGGTATTTCCGTGTTTTGGGCGCTCGATGAGACGACGGTGTTAAACGGTGCAACGGAAGTACTACCCTACAGTCACCGTTGGGCAGATA
This sequence comes from Luminiphilus sp., assembly GCA_965656285.1. Classification (GTDB taxonomy): domain Bacteria; phylum Pseudomonadota; class Gammaproteobacteria; order Pseudomonadales; family Halieaceae; genus Luminiphilus. The sequence goes on along the minus strand of CBFHJX010000063.1, from coordinate 1,035 downwards.
GTGAGCTGCAAGGGATGCTGCAAGGGATGCTGCAAGACGAACACTTCACACAGACTGAGACTCAGGGCGATGACCGTCAGTGCGCGCAAGATTCAGTGCACACCGCAATGCCTGAGGGGTCTATTATGATCATGAGAAGCGACGTGTGGCACCGCGGTGGTGCCAACAGGAGTGAGACTGATCGTCTCATTGTCACCCCCCAGTACTGTGCAGGATGGGCACGGCAGCTAGAAAATATGTTGCTGGCGGTTCCTGCTGAGCGCGCGCGTTTGTTGCCCAAGCGAACCCAAGAGTTGCTGGGTTATTCAATTCATACACCATTTATGGGTTATGTCGATGGGATGCATCCGAGCCGCGTTCTGAAGTAGAGTTCAGCTATGAATACTGAATAACGTCAAAATCGTTTTAAGACTGGAGAACAATAATGCGTGATTACACTAAGTTTTATATCAATGGCGCTTGGGTTGAGCCTGAGACCAGCAACACACTTGCGGTTGAAAACCCCGCGATACTGGAGTCGTGTGCCACAATTTCGATCGGCAACGAGGCCGATGTCGACACCGCAGTGGCCGCGGCCAAGGCAGCTTTTGAAACGTTTAGCCAGACCTCGGTAGAGGAGCGCGCGGCGCTACTGGACAAAATTGCTGAATGCTACGTTGCACGCATTGGTGACATTGCCGAGGCTATTCGAGAAGAAATGGGCGCACCCATCTCTTTGGCGTCGACGGCCCAGGCGTATGCCGGGCTTGCGCACATCACTGAGGCAGCAAAGATTCTCCGCAATTTCGCGTTCTCCGAAGACCTGGGCGCACACCGAGTGGTCAAAGAGCCGATTGGCGTTTGCGGTCTGATTACACCGTGGAATTGGCCGATGAATCAGGTGACGTGTAAGGTCGCACCGGCGCTTGCTGTCGGTTGCACAATGGTACTGAAGCCGAGCGAAGTGGCGCCACTGTCGTCGTATATCTTTGCTGAAATCATGCACGAGGCCGGTGTTCCTGCAGGCGTTTTCAATATGGTGAATGGCGACGGTCC